>JAYWEP010000196.1:0-9180 GCA_043779205.1 Chthoniobacter sp. | reverse complement strand
GCGACGTGGTGGATTCGCCAGGCGATCACCCGCTCGATCGCCGACCAGGCGCGCACCATCCGCATCCCGGTCCACATGATCGAGACGATCAACAAGCTGATGCGCGTGCAGAAGCAGCTCGTGCAGGACTATGGCCGCGAGCCCACGCCGGAGGAGGTCGCCGACGAAATCCAGCTCCCCGTCGAGCGCGTGCGCGCCGTTTTGAAAATGGCGCAGCAGCCCATCTCGCTGCAATCGCCGGTCGGCGAAAGCGACGACACCAGCTTCGGCGATTTCATCGAGGACAAAGGCGCGGAAAACCCGAGCGACATGACCGCGATCGTGCTCCTCAAGGAGAAGATCAAGGACGTGCTCGAGACGCTGACCGAGCGCGAGCGGCAGGTGCTCGAACAGCGCTTCGGCCTCGTGGACGGCTACAGCCGCACGCTCGAGGAAGTGGGCCGGCAGTTCAAAGTCACCCGCGAACGCATCCGCCAGATCGAGGCGAAAGCACTGCGGAAGATGCGCCACCCGACGCGCATCCGGCAGCTCGAAGGCTTCCTCGAAGCGCACGAAACGTAGGCCGCGGAATCGGCGGGCGGACTGCGGAAAAAAGCGCAACTTCTCCCAATCGCCCGCGTTTGCCGTTCAGCCATGAACACCGACGAGCACGATGATCTCTGGAGCCTGCTGGGCAAAGCCAAGGCACCCGCAGTCTCCCCGTTTTTTTCCCGCAACGTCCTCCGCGCCATCCGCGGGGGAGCGCCGGAAAAGCGCGGCGTCTTCGGGTGGCTGCGGCTCCGCTGGCAGGTCGCGGCGGTGAGCGCCTGCGCCATGATTATCGCCGGTTTGGCGCTCACACCACGCGTCGATCCGCCCGATCAAACAACTATGCTTCTTGCAAAACAAGTGGCGCAAAGCTCTGACTATCAGGTAATCAGCCATCTCGATGAATTGCTGGCCTCGGAGGAAAGCTCGGTATGGCTGGAGCCATGAAGCGTTTGCTTTCGACCTGCGTACCGCTGGTCATCGCGCTGCCCGCAGCATGGGCGCAGACGCCGCTGGAAACGCCCACGTCGCCTCCCCCGAAACGCCCCGGCTGGTTCGCTGGCCCGCGCGGCGAACTGCGCCGCCCGGAAGGCGGGGGGCCGGACGCCGAAAAATTTGAGAATGTGCGCAAAGCCATCGAAGCGCTCACCCCGGAGCAGCGGAAACGATTTCAGGAAAATTTCCTGCGCTGGAGCAATCTTTCACCCGAGGAAAAGAAGGCGCTGGCCGACCGGGAAATTTTTCGCCGGAAAAAAATCGCCGAGGACATCGACGCCGCGCTGAAGGAAGCCGGGCTCGAACTCGACGCCGAGCGCCGCGAACTTTTCGCCCGGCGCTACGGCGAGGAGCGGCACAAAATCGAGGCACGGCTGCACCAGGAACTCGACGACAAACGGCGTCCGCTTTTGCAGGAAATGATCGCCAGACTGAAGGCGGAGTTTTCCGGCGGCACTCCGGCCACGGGCCAGCCGGCCGACGCCGCGCCGCAGCCCTGACGCCTTCTCAGCCGGCACGATGCCGGTGCCATCGGGTAGCGCGCGCCAATTGCGCAAAAATCTTGCATGAATACGCGAGCCTCGACCTGAGAACTTTCCCCGCGCTTGCGGGCGTTGGATGCGTGAGCCCTTGGGACGGCCGGCTTTGCGGCCTATTTGGCCACCGGTGCCGGCGGCGCGGGCGTGGCGGGCTTGGGCTTTGGCGCGGGTTTGGCGGCGGCGGGTGCGGGCTTCGGCTTGGGCGCGGGTTTGGCGGCGGCGGGTGCGGGCTTCGGCTTGGGCGCGGGGAGGCCGGGCATTTTGGCGAGGTCGTCCTGCATGCTCAAGGGCTCGCAGGTCTCGGCGATGACTTTGCCGTCCTGATACACCTTGACGCCGTAGCCGGTGAACTTCTGCCCGGTGGCCTCGATCTTTTTCTTTTTGTCGAAGTGCTCCTCCACGAAGGTGGCCGACTGGCTGGCGGTGGTCAGGGTCTGGTCGCTCTTCGGCTGGAGCTGGGTGGTGAGGTCGCTGTGGTCGATGACGATGGTGTCTTGCCCTTTGGCGGCGCGGCCAAAGAAGGCGTACTTCACGCGCAGCGGGAGGCTGTCGGGGCTGGAGTTGACGAGGGTGATCTTGAGGACGCGGTGCTGGACTTTGGTGAAGCCTTTGTTGTCGGATTTCGACTCCTGCTGGACGGCGACCCGCACCGGCCCCGCCGGCATCTCGGCGGCGGCGGGGAAAGTGGGGGCGGCGAGCGCAGCGGCGAGGAGGATGAGGGCGAGGGGGTTCATCGTTTAGGCGAAGTCGAAAATGGTGGCGCGCTGGCAGTTGGGTTTGAAGGCCTTTTCCACAAAGTCGAGGTGCAGCGGATGGACCTGGTAGGCTTCCTCCGCGGCCTTGTCCTCGAAGAGCAAATGCAGCGCGACCTGGTAGCTCTGATCGACGACCTCGCGATGGCTCGGGACCATGCGGCCGATGTGAAAGCTCTGCGCGAGCGGGATGGGGCGCAGGTATTTTTCGGCTCCGGCGATGAGGGCTTCGGTGGCACCGGGAATTTCGGGTCGGGTCCAGAAGATGACGACGTGGGAGAGCATGGGTGCGGGCGGAATGGATGGATTGTTGGATTGCTGGCGGAGCGGTGTGTTATGTCAGAAGCCGCTCGCCCATCAATCCACTAATCCACAAATCCTCGTCCCCGCCATCTGCGCCGCTGCATGAAACTCCCGCGTCTCCTCCTCGCCGCCGCCTTTGCGCTCTGCGCGGGCTGCCACTCGCTCGACAATCCCCTCGCCAATCTCGGCATCTTCCACACGGGTCACGATGCCCGCACTTTCAATGCGCAGACCGGCGAATACGAATGGCCGAAGGACGCCACGCCGCGCCCGCAAACGCGGAGGGCGCGAAGCTCCGCAGCGACCCCACCGCCGAAGGATGACGGACGTTCTTTTGATCCGGTGCGCGGGGAATTCCGCGATCCGGAGCCGGGGCGGTAGGCGGCGGAAAGTTCCAGTGCCGTAGCGCCTCCCCGCGTCTGTAGGGGAAGCTGACAGCTTCCCCCTACAGACGCGGGGAGGCGCTATTTGCGGACCGCGAGTTCGGGGAAGGCGACCTGCTTTTCCTGGCGCAGCAGTTTCGCGCACCGGGCGCTGAGCCGCGGCGATGGCGCGCGCGGATTCCACACGCGCGGCGCGGGGAGCAGCGCGGCGAGCATGGCGCACTGCTCGCGGGTCAGCGCGCCGGGCGCGACGCCGTAGTGCGCGCGGGCGGCGGCTTCGAGGCCATACACGCCGTCGCCCATCTCGATGACGTTCGCGTAAAGTTCGAGGATGCGGCGCTTCGGGAGCAGCAGCTCCATCCAGAAGGTGTAGTAGATTTCGAGCCCTTTGCGCACCCACGAGCGGCCCTGCCAGAGGAAGAGCGAGCGGGCGCACTGCATGGAAATGGTGGAGGCGCCGCGCACTTCGCCGCCGTCGCGCGCGGCCTGCGCGCGGGCGAGGCGGATTTCGCGCCAGTCGAAACCGTGGTGGCGGAAAAAGCGCTGGTCTTCGCCGGTGAGGACGAGTTTCAAAAAGTCGCGCGGCATCTGCCCGAGGTCGCGCCAGACGTAGCGCCGCTCGGCGGCGGGCTGGCCGGAGAAGCGCGCCTCCACGGGGCGCAGGAGCATGAGCGGCGTGATGGGCGGGTCGATGAAACGAACGCACGCGACCTCGGCGATCGGGAGCAGCAGGAGCGCGAGAGCGGCGAGGCCCAGCCACCGCGGCCAGCGCCGGCGGGCGGACGGGACGGCTTTTTTGCGCCTCAAAGAACGCGCATCTGCGGCGGCAGAATCTGCACCGGACGGATGCGCGGGATCTTCAGCCGGCCCTCCTCATCGGCCTGCGGCGAAAGAATCTCGGCCTCGGTGATGTCGATGACGTTGCTCTCTTTCCGGGCGCGGCGCGCTTTCGGCGCGGGCGCGGGCGGCGGCGTGACCGCGGGTTCGGCGCTGCGGGCGGAGGCCGGGATGGTGCCGTGGCGGAGCGCGGTCTGGCTGGCCTGGGCGGAGATTTCCTCGAGCAGACTGCGCTGCTCGTCGATGACCTTTTCCATGCGGTCGCGCAGGGCGTCGCGCTGCTGGATGATGCTGTCGCGCTCGTGGCGGACGCGCCCCAACTCGCGCTCGAAGCGGGCCTCGATCTCGGCTTCGGCGCGGGCCAGTGCGGCGCGGTCGGCGTCGAGGGCGGCGGCTTTTTTGGCGTGCTCCTCGCGCTCGGCGGCGGTCTCGGCGAGGGCGGCGTCGCGCTGCTGGGCGACGGCTTTCAGCTCGCGGGCGAAGACGGACGCCTGGGCCGCGTGGGCGTCGCGCGCGGCGGCGAAGTCCGCGTCGGTGGTGCGTTTCTGGGCGAGGAGGGCGTCGCGTTCACGGAGGGTGGCGTCGAGTTTCGCATCGGCCTCGACGACGGCGGCGCCGAGGCGCTGGGCGATGGCGGCGCTCTCGCGCTGGGCGTTGTCGCGGGCCTCGGTGAGCTGGGCGATTTCGGCGGCAAGCCGCTCTCCGGTTTGCGCCGCGGTCTCGCGAACCCGGTCGCGCTCGGCGGTCAAGGCGGTCACGGTCGCGTCGCGCTCGGCGGTCAAAGCGGTGAGCGCCCTGGTGCGCTCCTCGTGGAGCCCGGTCTGCGCGGTTTCATGCGCGGCGGTCAGCGCGGCGATGCGCTGGTCGCTGCCGGCGGCGAAGTCGGTGTGCGCGGCGTGGGTCTCCGCGAGGGCGGCATCCTTCTCGGCGCGCAAGGCGGCGAGCGACTGCTCATGTTCGTGCGCGGCGGCAGCGGCTGTGGCGCGGCCTTTTTCCAGCGCGGCGGCGGTCTCGCTGTGGCTCTGGCGGGCGGCGGCGAGTTCGGCGTGCAGGTCGTCGAGTTTCGTGGAAAGTCCGGCGCGCTCGGCAGTCAGGTCGGCGAGGGATTTTTCGAGCGCGCCCTTCGTGGCCGCACTTTCGGTTGCCAGCGCCTCGCGGCTGTCGCGCAGTTCCGCGAGCTTGGCGCTGAGGTCGGCGAGCGCGCTTTCGTGCTGCCGATAGTCGTTGCCGGAGGCGGCATGGAGCGCCTGGAGTTTTTCGCCGAGGGTGTCGCGTTCGACGGCGAGAGCGGCGAGCGCTTTCTCGTGAGCCTCCCGCGCGGCGGTCGCGTCGGCGGTGAGCGCTTCGTGCGCCGCGCCAGCTTGCGCGAGTTCGGTGGCGAGCGCTTCCTTCGATGCGCGCAGGGTTTCGCGATCCTTTTCGAGCGAGGCGAAAGCTTCGCCGTGCTGCTGCTGCGCGGCGGTGAGATCGGCGGCGAGGCTTTCGGTTTTGGCACGCCATTGATCGCGCTCAGCGGTGAGTGAGGCGACGGATTTTTCGAGCGCGCTTTTGTCCGCCTGCACGGCGTCATGCTCCCGGCGAAGTCCGCCGATTCCCGCCGTCAGCGTCTGCGCTTTCGCCTGCCAGTCGTCGCGCTCTTTGCCGAGTTCGGCGAAGGTCTGCTCGTGGGCGTGGCGGGCGGCGGTGAGCTGGCCGGCGAGGGTTTCGTGGGCGGCGCGGAGCGTCGCGTGATCGGTGTCGAGCGAGGCGTAGGCTTCGCCGTGCTGCTGTTTGGCGGCGGCGAGTTCGGTGGAAAGGGTTTCGGTTTTCGCGCGGAGCTGGTCGCGTTCGTTGGTGGCGTCGGCGAGGGATTTGCCGAGCGCGCCTTTGGCGATGCCCAGGGTTTCGTGCTCGGCGCGCAGTTGCTCGAAAGCGGTCGCGTGGGTCTGCCGGAGGGTCGCGAGTTCCGCGGCGAGCGCGTGCGCTTTGGCGCTGATGCCGTCGCGTTCGCCGGCCAGTTCCGCGAGCGTCTTTTCGTGCGCCTCGCGCGCGGCGTTGGCGGCGGTGAGCTGCGCGGCGAGCGCGGTTTTTTCGCCGCCGAGTTTTTCCTGCACGGCGCGGAGTTCGCCGTGCGCCGCGGCCTCGGCATCGCGGGCCAGGCGGGCGGCGGCGAGGTCGCGGTCGAGGGCTGCGCGTTCGTTCTGTCTGGCGGCGGCGAGGGCGTCGATTTCGGCGAGGAGCTTCTCGCCTTCCTTCTGCGCGGCGTCGCGCTCGTAGGTGAGCTGTTTGTTTTCGGAACGGAGTTTCGTGATCGTCGAGTTGCTGCTGGCGCGGGCCGCTTCGAGTTCGCGCGCGAGCTTGGCGCGCTCGGCGCTGAGATTCTGGCCCGCGGCGGCGGCGGCGGGGACGGCGGCGAGCGCGGTGGCGAGTTCCGCGGCCAGCCCGGCTTTTTCGTTGCCGAGCTTTTCGTGGGTCTCGCGGAGCTGGTCGAGCGCCTGCGCGGCTTCGCGGCGCGCAGCTTCGGCGGCGGTGTGCTGTTCGGCGATCTTCGCGGCTTGAAGCTGCGCGGTGGCGGTTTCGGCCTGCGCCTTTTCGACGAGCGCCGCCCTTTCCCGCGCCTCGCGCAGTTCGGCGGAAAGGCGCTCGCGCTCGGCGTGGGCGGCGCTGAGTTCCTGCTGGAGTTTTTGCGAGGCGGCGAGCAGGCCGCTGTTTTCGGACGCGGATTTTTCCCCGTCCGCGGCCTGCGCGGTCGCGCCCGCGGCGAGCTGGACGGCGAGCGTTTCCTTTTCCTGGGCGATGGCGTTGCGCTCGGCGAGCAGCTTTTTGATGCGGTCGCGGTAATTCTCGATGTCGGCCTCGAGCTGGGCCACAGCCCGGTCCTCCCACGCGTCCGGCGCGTCCGCGGGCGCGGGTCCGGCGGCGAGGCGCGCGCGGGTCTCCTCGAGCTCCGCGGCGAGCCGCTTCCTCGCGGCCTGCGCGCTTTCCACCTGCTCCTGCGCCTCCTTCAGCGCGCGGGCGGCCTCGGCTTCGCGTTTGCGCGCGGCGGCTTCAAACTCGCGCCGCATCGTGGCGTGCGTTTCCTCGACGTGCGCGGCTCCTTCGCGGTTCAGGCGGTCGGTGGTCGCGAGCTGGCGCTCGAGTTTGATCTTGGCTTCCTTCTCCCGGCCAAGGTCGAGCGCGGCTTCGCGCTGGTGGGATTCGAGCGCGGCGATCCGGCGGTGCAGCTCATCGACCTGCCGCGGGTTTTCCTTGCCGCCCGCCGGCGCGGCGTCGCCGGTCATCGTCTGGCCCAGCTTGCCGCGCTTTTGAAATTCGGCGACCTGCTTGGAAAGCACGGCCTGCTGCTGGGCGAGGGCGTCGCGTTCCGTGGTCAGCGCCTGGATGCGCTGGTCGGCTTCCTTCGCCCGGGCCAGGTCCGCCTTGAGCGCGGTCAGTTCGCGCTGGTGCGCCCTGGCTTCCTGCTGCGCCTTGGTGAGGTTTGCGGCGGTCTTCGCGCCCACGCTTTTCTCAAACGCGATCTGCTCGACCGTGTCGTCCGCCGCGGCTTTCGCGCGCACCATTTCGGCGACGAGCCGCTCGCGCTCTTCGGCGATGTTTTTGCGCTCCTGCGCGGCGGCGGCGAGCTGCCGCTCGAATTCGCCTTTGCTCCGCGCGAGCTGCGCGCGCATGGCTTCGCGCGAGCGCAGGAGCTCCTCGCGGGAAAGTTTGTCGTCGTCCTGGAGCGGGGAGTTGAGGGTGGTGCCGGTCGTGTTCACCGACAGGGCGAGCGCGCCGTCGTCGGCGACGATCCGCATGTCGGGAATGACCGGGGCCGGGGCGGGCGGCGCGGCGAGCGTTTCGGTGACCAGCTTCAGCGACGGCGCAGGCGTGGGCGCGGGTGCCGGATGCGGGGTGCCGCCGGCTTCCGCCATGCCGGGGATGATGTTGCGGGCGGCCCGCTGGTTGCGCAGTTTTTCGGCGAGCGATTCCGCGGCGGCGAGGCTCAGCCCGTCGGCGCTGGACGCAGCGGCCGGCGCGGTGCGGGCGTCGGCCAGCATGCGCATCACTTTCTGCCAGGGGAAGCGGACTTCCGTTTCGTTGGAGGCGAGGATTTCCTCCCGGAAAATCTCCGGCGCGCGCCGGTGGATCTCGGTGAGCGGAATGGTCGTCTGGCCGCGGGCGATGCGATCCGCGAGTTCGGCGATGTCAAATTTCAGCTTGGATTCCACGTCGTGCGGGCCGTCGTGGAGCAGTTGCTTGGGGATGCGCGGGAGGAAATCGCCGAGATCGAGCAGGATTTCGTGCTTCGCCTCGGGCGGCGGCGCGGGTGCCGGAGCGGGCGGCGCGATGGGCGGTGTTTCCCTGGCCTTTTTCGCCGGCCCGTTCATGACGGGATGGTCGCCCGCGGCGGCGGCGATGCGGCTGGTCTGGGCGGGCCGGAGCGGCTCGGCTTTCGGCGTGGCCGGTTCCGGGGCCACCTCTGGCGCAGCCGCGCGCGACGGCGCGGCGGGATTTTTCGGCACGCTGCCGTCTTGGCCGGGGCGTTTGAAACGATCGAGGAATGACATATCCGCAGGAGTGTAAAAAAGGTTTAAGCAGCTTCCAGTCCCGAGTGCGCTGATTTCTTCGCCCGGTCTTAGCGGCTCCGCGCTATTTTGTCTGCAAAGAATCCGCGCCCACCTTCTCCGCCGCGCCGGCCAGGAAGGGCGCGCAGCTTTCCGCCAGCCGCGCCGGCAGCACCGCCGTGAGCCGCACCGCGTCGCCCTCGTAATCCGTGCTCAGGATGCGCCCCAGCCGGTGGACGCGCGCGAGCAGCGCGCCCTCGCTCTGCGGCACCAGCAGCTCGCAGCGCACCGCGCCGCCGTCGGCCATCTCGGCCATGCGGGCGATGAGTTCTTCGAGCCCCTCGCCGGTGTGGACGGAGATGAAAATGGCGTCGGGAAAATGCCGCCGATGCACCGCGAGCGCGGCGGCGTCGGGCACTTTGTCGATCTTGTTGAAGACGATCAGCGTCCGCTTTTCATCCGCGCCCAGCTCGGCGAGCACGCGGCGCGTGGTGTGGTAAAATTCCATGACCTCGGGCTGCGACGCGTCGAGCAGGTGGATGAGGAAATCCGACATCGCGGATTCTTCGAGCGTCGCGTTGAAGGCCTCGACCAGCCGGTGCGGCAGCTTGCGGACAAAGCCGACGGTGTCGGTGAGCAGCAGCGGCTGCTTGTTGGGCAGCGCGATTTTCCGCGTCGTCGTGTCGAGCGTGGCGAAAAGTTTGTCCTCGATGAGCACGTCCGCGCCGGTGAGCCGGTGGAGCAGCGAGGACTTGCCCGAGTTTGTGTAGCCCACGATCGCCGCGTTCGGCACCTCGGTGCGCTTGCGGTCTTTGCGCTG
>JAYWEP010000195.1:0-30908 GCA_043779205.1 Chthoniobacter sp. | reverse complement strand
CCCTTCACCTCGGTGACGGTCATGCCCTCCACGCCGATCTCGGCGAGGGCTTCCTTCACGTCCTCCAGTTTGAACGGCTTGATGATGGCCTCGATTTTTTTCATTCAGCCCGCAGTGGTAATGGCAGCGGCCCGATTCGGCAAGCATTCCGTCGCACTCTCTTCCGCCCCTGGGTGGGATCAAAAGTGAGTCCAAGCCAAGGCACAAAGAAGGCGGCGCGGTGGAACGCGACCTCCGGGCGCGTTTCCCGCGGGCGGCGCGTTTCCGGGGATGGCGGCATGCTTTTGCGCGTGCGAAGCGTGCGCGGAGCACCCGCTCCACCGCGCGGTTTCCAACACGGTCTGGACTTACTTTTCATCACGCCCTTGCACCCCCTCACCACGGTGCCCGGCCAGCGGCGAAGACCGATCTCCAAAACCACCAAAACAGCGCCAGCACCGCGATGAGCGCGACGATGCGCCAGAACGGATGCAGGCCCGGCTTCCTGCCCCAGCTCACTCTGCCGTCGTCGCCTTCGCTCGCGTCGTCGAGAAAATCGAGACCGTCGTACACGTCGGCGTTTTCTTTCCAGCCGGAATCATGGCACGCGCCGCACTTGGGACAGGCGACCGCATCCGGCGGGACCGCCTCGCCGCAGACCGGACAGATTGGCGGCGGTTTACGCATCGCCACGTTCGTTCGCGCACACCAAGGCAGCATTCACGCGATGTCGTTTTCCCAGCGCCGCACGCAGCGGATCATCCGCCTCGTCGCTGAAGCCATAATGCAAATGCCGCACCCAGCCCTCCGCGTGTTTGAATCGCCGCGACTGCCTGCCGAGCGCGCTGGAAAAATCATCCATCGTCCGCAGATAGCTGTCCATGCCCTGCGTCTTGTCGAGCCACTCCTTCTGCGAAGCGTGGCACGCGAGCGCCGCGCGCTTGCGAGCATGGACGCCCGTCGTATCCACAAACGCCTCGGGAAAAACGCGCCGCCGCGTCGGCGTCCGCTGCCCGTGCGGCATCGCGTGATAGATCACACACGGGTCGAGGCACGGCTTGCGCGAAGGCTGCGAGCGGTAGCTCGGAACCCCCCGCGTGAACGCCGCCGTGACCGCGAGCCGCGCGGTGATCATGTGGTCCTCCATGTAGTCCTGCAGCGCATGAGTCAGCACCACGCTCGGCCGCGCCGCGCGCACGACCGCACAGACACGGCGGATGTTTTCCTCGGTGTAGAAAATGGCGAGGTCATTGCAAATCGGCGCGTGCCACTGCGCGTCCATGAGCTTCGCCGCGGCCTTCGCCTCGTCGCGCCGCGTGCGCGCCGTCTGCGCGGCCGCCATCACGGTGCTGCCCATGTTTCCGTTGGAGAGATTGAAGCAGTGAATCGTCCAGCCCGCATCGCGGAGCAGCAGGAGTGTCCCGGCCATGACGAATTCGATGTCATCGGGGTGTGCGGCGATTGCCAGTGCGGAGGGCATGGGGCGCAGATAAAAGGGGCGCGGCCATTTTGCCGAGCGCAAACATCCTCGCCGCGCGCTTGCGCCATTCGCCGGAGGTCGCTTAATTCCCCGCCCGATGCGCACAGTGATTTGCAAATGCCCCAACCACACCGGCTGCCTGCTCGGCTACCACGGTGACGACATCGAGGTCGCCGGCGACATGGCCCTCGTGTGCCCCGAGTGCGGCATGGCGCTGATCATCGCGCCGAGACCGCGCAGCGATCTTTTCTACCGCGTGGTAAACCTCATCGGACTCGCCGCCGTCGCCGGCGCGATCTGGTTCGCGTGGCCCTCGCTCGTCCGGATTTGGGAAAAGGTGACCACGCCCCCGCCGAAGACCGCGCCCGCAGGAGAGACCAGAAAGTAATCAGTAATCGGTAATCGGTAATCGGTGATCAGTGAATGCCACATGGCTGCAAGGCGCTGACGATTTTACTGAGCACTGGTCACTGAGCACTGTTCACTGATTACCGATTACTGCTCACTGGCTCCGCCGCCTCACGCCCCCATCCCCGCCTCGAAACTCCCCGCCGCCTGCGGCCAGCACAGCTTCTCCTTCACATAACGGATGCCATCGGCGGAGCAGTGATCCAGATCCTGGTGCGCGCTCTCCGCCTCCACGACGAGCGGCGCGGACGCCGTGCCGTGCAGCTTGCAGTACCGATCCTGATAGCCCACGTGCAGCAGCAATTCCACGTAGCGCTGCATGTTCAGATCCCCGCTGCCGAGGTCCGTGAACTGCATCGCGCGGCGCGGCCACGAGGGCTGCATCGCACGCAGCGGGAAGCCGGGGCGGATCACAAAATTCTTCACATGCGCCGCGTAGATGCGGCTGCCCACTTTCAGGAAACGCTGCTCCCACGTCTCGCCTTCCCAGCAGTGCGACGGGTCCGCATTCACCGCCAGCGTCTTGTCGCCGTCGCAGATGTCCACGAGCAGATTGAAATCATCCGCGCATGATGCAGCCGTGCCGGGGTGGATTTCGTGGCAGAGGAAAATGCCCAGCTTCCGCGCATGGTCGCGCAGCTTCTGCGTCTTCTTCACAAAGCGCGCCTTCCCCTCCTCCAGCAGATCGAATCCCCCGCCGCTCCAGAATCCCCACGGATACCCCGTCGCCATCTCCCAGCCAAACGCCACGCCCCAAAACATCGGCATGGATTTCACACCTAGTTCCGCCGCGAGATCCATCAGCTTCAGCAGATACGTCTCGTGCCACTTCTCGATCTTCTCCGGCGACAGCTTCACCACATCCGGCGCGATGAAAGGATTCCCGCTCTTCGTCCCCGTCCAGATCGAAGTATGCACCCAGAACGGGCAGTGCGACGAAATACCATCCAGCCGCATCCCGCGGCTCCCGAAGATGTCGCGAATCTCCTTCGCCTTCTTCAGCCCCTTCGGCCCATTGAGCATGTAATTGCTCGGCTGCGCGCCCGCCGCCCCCGCGGCCTTCGCGTAATCGAGAAACTGTTCGAGGGACTTCGAGCCGTGCTGCGCGCCTTCGATGGAGGGATGGTAAGCGTTGAGTTTGGACATGGAGTGGATCGTTGGGGATTTTGGAAAATGGGGACTCTTGCGCGGCTTATCCCGCCGGGAGATTTTTGGCAAATGGAAAGCCGCGTGGCCTGCCTGCGCTCACGCGAGACTCCGTGACAAGGACGCTTTCATTTTGGAAAACTGATTCACAGAAATTCGAACAGATGACACGCTGAACCCGCTGCGATTTCCATGGATTATAAGTCCCCTCTCCCAAAAAATCTGTCACTTCGTATTGGAGAGCGACGGAGATAGCTTTCGCAAGTCGGCTTCGAGCCGAGCGAACGCGCCCAACTGGCGAAGCGGGACAAATGAAGCGATGAATTCTGGAACCAAAGCCGCCGCCTCCTGAACGTCAAATGATGCGCGCCGCCGACCGCGCTTCCCAGAAGCATTCCGCAACACCTCGTGAAGCCGTGCTTTCGGATCGGGAATAGTTTCCAGTTGCTTCACTTTAGGGATATGGAGCGCCTCCGTCCCGTTTGGATTTGCTGCGGCTCGGCGGATGGCGGACTCATCCAGCAACAACCACGCTTCAGTCATCCGGATAGGAACCACGCAAACATGAGGAACGGCAATACCCTTTGCCACAAGCTCCGCGATGGCTCTCCCGATCTCATCGTAACGCAACTCAGGCTTCTGCTTGTCCGCATCGCGATGGACGAACAAAATATCGCAAGGAAAGATTTTCACCGCTGTTTCGAGACGTTCCGCCATTGTGAACTCCTCTCGGAGTTCTGACTTGGGCAAGAACTCATGACCGACGGTATCAGGCTCGATAGATTCGCGTATGGCCCAATCGAGAATGGGCAGGAGCGCGCGATCGGTCGGTCCTTCGGCGAACAATGTGAACTGAATGTGCCGCATCCGCTACGCCAGTTTGAGCAGGATTTGTTGCGCCTCTTCGCTGTCGATAAGTCGGGGCTTGTGCGGCGCAACGCCGTTCCGGGCAGCGGGCGCGGGCCGCAGATATGCGAGGAGTTTTCCAATTGATGTGACCGGGGGGTGCTCCTTCAAATGCGTGCGCCACGTGTCATGAAGGCTCGCAAACCGTACGCTCGTCACTTGCTTTCCCTCACAAAGAAATGGCGCACTCTCCGCTACGAGAATGCAATCTGGCGGGAGTTGCTGCACAACCGCAGGCGAATGCGTGTTGAAGATGACTTGCCGCAAGGGATTGTCCGGCCCGGACGGCAACTGCAAATCCACCGCAATGTCATTAAGAAGACGCAGCATGGCTGGAATTCGTTGCGGATGGATGCCGTTTTCCGGCTCTTCCAAACAGATGACGCCCCTTCCTTGAACATCGAGTTCCTTCACCAGCAACGCGAGGAACCTGAGAGTCCCGTCGGACAATGAGCGTGCAGGCACCTTGGTTCCATCTTTGCTGATAGCAAAGACGGTCAACGTGTCGGTGCGCTCGTTTTCTTCGACTTCAATCAATCGAACATCGCCCAGCAATTCAGCCATGCGGTTGCCTACTTCTTGATAAAGTGCCGCAGCATCACCGCCTTGTTGCTTCGCACTCTCGCGCGCGAGCCGAGCGAGAGTTGCGGGCAGATGCGCACCATTGGATTCCATTCGCGGTTCCTGGCTTCGCGAATCCGCACGCCGCATCGCAGACGGTTCCAGTTGGAGCAACTCCCATGACCGCATTTCCGCCTTCGCGCACATCATCGTTGGCGTGTCTGCATCGGCGGACGACAGGACAGTTCTCGGCAACTTTTTTGCGGGTCTTCCATAGGTCCGTCCCGTCCCGTGTTTTCCTTCGCCGTCCTGATGTACCTTGATAACCGGTTCGCCTTGCGTCGTCGTGGAAATAAAAGGTTTGGTCCGTCGTCCGTCGATAACCGATTCCCGCCACGCGCGCGAGTGTTCGAAGCCAAGCGTCGAGCGAGCCGTGCTGATGCGAAGTGGTATCAGCGATTCGTGAATGATCTGGATTTCCCCGTATTGCTGGCGTTCTTCGAGCGTTTCTCGATAGCAAATCTCCAACTCGTATCGGACGAACGTGGTTTTTCCTTTGGCCGCTTGCCCCAAGTCATCGTTGGCTTCCGGCGGGATCACCATCTCCACTGCAAACTTTGCCGGGCTAAGAGCGCCGCTTGGCGTCTGAAAGAAGATCGCCTTTGTGTCAGCACTTCTCTCGCTCTCGTCCCGGACTGTACGCGCCGACTCATCGAGCTTTTTTTCGTCAGCGAGCGAGCTGAGAAATCGGATCGCGTCGAAGAGGTTTGATTTCCCAACTCCGTTGCCGCCAGCAACGCAGGTGAACGCATCAAGGCGAATATCGACGTTCCGAAGATTTTTGAACCCGTCGATTTGAAGCCGCGTAATCATTTGGACAGGACTCTAGCAGGATTCACCGGGTTTCCTCAATGTTGTGATGTAGGCTCCGCAATCACTGGAATCAGGGTCAGGTTACTACACCCGCCGCTCACACCTTCACCCGCTCGATCCGCGCGCCGAGTGCATTGAGCTTTTCATCAATGGACTCGTAGCCGCGGTCTATGTGATAGACGCGGTTCACCTCGGTGATTCCATCCGCCTGCAAACCTGCGAGGACGAGCGCGGCGCTGGCGCGGAGGTCACTGGCCATCACGGGGGCGCCGCTCAGGCGGTCCACGCCGGTGATGATCGCCGTGTGCCCGTCGAGCGAGATGTCCGCGCCCATGCGCTTGAGTTCGCTGATGTGCATGTAGCGCTGCGGGAAAACCGTCTCGCTGATCGCGCTGATGCCGATCGTCTTGCAAAGCAGCGCGCACATCTGCGCCTGCATGTCCGTCGGGAATCCGGGATACGGCTGGGTGGTGAGGCTCAGCGGCTTGGGATTGCCGTTGCCGCGCACAGTCACGGTGTCTGCGGTGGTCTCGACGGAATAGCCGCTCTCGCGCACGGCCTCGATGACGCTGCCGAGATGCTCAGGGTTCACGCGGGTCAGGCGGACTTCGGTGCCCATCATCGCGCCGGCGACGAGATAGGTGCCTGCCTCGATGCGATCGGGGATGACGCTGTGCTCCGCACCGTGCAGTTCCTTCACGCCCTCGATGACGATGATGCGTGTGCCGGCACCCTCGATTTTCGCGCCCATCTTGTTCAGGAAATTTGCGAGGTCCACGACCTCCGGCTCGGCGGCGGCGCTCTCGATGGTGGTCGTGCCCTCGGCGAGCGCCGCGGCCATCATCACATTGCCCGTGCCGAGGACGGTCGGCCCCTGCTTGCCGCGAAGGTTGATATTTGCGCCGCGGAGTTCGCTCGCGAAAATCTTCACGTTGCCTTGCTCGATGCGGTTCACCGCGCCCAGCGCCTCGAAGCCCTTGAGGTGAAGATCGATCGGCCGGTCGCCGATGACGCAGCCGCCGGGAAGCGAGACGACCGCTTCCTTCTGCCTGCCGAGCAGCGGCCCGAGCACGCACACGGATGCGCGCATTTTCCGCACGATGTCGTACGGGGCCTCGGATTTGATGTGCTCCGCCTCCACGCGGACGGTGCCGCTCGCGCGCTCCACTTGCGCGCCGAGGTGCGAGAGGATTTGCAACATGTAGTGGATGTCGGAGAGGTCCGGCACGTTCGAGATCGTGCAGGAATCCTTCGTGAGCAATGTCGCGGCGAGGATGGGCAGCGCGCTGTTTTTGCTGCCGGAGATGCGGACGGAACCGTTGAGCTTGTGACCGCCGTGTACGAGGATTTTATCCATGAGTGGTGAAGATGAAACGTTCGCGGCCCTGGTGATCTTTCACGATTTTTGTGTCGGTGAATCCGTGCGCGGGAAACTCCGCTGCGAGGACAGTGGTCTGATCCAGGCCGACCTCCATAGCGAGCACGCCGCCGGTGCGTAATTTCGCGGCAGCCTCGGGCAGCAATCGCCGGATGATCGCCAGCCCGTCCGCGCCGCCATCGAGTGCGGAGGCCGGCTCCCGCTGCACCTCGCGCTGGAGCGCGGGAAGTTCCGCGGTGGGAATGTAGGGGAGATTTGCGACGATGAGATCGAGCGGACCTTCCACGGCGGCGAGCAGATTGCTTTTTGTGAAAGTGACGCGCGCCGCGAGTCCTGTGAGCGCGGCATTTTCGCGGGCGAGTGCGAGCGCATCGTCCGAGGCGTCGAGGCCGGCCACCTGTGCGTCGGGCAACTTCGCAGCGAGCGCGAGCGCGATGCATCCGCTGCCCGTGCCGACATCCACGATGCGGCCTGATTTCCAAATGCACTCCTGCGCGCCCGCTTGCGCGGCGAGCATCTCGCAAAGCTGCTCCGTCTCGGGCCGCGGAATGAGCGCACGCGCGTCGCTCTTCAATGTGAGGCCGAGGAATTCCACCGTGCCGAGCAAGTGCTGCAGCGGCTCGCGCTGCGCGCGGCGGCGGACGAGATCGCGCAATGGTCCGAGTTCCTTTTCGCCGAGCGGACGGTCGAATTCGAGGTAGAGGTCCATGCGCCGCTTGCCCATCACGTGCGCGAGCAGGTGCTCGATGTTCAGCCGCGGGCTTTCGACGCCGCTGTTGCGAAAATAATCCGTCGTCGCAGTGATCACCTCGAGCACGGTCTTCATGGGCGCGGGCGATGTCACGGCGCGGATTGCAATTCGTGATTCAGGACGCTCACGCAGTAAATCGCCGCCGTCTCCGTGCGCAGGATGATCGGGCCGAGCGTGATCGGGCGGCAGCCGTGGCTCTTCGCGAGCGCGACTTCCGCCGGTGTGAAATCCCCCTCCGGCCCCACGAGGATGAGCACGCTTTTCGGACGCTTCACGCTGGACTCCGCAATCATCTGCTTGAGTGGTCGCGCATCGCTTTGCAGCGAGCCGATGAGCATCAGATCAAACCGCCCGTTCCGCTCGAACAATGCGCGCGGCGTGCAAGGCTGCGCGACGCGCGGGAGAAAATTTTGCCCGCACTGCTTGCACGCCTCGATCGCCACGCGCTGCCATTTCGCCTGCTTGCGGATGTGATCCTCCTCCGAGCCGCGCACGACCGTGCGCTCGCTCATCAGGGGCGCGATCTCCGCCACGCCGAGTTCCGTCGCTTTCTCGATGATCAGGTCCATGTTCTTCCCCTTCGGGATCGCCTGCGCGAGCGTGATGCGGCACGGCAGCGGCGCGGTCTTCTGGAGCGAAATCCTCCTCAGCTCCGTGCCGCTTTTTGTGCGCTTCGCGAGTTCGACTTCCGCTTCCGTCCCCCCGCCATCAAACACCGTCGCGCGTTCGCCGGTCTTCATGCGCAGCACGTCAAATGCGTGATGGCTCTCCCCGGCATCGAGCGCGAGCCGGTCCGGATTCCACACGATGCCGGGAATGTAAAAGCGCGGCATGGCTAGTGGAAAAATTCGCGCGCCCGCTCGAAGAAACTCTTGTGCGGCGGCGGCACCTCGTCGCCGAGAAGCTCCGCAAATTCCTGGAGCTTGTGCTTCTGCTCCGCGGTGACTTTTTTCGGCACCGCGATGACGATGCGCACCAGCAGGTCACCCGTGCTGCCGCCACTCAGTTCGGGCATTCCCTTGCCGCGCAGCTTGAAGGTCGTCCCGCTCTGCGTGCCTGCGGGCACTTTCAACGACGTGTCGCCGTGCAGTGTCGGCACCTTGAGTTCGCCACCGAGCGTCGCCATCGCAAAGCTGATCGGGAGATCGCAGTAAAGATTCGATTCCTCGCGCTCGAAAATCTCGTGCTCCTTCACGTGGATGACCACGTACAGATCGCCGCTCTGCCCGCCCCGCACGCCGGCCTCGCCGTTGCCCGTGCTGCGCAGACGCGAGCCGTCCTCGATGCCCGGCGGGATTTTCAATTTGATCCGCGTGCCCTGCTCGGAGCGGCCCTCGCCACGGCATTCGCCGCACGGCTTTTCCACGGTCTGCCCGGTGCCGCGGCAACGCGGGCAGGTCTGCGAGACCTGGAAAAATCCGCGTGAACTCACGACCTGGCCGCGGCCTCCGCAGGTGTGGCAGGTCACGACGCGCGAGCCTTTTTCAGCCCCGGTTCCATTGCACACGCCGCAGGCGCTCTGCTTCGAGACTTCGATTTCCTTCTCCGCGCCAAACGCCGCTTCCTCGAGCGTGATCTGCATGTCGTAGCGCAGGTCGCTGCCGCGCTGGCGGCTCTCGCGATCCTGCTTCCCGCCGCCCCCACCGCCGAAGAACTGCTCGAAAATTCCCCCGCCCGCTCCTCCTCCGCCGCCTCCGAATGCTTCGCGGAAAATATCGAACGGATCATGGAAGCCCGCACCCCCGCGCGCCGAAGCGCCGCCCTGCGCAAACGCCGCGTGCCCGTACCGGTCGTACGCCGCGCGTTTGTCGGGATCGGACACCGCCTCGTACGCCTCGCCGAGTTCCTTGAAATTATCCTCCGCACCTTTGTCGCCCGGATTTTTGTCCGGGTGCAATTTCACCGCGAGCTTGCGGTATGCCTTCTTGATTTCATCCGCGGACGCGCCTTTGGCAACGCCGAGGATTTCGTAATAGTCGCGTTTCTTGGACATTCGATGATTCCCGGCTAGGCCGCCGGTGCGCCTTTGCTCACCACCACCATCGCCGCGCGCAGCAGCCGGTCACGCAGGCGGAAGCCGCGGCGCAATTGCTTGATGACAGTTCCCTCGGGCGCGGACGCGTCCTCCTCCTGACTGACCGCCTCGTGGAGATTCGGATCAAACTTCGCGCCGACCGTCTCGATCACCTCGACGCCGCTGCCGCTCATGAATTCCTTCAACTGCCGCTCGATCATCTCCATGCCCACGGCGATGGGCGATTTCGGATCACCCTTGCGCACCTCCATCATGCCGAACTCGAAATTATCCAGCACCGGAAGCAGCCGCTCCAGCACCACGGCCTGCGCGCGCTTGTAATCCTCGTCGCGCTCACGGGCGACGCGCTTGCGATAGTTGTCGAGTTCCGCCTGCGCACGCAGCGCGGCGTCCTTCCATTTGGCGATCTCCGCAGTCTGCTGGTTTGCCGCACCCTCGACCGGCTCGTCGGCTTCCAATGGCTTGTCGGTTTCCGTGTCTCGTTTGCTCATTTTTTTAAGATGGTAATCAGGGTGATGTCGTCGTGTGGCGGTTGGTCGCCGATGAATGCCTTCACGTCACTGGTGACGCGCTGGATAATGCCGGCCGCGCCTTCGGATGCGCTCGCCTGCACGGAGCGAATCATCGCTTCCAACCCGAATTCGTCCCCGTTCCGGTCTTGCGCCTCGGTCACGCCGTCCGTGTAGAGGACAAGGCAGTCACCGGGTTCGAGGACCAGGGAAAAGTCGTTCGTCACCCTATTGAATGCGCCCCCGCTGTCAATTCCCACTGCCATCCCCGGCGGGTTCACCTTCGTCACGCTCTTGTCCGCCGCGCGGTACAGCAGCGGCGCATCGTGCCCGGCACGCACGAGCTGGACTTTACCGTTCCGGCGGTCGAGCACCACGAACGCCATCGAGATGAACATGTCCTCCCGGATGTCGGGATAAAGCTGCGCATTCAATTGGTGAATCACCTCCGCCGGCGACAAGCCGCCGGTCGCGAGCAGCCGCAGCGCCGTGCGCGTCATCGCCATCAGCAGCGCGGCGGGGATTCCTTTTCCCGACACATCCGCGATCACCACACCGCAGCGATCCGCATCGAGCGGGATGTAGTCAAAATAATCGCCGCTCACATAGCGCGCCGGCAGGTTCGTCCCCGCGACATCGAATCCCTCCACCACCGGCGGCTCGCTCGGCAGCAGGATGCGCTGCACCTCATTCGCAATCCCCAGATCCTTTTCGATCTGCAGCTTCTCCGTCGCCTCCTTGTGGAGAAAGGCATCGAACAGCGAAAACGCCGACTGCCCCGCCAGCGCCTTGAACGTGTTGAAATGCTCCGGCCCGAACGGTTCGCTTTTCCCCGAGCGCGCGATTGCGAGCACGCCGAGATTTTGCCCCGCATAGATCAGCGGCGCGATGAATGCCGATTTCACCCCGTAAGCCAGCAGCCCTTCCAGCCGCACGTCGGACGGCAGCAGCGAGAGCGCCATGTTTTCCGGGAGCACACGGCCGATCAGCCCCTCACCCACTTTCACCGCCTGCAGGCGCACCTGTGCCTGGAGCGATGTCGTCGCCGATCCCTTCTGCGGCGGCAGTTCCACAAATGGCGGAGACCCCTTCGACACGTAAATGGGCTGCAGCACCGCGCCGCTCTTGTTCGTCAGGTAAAGTGCGCCGCCATCCGCTTCGAGAATCCGCAGCGCCCCTTCCACGATCAGCCCGTGCAGATCGCCCAGGTGCAAATCGTCCTTCAGCGCCTCGCCGATCCCATGCAGGAAATCGAACACCCGCCTTTCCTCCGTCTGAATCTTCACCTTGTCCCGCATCAAATCCATGAGCTGCCGCCGGTGCAGCCGCGCTGTCAGCACACTCCACGCGACGGACGCGGCCAGCGCGGTGGAGAGGATGATTTCAGCCAGCATATTTTTCGGGCCGGGAAATTGAGTCCGCAAACGCCCCGCCTGCAAGCCTTCGATTTTCGCACCGGTGACAGACGAAGGAATTCAGTCGTAACGGCGCAGCAGGTAACTCGCGTAGCCCGCAGTCTCGCGTGCGGAGGAATAGATGTCGCGCCACTCGAAGAAATGCGCGTGTGCGGAATGAACCACGGAAACATGGCAACGCTCCAAAGCCAACCTCGCCCTCGGAATGTGGAAGTACTGCGAGACGACGAACACGCTCTTGAAGTTCCGCTCCTGCGCGATCCGCGCGGTGTTCTTCGCGCTCGCGAGCGTGGTGTCGCCGTGACTGTCGAGGATGATCCGCTCGGCAGGCACTCCGCGTGAGATGAGATAGTCGCGCATCACGGCAGCCTCGTCGTAGCCTTCCTGGCCGACTCCACCGCTCACGATGATCGCAGGAAAGAGTCGTTTGCGGAACAGCTCCAGCGTCCTGTCCAGTCGCGCGCGGAGTCGTGCCGATGGCGTTCCATCCAGTTCCACTTTGCTGCCGAGCACGAGCGCGACATCCGCGGGTGCGATGTCATCGCGCAGGCCGCTCGCGACGAGCACGAGCGTCGCCACGATGAAAATGCACGTCGCGACACCGACAACGATGAACAGCCTCTGTCTGAACGTCCGCTTTTTCATCGGTAGTCTGGAGCCTCGCGGCACGCTGCGGATGCAAAGTGTGCCCGCCTCCTTACTTCGTCGGCTACGGCTTTATTCCGCCTTGTTCAGCCGCGCGTCGTCCTTCTCCACGCCGTTGTTCCAGTACGCCTGCATCTCCGCGGGCGCGGGGACTTTCAGCGGGCGCACGATGCGGAACCCGACGAACTGCGCATCCGTGTGATACCAGATGCTCTTCGGGAGCTGCGGATCCTGCATCTTCCAGTCCTTGTCCGAGGCGCGGCGTTCGGCGGCGCGGAGTTTCACCGGCTCGTCGTCATCCCATGAGCCGCCGCGCGCCACATGCGGATACGGCTTGGTGGCTTTGTTCCAGGGATTCGCGGCGGGCGAGTTTTTGTAAAACTCCGGGTTGTACTGATCGAGCGTCCACTCGCAGACATTGCCGAGGATGTCGTAGAGCCCCCACGGGTTCGGCTTTTTCTTGCCGACTTTCTGATACTTGAAATCGCTGTTTTTTCCGTACCAGCAGTACTCGCCCATCGGCGCGGGATCATCGCCCCAGAAATACGCGGTCGTCGTCCCGGCGCGGGCGGCGTATTCCCACTCGGCCTCGGTCGGGAGGCGGTAAAAGTGGCCGGTCTTCGCGCTCAGCCACTGGCAGTATTTATTGGCCGCGTGCTGGGTCATGGAGATCGCGGGATAGCCGTCCTTGCCCATGCCGAAGCTCATCTCCACATAGGGCTGCGTGGGGTGGGTGATGGCGTCGGTCAGCGCATTGAGCGGCGCGGGGAGCTTCTTCGTCTCGCGCGATTTTTTCTCCTCGTTCGGATACATGAATAGCTCGAACTCGCCCCACGTCACCTCGCACTTTTCCATCCAGAAAGGCGCGATCTCCACCTCGTGCTGCGGGCCTTCGTCGGGCTTGCGGCCCTTCTCGTTTTCGGGACTGCCCATTTTGAATTTTCCACCGGGAATCGGCACCATCTCGAAGGTCACGTCCGTCCCCGGAATCTCGGTGGCGTAGGGCTTCATCTCGTCCGCGGCCTTTTCCTTCGACATCTCGGTGATGCGCGCAAAGGCCGTCGCCACGAGCGCGCTTTCATCGCCGCCTTTCGCCTCTTTTTTCCGCGCCGTCAGCGTCATGCCGTCCGGCCATTTTGCGCCTTCGTTGATCCACGTTTTCAAAATCTCCGACTCCTCCTTCGTGAGGCGTTCGAGTTCGCCGGTGACTTTGTTTTTCGGCGGCATGAGCTTCTTCGCGTCATCGGCGAGGCCGGTCGTCGTGTAGAGTTTGCTCTTGCCCGCGTCGCCGGGAACGATCGTCGATTTCGATTCCGTCGCGGTGTCGTGCGACGTGAAGTTCAGGTCGGTGTCGCCCTTCTCGAATTCCGTGCCCTTGGGGTTGTGGCAGCGCACGCAGTTGAATTCGAGGACGGGCTTCACGTCCTTTTCAAAATCGACCGCGGCGGACGCGGGCAGGACGGCGGCGAAGGTGAGCGCGAGCAGCGGGGCGGAGGTTTTCATGCGGGCGGGGAGGTTTGTCAGAAAGGCAAAATGTGTCAATGGTGCGCGGCCATGTCCGACGCCGTTCACTACACCTGCCAGCGCTGCACGAATTGCTGCCGCTGGCCCGGTTTTGTGAAGGTGGGCGACGCGGAGATTGCGGCCATCGCCAGTCATCTCGGGCTGCGCGAGGACGATTTCATCCAGCGCTACACGCGCCTCCGCCCGCAGCGCGACGGCCTTGCGCTGATCGACAAAGGGGACTCGCACGAGTGCATCTTTCTCGATGGTCGCGACTGCGCCATCCAGCCCGTGAAGCCGGGGCAGTGCGCGGGCTTTCCCAACACCTGGAACTTCCCCGGCTGGCGCGAAGTCTGCGCAGCCGTGCCCGCGCTCACGCCGCCGGGCGCGGGATGACGGCGCGCTCGCGGTAGGCGCGGGAGAGGGCGACGTACTTTTCCGCCCAGACCCGGATGCCCGCCTGTTCTTCGGACGAGAGCGTGCGGACGACTTTCGCCGGTGAACCGAGCACGAGCGAACCGGGCGGGATCTTTTTTCCACCGGTGACGAGCGCGCCCGCGCCGATGATCGAGCGCGCGCCGATTTCCGCGCCGTCGAGGATGATCGCGCCCATGCCGACGAGCACCTCGTCGGCGATGGTGCAGGCGTGGAGGATGGCCTTGTGGCCCACGGTCACGAGTTCGCCGACGAAGGTGCCGAGGTCGTCGGCGAGATGGACGACGGCCCCATCCTGCACGTTCGAGCGCGGGCCGATGACGATGCGATTGAGGTCGCCGCGGAGCACGGTCTGAAACCACACGCTCGACTCCTCCGCGAGCGTGACATCGCCGATGAGGGCGGCGCCCGGCGCGACAAAAGCAGTCGGATGAATCGTGGGCCGGGCGTCGAGATGGAGGGCCAGGCGGTCGGGAAAAGTCATGGCGGAGAGGGTTTTTTGCAACGGGCCGGATCGCCCGCAAAGGCTGATATTTACAGGGTTTCGGGGTTTTTGAAAAATCGCGGAAGAAATTATTGACTTCAATTTCGCCCGCTGGCAACACTCCGCGCACTTTCGCTGGTTCCACCCCCAGCCCACCACCATCAAACTAGGAACTATCACCACCCATGAATAAGGCAGAACTCGTTGAGGCAGTCCAAAAATCGCTCGGCAAAGAGACGAGCAAAGCACAGGCCGAACGCTCCGTGGCCGCCGTCATCGACGGCATCAAGGCCGGCCTGAAAAAAGGCAAGCCGGTGCAGCTCGTCGGCTTCGGCACCTTCAAGATCGCGCACCGCAAGGCGCGCATGGGCATCAACCCGAAGACGGGCGAGAAGATCAAAATCAAGGCGTCCAAGAGCGTGAAGTTCGCCGCGGGGAAAGACCTCAAGTCGAAGCTCGGCAAATAATTTCCCCCTCGTCCCCCCGAGAAACCCCGTTTTGCCCCGTGCAAAACGGGGTTTCTCACGTACCGGCGCGGTATTCGGTGCGACTCTTGCTTGAAGGGTTTGTCTCAAATCTGCCTTCGGATGAATTCCTCCATCGAAAAAAGAACCTTCGCCGTTTTCGGCGTTGCGCTCGCGATGCTCGTCGCGATCAGCGTTGCGACGTACATGCACGCCGGGCGCCTGACGGCGGGCCGGGAGCAGGTCGCCGGAATCCAGCAGGTGATGCTCGGCGGGAGCGTGGCGACGCTCGGCCTGCTGGGCGCGCTCTGCTGGCTGACCGCGCGGGACATGCGGGCGCGGCGGCGGGCGGAGGCGGCGCTGCGGGTGACCGAAGCTTTCAAAGCGCGCGTCTTCGCCGACAGCGCGGACGGCATGCTGGTGCTCACGCTGGACGGTGCGGTGCTCTCGATGAACCGGCGTGCCACGGAACGGTTTCAACATTTCACGCCGGAGCAGATGCGGCAGCTCCGCTGGGCTGAGATCTGGCAGGCGCCGCATCGCGCGGAGGCCGCGCGGGCGCTGGCGGGTGCGCGGGCGGGGCGCGGCGGAAGTTTCCGCGCCGAGTGCTGCAATGTGGAGGACGATGCCCGGTGGTGGGACGTGCTCATTTCCCCGCTGCCGGATGAGGAAGGGCAGCCGGGCCGACTGCTCGCGGTCCTGCGGGACATCACCGAGAGCCGCGCCGCCGGGGAAAAATTCCGCACGCTTTTCGAGCAGTCCTCCCGAACCGAGGTCGCTTTGCGCGAAAGTGAGGAGCGTTTCCAAGTCTTCATGAACAACAGCCCGCTCGTTGCTTTCATCAAGGACGACGAAGGGCGGCTCGTGTACCTCAACCAGATCATGGAGGAGAAATTCCAGATCCGGCGCGAGGAGATGATCGGCAAGACGGACTTCGACTGGCTGCCACTGGAGGTCGCGCGCGCAATTGCGGAAGTGGATCGCGCGGTGATGGCGTCCGGCGAAGCCCGCGAGCTGACCGAGATCGTTCCGACACCCGACGGCAAGGCCAACGAATGGCTGGTGATGAAATTCCGCATGGCCGGCTCCGACGGGCGCAAGCTGCTCGGCGGCATGGCCATGGATGTGACCGAGCAGAAACGGGCGGAGCGCGCGCTGCAGCAGAGCGAGCAGAAATTCCGCGATCTTTTCGACGACGCGCCCGTCGCCTACCACGAGCTCGATCTCGACAACCGCATCACCCGCGTGAACGCGACGGAGCTGGCGATGCTCGGCTACCGGGCGGAGGAAATGACCGGGCGCTCGGTCTGGAATTTCATCATCGAGGAAAAACCCGAGGAGAACCTGCCGCGCGAAATGTCGCCGAAGGCACGGCTCGAATACCAATGCACCTTCCGGCGCAAGGACGGGCGCAAAGTCTCCGTGCTGATGCGCCAGAAATTCATCACCGATGCCCGCGGGGCCATCTGCGGACGCCGCGCCACGCTCCAGGACATCACCGCGCTGAAGCGCACCGAGCGCGAGCTGCGCGACGCCGAGGAGAAGTACCGCGGCATTTTTGAAAACGCCATCGAGGGCATCTTCCAGACGACCGCGGAGGGGAGCTACATGAGCGTGAATCCCGCGCTCGCGCGGATGATCGGCTACGCCTCGCCGGACGAGCTGATGAGCGGGGTCACGCACATCGGGCGGCAGCTCTACGTCCAGCCGGGGCGGCGCGCGGAGTTTGCGGCGCTGATCACGGAAAAAAACGCGGTCAGCGATTTTGAGTCGGAGATTTACCGCCTGGACGGCAGCACCATCTGGATCTCCGAGCGCTGCCGCGGGGTGCGCGACGGCGACGGCAAGCTGCTTTACTACGAGGGCACTGCCGAGGACATCACTGCGCGGCGCGAGGCCGAGCTGGCGATCAAAAACGCGCGCGACGCGGCGCTCGAATCCACGCGGCTGAAGAGCGAATTCCTGGCCAATATGAGCCACGAAATCCGCACGCCCATGAACGGCATCATCGGCATGACCGATCTGCTGCTCGACTCGGATCTCAACCCGAAGCAGCGCGATTTCACGCAGACCATTTCGGGCAGCGCGGACTCCCTGCTCACGATCATCAACGACATTCTGGACTTCTCGAAAATCGAAGCCGGGATGCTCGCTTTCGAGGAGATCGATTTTCACCTCCCGTCCGTCGTCGAAAGCTCCGTCGAGCTGCTCGCCGCGCGGGCGGCGGCGAAAAACATCGAGGTCGCCTCGCTCGTCTATCAAGGGGTTCCGGCGGGCCTGCGCGGCGATCCGGGCCGGCTGCGCCAGGTGCTGACGAACCTCGTCGGCAACGCCGTGAAATTCACCGAGCGCGGCGAAGTCGTGGTGCGGGCGAACTGCCAGGAGGAGACGGCCACGCACGCGGTCATCCGCTTCACCGTCACGGACACCGGCATCGGCATCGAGCCCGACGCGCTCTCGCGGCTTTTCCAGGCCTTCGTGCAGGCCGACGGCTCGACCACGCGGCGCTTCGGCGGCACCGGGCTGGGCCTCGCCATCTGCCGGCAGCTCGTGCAGCGCATGGGCGGCGAAGTCGGCGTGACCAGCCAGCCGGGCAAAGGCTCCACCTTCTGGTTCACCGCGCGCTTTGCCCGGCAGGCGGCGGGCTCGCCGGCGCTCGTGCCGCGCAAGGCGCAGCTCCAGGGCGTGCGGGTGCTGATCGTCGATGACCACGAGACCAACCGCTCGATCCTGCATCATCTTTTCACCTCCTGGTCCATGCAGGTGCAGCAGGCGGTGAGTGGGCCGGAGGCGCTCGCGCTGATGCGTTTCGCGGCGGCGCGGGGCAAAGCTTTCGATCTCGCGATCCTCGACATGCACATGCCCGGCATGAATGGGCTGGAACTCGCGCGCGCCATCAAGCGCGAGCCCGCGCTGGCGGCCGCGCGGCTCGTCATGCTGACCTCCGTCGATCACCGCGATGAGCCGGAATCCCTGCGCGAAAACGGCGTGGACGGCTATCTCGTGAAGCCGGTCAAGCAGGAGCCGCTCTTCGAGTGCCTGCGCACGGTGCTTTCGGAAGATCTCGAAACGCGCGGCCTCCAGGCCGGCCTCATCGCCATCGAGAAAACGGCGGCCACGCCCGTGGCGCTCGACGGGCTGGAGCTGGACATCCTCCTCGCGGAAGACAACGCGGTGAACCAAAAGGTCGCCGTCTGCCAGTTGGAGAAACTCGGTTTCCATCCCGATGTGGTGGAGACCGGAAAAGCCGCGCTCGCCGCGCTCGCGACGAAAAAATACGACGTCATTTTCATGGACTGCCAGATGCCCGAGCTCGACGGCTACGAGGCCACGCGCGAGCTGCGAAAAATCGAGGGCGGCGCGCGGCACACCTGGGTGGTCGCGATGACCGCGAACTCGCTCGAAGGCGATCGCGAAAAATGCCTGGCCGCCGGGATGGACGACTACCTGAGCAAGCCGGTGCGGGCGGCGGATTTGATCGGCGCGCTGAGCCGTTTTTCCGGCACGGCACCCGAGGCGCGGGCGGTCGTGGCGGAGAGCACGGCGGACGTGGTCGATCCGGGGATGCTCGCCGGATTTCGCGAAATGGACGGCAAGGACGGGGAGAATCTGCTCGCCAGTCTGATCGCGACTTTTCTCGAAAACACCCCGCTCGTCCTCGGCGAAGCGCACGCCGCGCTGGCCCGCGGGGCGGCGCCGGAGATCGAAAGGGCGGCGCACACTTTGAAAGGCAGCAGCAGCAATTTCGGAGCGGCGCGGCTGGGCGCGGCCTGCCAGCGGCTGGAACAGGCGGCGCACCAGGGAACGCTGGAAAATGCCGCCGCCATGCTCGCCGACATGGAGCGCGAATTTGCTTTTGTGCGGCTCGCCCTGGAACGTGAGCTAGCACCCTGCGCCGCATGAAAATCCTGATTGCAGAAGACGATCCCGTGTCCGTGAAGATTCTGAAATTCACGCTCGAGCACTATGGTCACGAAGTCGTCACCGCGACGAGCGGCTCGGAGGCGTGGGAGAAATTCGACGCCGATCCGGTGCGCGTCATCGTGAGCGACTGGATGATGCCGGGCCTCGACGGTTTGCAGCTTTGCACGAAGGTGCGCGAACGCCCGAAGACGGACTACACGTACTTCATCCTGCTCACGGCAATCAACACGGGGCGCGAAAATCTGCGGCAGGCGATGAGCGCGGGGATCGACGATTTTCTCACCAAGCCGCTCGACCGCGAGGCCATTCTCATGCGGCTGCGCGTGGCCGAGCGCATCCTCGAATTCACCACGCAAATCCGCGTGCTCAAGGAGCTCATCCCCATCTGCATGTACTGCAAACGCGTGCGCGACGACTCGAACTACTGGGATCAGGTCGAGCACTACATCCACGAGCACACCGGCAGCAATTTCAGCCACGGCATCTGCCCTGAGTGCTTCGACAAACAGATCGGCGTGCTCAGCCGCGCGGGTCTGACGATCACCCCGCCGCCGGGGTAAAGCGGTCGTCAAAAGAAGTTTCGGTTTGGTCTCTTCCTCTTCCTCTTCCTCCTAATCTTCCTCCCGGCACTGAGGAGGAAGATTAAGCGGAAGAGGAAGAGGAAGAGTCGGAAACCATTTTCGGCAGCCGCTCTACCCGCGATACTTCGCGGGCGACCAGTCCGTGTAGTTCGGGTGCTCTTTGCCGATGGGCAGCGCGACCGGCTCGCCGCTTTCCGCCGACCAGTAGATCGCCGTAATCAGCTCCAGCGCCTGCCGCGCATCCGCGAGCGTGGCGGGGATTTCGCCGCCCTCGTGGAGCGCTTTGTGGAAGCGCGCAAACTGTCCCTGATAGTGCTCGGGCTCGGGCGTGAATTCCGTGAGCGCGGCGTCGATCTGCGCCTGCAACTCCGGCGTGTCGCCTTTGAAAACCCACGGATCGCCGCTGCTGTCGTAGGGCCGCAGATTGCTGTCCGCGCTGAGTTTTTCAAAGACGAAGCTGTGCCGCGAAATCTCATCGGCCCGCCCGAGCGTGACCGTGGAGCCGGCGAGCGAGCCGTCGGCCATTTCAAACGTGATCGCCGCGCAGTCCTCGACCTCGACGGGATTCACGCGCGTGGTGCAGCGGGCATAGACGCGCGCCACCGGGCCATTGATGTAGGTCAGCATGTCGTGCGCGTGGATGGCGTGCGTGAGGCAGCAGCCGCCGAGTTCGGTCTTCCATTTGCCGCGCCAGGCGATGGCGTAGTAGTCGTCGCGCCGCCGCCACGAGGTTTCGATATTGACGGTGTGCGCCCGGCCGGTGAGGCCGCGATCCTGGAGGAATTTCAACTTCTGAAACCCGTGGCCGTAGCGGTACTGGAAGATCGGCAGGATGCGTTTGCCGCTTTTCCTTTCGACCTCGATGAGCGCATCCACATCGCGCAGCGAAGGCACGAGCGGCTTTTCGCAAATGACGTGCTTGCCCGCGGCGAGCACCTGCTGGATCTGCGCGAGGTGCAGATGCGGCGGCGTGGCGAGGTCGATGACGTCGATCGCCGGGTCGGCGCAGAGGGCGTCGAGCGAGGTGTAGGTTTTGGGGACTTTCAGCTCGTCGGCGAGCGCCTGCGTCCTGGCGGCATCGAGGTCGCAGATCGCGGCGAGGTGGAAAAAATCGGGCACTTTCTGGAAGGCGAGCATGTGGCTTTTGCCAATGCCACATCCGACGACGGCGGCGTTGAGTTTGGGGTGCATGGAAATGGAGGGCGCAGATTTAGACAGCCGCGCGCGGCGTTGGGAAAGGCAATCGTTGTTCGCGTCGTCAACCTGCGAAAGTGGCCCAGGATGGAGAGGCCCGCGAACGACGCGAAAGGACGCGAAAAGCGCCTCCGATTTCGTGTCTTTTCGCGCCTTTCGCGGGCTCCAAATTTCTCACGCCCCGGTCTTCCGCTTGCGCACCGCTTTCTGCACTTTGCTACGGACTTTGTCCGTCCGCCGGGTCTTCCGCTTGCGGAGCTGGCGCGCGAGTTTGTCCACCACCACATCGAGCGCCGCATAGAGTTCCGCGGCGGATTCCTCGGCGTGGATGTCCGGGCCAGGGATGGCGAGGTGGACCTTGACGGTGAAGGCGTCGGCGGGCTTCGCCGTTTCATCGTGAATGAGGACGACGTGCGCGGCCACGATCTCATTCGTGTGCTCCTCGAGGTGCATGATTTTTTCGGCGACGTGGCGGTGGATTGCGGCGGAGAGCCGCACATGGCGGGGACTGAGGTGGAGTTGCATAACCGCCATCATCTTCCGCCGCGGAGGCCGCGCTGGCAACCTCCCTGTGCCGGGCGCGGGGCGGGCGGTGGGCAAATGACGAATGACGAAACTCGAAGCCAGAAGGTCGCGGCGAACGTCTGGCCATTCGTCATTGCTCCACCCGCCGCCTCCGCCCGCACGGGCGCGCGACTTGCCAAATCTCCATGCTGCGGCACCTTCCGACTCGCCGTGAAAAGCCCGCGCTTCATCCTCCCGCTGCTCCTCCTCGCCGCCGCCGTCCCGTGCGGCGAGGCGGCGGCGGACTTTGCCACGGAGGTGAAGCCGCTGCTCGATACCTACTGCTACAAATGCCACGGCAACGGGAAAGCGAAGGGCAAGCTCTCGCTCGATACCTTCAAGTCGCCGGACGCGCTGCTGAACGATCAGAAAACATGGGGCATGGTGCTGGAGAATCTGCGCACCGGCGACATGCCGCCGGACGATGAAAAGCAGCCCGCGCTGGCCGAGCGGGAGAAGATCATGAAGTGGATCGACACGGCGGTTTTCGCCTGCGACCCGGATCATCCCGATCCGGGCCGGGTGACGCTGCACCGGCTGAATCGCGCGGAATACAACAACACCATCCGCGATCTCGTGGGCGTGGCTTTCCAGCCGGCGGACGATTTTCCGGCGGACGATTCCGGCTACGGCTTCGACAATATCGGCGACGTGCTGACGCTGCCGCCGGTGCTTTTCGAGCGCTACCTCTCGGCGGCGGAAAAGGTGATGAGCCTCGCCATTCTCAACGATCACAAGCCGCGCCCGGACAAGATCGAGATCGATCTTTTCAAAATCGAAGGAGGCCCGAAAACCGGCACCACGCAGGTCTCGCGGAAGATTGATGAGAGCCAGTCGAGCGTGAAACTGGACCTGCCCGCGCCGGGCGAATACACGCTGCGGCTCCAGGCCGAGTCGGCGAAAATCGGCGGCGAGGTGACGAAGGTGGAATGCAAATTCGACGGGCAGCTCGTGCGGACTTTCGACCTCAGCGGGACGAAGGATCGCAAGGACGTGCTCAAGGCGACGGTGCGCGTGACGGCGGCGGGCGCGCACACTTTCGAGCTGAAAGTGGCGAATCCGCTGGCCAAGCCCGAGACGGAAAAAGGCAAGCCGGTGACGCGCGCTTTCACGCTGCGGCAGCTTCTTTTTCTCACGCCGCCGCAGCCGGTGAAAGCGCCGGCGTCGCAGTACGCGCTCTTCCGCCCCGGCGCGGGCCAGCAGAATCTCGAAACGTCCGCGCGCATGATCCTCGCCGCGTTTGGCAAGCGGGCCTTCCGCCGTCCGCTCGCGGCGAATGAGGTCGAGCGCTTCGTGTGGATTTACAAGGAGGCGCTGAAACGGGGCGGCAACTTCGAGCAGAGCGTGCAGACCGCGCTCACCGGGATTCTCGTTTCGCCGCACTTCCTTTTCCGCGACGAGATGCAGGCGAATCCCGACAGTCCGAAAGCCGCCGCGCCGATCAACGATTGGGCGCTGGCTTCGCGCCTCTCGTATTTCCTGTGGAGCACGATGCCCGACGACGCGCTTTTCGCCGAGGCGGAAAAGGGCACGCTGCGCAAGAATCTCGACGCCCAGGTGAAACGCATGCTCGCCGACAAAAAGGCCGCGGCGCTGGTGGAAAACTACGCCGGCCAGTGGCTGCAAATCCGCAACCTCAAGCTCGTGCAGCCCGACGCGAAGACCTTTCCCGAATGGGACCGCGCGCTGGCCGCGGCGATGGAGCGCGAGACGGAGATGCTCTTCGAGACGATCATGCGCGAAGACCGCAGCGTGCTCGATTTCATCGCCGCGGATTACACCTTCGTGAACGAGCGCCTCGCCAAGCACTACGAAATCCCCGGCATCGAGGGCGAAGCCTTCGTGAAAGTGAAGCTCCCCGCCAACCGCCCCGGCGGCATCCTCGGCCAGGGCAGCTTCCTCACGCTGACCTCGAATCCCAACCGCACCTCGCCGGTGAAGCGCGGCAAATACGTGCTCGAAAATCTCCTCGGCACGCCGCCGCCGCCGCCGCCGCCGGAGGTGCCAAATCTCGACGACAAAAGCCGCGTCGAACTCCACGGCACCCTGCGCCAGCGCATGGAGCAGCATCGGAAAGATCCCGGCTGCGCGAGCTGCCACGCGCGCATGGATCCCATCGGCTTCGGCCTCGAGCAGTTCGACGGCATCGGCACCTGGCGGGCCAAAGACGGCGACGCGCCGATCGACCCGCAGGGCGAGCTGGTGAGCGGCGAAAAATTCAAAGGCCCCGCCGAACTCCGCGACATCCTGCTGACGAAAAAGCGCGCCGGTTTCCTCCGCTGCGTGAGCGAGAAAATGCTCACCTATGCGCTGGGCCGCGGCGTGGAATTCTATGACCGCACCGCCATCGAAAAAATCTCCGGCGCGCTCGAAAAGGATCCGAAATTTTCCACGCTCGTGCTCGGCGTGGTGAAGAGCGTCCCTTTCCAAATGCGCCGCGGCGAAGGCGACCACCGCGAGTTTTCCGGCGGCGCGAAAACGGCCGCCGCCGCGCCGAAATAATGACGCGCGGCACGCCTGTAGGGGGAAGCTGTCAGCTTCCCCCTACAGACGCGCGAGCTGCGGCAGCGCCGCGCGCAGTTCATCGGCCCAAATCGGCATCAGCGCCTCGTGCGAATATTTCGTGACCGCCGACTCCCGCGCCGCGGCCCCGAGCCGGCGGCCGAGGTCGCGATCCGCGAGGAGGGCGAGCAGCGCCTGCTCCCATTCCGCCTCCGTATCCGCGAGGAATCCGTTCACGCCCGGCTGGATCATTTTGGCGTGATGGCCGACGGGCGAGGCCACGACGGGAATCCCGGCGGCGAGATAGGTTTTGACTTTGTAGCCGCCCTTGCAGCGGGCGTAGGCGCTGTCTTCCAGCGGAGCCAGGCCCGCCGCCGCCCCGGCCAGCACCGCCGACTCCGCAGCGGGATCGTAGGGAAACCATTCCCACGGAAACGCGGCCTCGATCGCGGGCCGGCTCCCGCCGCAAATGATGCGGACTTTGAACGGGAATTTCGCGTGAATCCGCCCGAAGATGCCGGTGAATTTTTTGAGGTCGGCGATGCTGGCCGGGTGACCGCTCCAGACGAAAAAGGGCACGTCCCCCTCCGCGGAAGCCGCGACCGGGCGGACGCGGTCGATGTCGATCGGCTCTTCGAGAAAGAGCACCTTCGCCTGCGGAAACAGCGCGAGGACGCGGTCCCGCAGCGGTTCCGTGGGCACGACCACCAGCGAGGCCATCTGGACGCGCGGCACCGCCCGCTCCCGCAGCGCCGGCAGGGAAAACCAATCGTCCAGCAAGTGGAAAATGTAGGGCTTCCCGGCTTGGAGAATGGATCGTTCAAACCAGCAGGTCGTGTTCAGCGGACTGGCCGTGCCATTGATCCAGACCGCGCCGGCCTGGCGGATTTTTCGGCGATGCCGGGCGAGGCTGAGCAGCGCCGGCCCGTACTCGAAAAGCCGCTGCTTTCCCGGCAGCGACGAGGCCCAGAGCGTCTTCGCCCACCACTGCGGCCACAGCTCGTGCCCGGAGCAGGGGAGGCCCGCGCCTTGCAGGCCGGCGATCGTCCTCCGATTGAGGACGTCGGAAGCGGAGCGCATCTGCTCGGGTGGGCGAAAGATCAGCAGTTCATTCATGGCGGCGGGAGCAATGGAGCAAATGGGGAAAGGGCGTCCGAGGAGGATCTTTGGGCGGGGCCGGCCGGCGGCTAGGCGCGGAGTTTGAAAACGTCCTCGCGGAGCTGGGCGCTCCACTTTGCGAGAAAGGCGAAGCGGGCCTGCAGGGACGCGAGATTTTCCAGGGCCGCGGGATCGTGCGCGGCCCACGCGGCGTCGAGGGCGCGGAGTTCGGCGAGGGCGGTTTCGTGGAAAGCGTCGAGCTGCGCGAGGGCGGTTTCGTGGGCGCGGTGGAGGGTGGTTTTTTCCGCGGCGAGCAGGGCGCGGGCGAGCGGGCTGGCGGCGGCGGCGTGCTTTTGCAAAAAGCCGTCCAGGGAGCGGCGGTGGCCGGCGAGCTGCATGAAAAGATCGGCGAGCGCGGGCGGGATCGGCGCGGCGCGGGTGAGCAGTGCGGGCGCTTCGAGGGCGAGCAGATGGCGGAGGCGGGTGGCGGGTTCGCGGAGGATGGTGTGGGCGGCGTTGAGCGCGGCGAAACGGGCGTCGCCGCCGCCGGGCGCGTCGGGATGCTGCTGCGCGGCGGCGCGCTGAAAGGTCTCGCGCAGGGCCTCGGGATCGAGCCACGGACGGCGCGGCTGGGCGAGGGTGGCGAAGTGGTCGGGCATGGGGCGGGAGTGCGCGCAGGCCGGGCGGCGCGGGGCAAGGGGAATTTTCCCGGCGGCGCGCGGAAATGGGCTTTGCCCGTCCGGCGCGGTGCGCTATGGACAAGCTCCGCCCGCCTTATGAAATCCGCCACCCTCCGCCGCGCGCTCGTCCTCGGGATGACCCTCGCGCTTTTCGCCTGCAATAAACCGATCGCCGACAAGAATGTGCTCTTCGGCGTGATCCACGAGAATGTGCATGCGCTGGAAAAGAAGGACGTGGAGACGGTCATGGCGACGATCCATCCGGAGAGCCCGGCTTTCGGGGGCACGAAGGAGGCGGTCGAGGAGATGTTCAAAAGCGTGGATCTGAAATACACGCTGAGCGACCTGCTGATCGAGAGCGCCACGCCGGAGGAGGTGCGGGTGAGCTTCAAGCAGAAGACGGAAAAGCTCGGCGAGCGCGGGGAGTTTGTGAGCAATATCGTGGAGGGCATCCACACGCTGCGGCCGGACAAAGGGACGTGGAAAATCTACAAGACCCTGCAGACGAAAGTGACCGATCTCAACGGGAAGCCGCTCTTTGCCGCGGACGCGCCGCCGCCGGCGTCGCCGATCCCGCCCGCCGTGACGCTGCCGCCCGGTGCGCCCGGTGCGGCCCCGCCCGCCCCGCCGACCCCGCCGGCCCAATGACGCCCCGCCGCCGCGCCCCATGGACGACCGCCTGATCCCGGGGCACCGCGAGCGCGCGGCGCTGCTCGCGCTCCTTTTCGCCTCGGGCATCTGCCTGGCGATGCTCGCGAGCCGGGCGCTTTTCGCGCAGCGCTGGGAGCTGGGCTTTTACCCGTGGAATCTCGTCCTCGCGTGGATTCCCCTGCTCCTCGCGGGCCGCATTTACCGGCTCCGCGCCGGCCGCTCGCCGCGCTACTGGCTGCTCGGCGTCTGCGCGGTGCTGTGGTTTTTCTTTTTTCCAAATGCGCCCTACATCGTCACCGATCTCGTCCATTTGAAGACGCGCGCGCCGGTGCCGAAATGGTTCGATCTCGTGCTGATGGTCTCCTTTGCCTGGACCGGCCTGTGCCTCGGCTACCTCTCGCTCTATCTCATGCAGGAGGTGGTGCGGAGCTGGCTCGGGCGGCGCTGGGGCTGGCGCTTCGTGGTGGCGATGCTGGCGCTGAGTTCGTTTGGCATTTATCTCGGGCGCTTCGAGCGCTGGAACAGTTGGGACGTCCTCGCCCGCCCGCTCGGCCTGGCCAGCGATGTGGTGCAGGGGATGAGCTTCGCGGGCCATCCCGAGATGTTCGCCTTCTCGGCCACGTTCTTCGCCTTTTCGCTGCTCACCTACGCCACGCTTTTCGCGCTCACCCATCTGCATGGGCATCCGCCGCGGGAAAGCGACCGCGGGTGAGAAGGGCGTTGCCGCGGCACGGCTCCTGCGTTATTCACGGCGAAACCAAACATCGATATGGCACTCTTTCGCTTAGCCTTCTGGGGCTCACTTTTCGTTCTCTCCACCTTCGCCTTCACCGTGCTCTTCGAGCATGGCCCGATGAACTATTTCGACAACGCGAAGAAGGAAAAGGAAACGCTCATGGGCATGATGGGCAAAAAGGTGGAGCGCAAGGCGGACGGCAGCGACAAGCTCACGCCGCCGCTGCACTGAGCGGGCGTCTGAAAAGTCCGGGGCGGGCCTGTTTCTTCCTCTTCCTCTTCCTCTTAATCTTCCTCCCATCGAGGGAGAACGAAGAGGAGGAAGATTAAGCGGAAGAGGAAGAGGAAGGTTTTTTTGACGCTCTCCAAAGACCGGGCGGAGCGGTTATTTCACGCCTCCGCTGCACGAGGCATTGTCAAAGCGGGCTCGGGAGTGCTAGTCTCCGCGGCCCCAGATTTATGCCCATTCAAACCGAAAAAGAACTCCCCGACAACGCCCGCACCCTTTGGCTGAAAGCCCGCAGCGCCGTGGAACTGCGCAACTACGGCTACGCCATCTCGCTCATCCAGGCGGTGCTCAAGGACAACCCCGGTTTTCTCGACGGGCGCAAGCTGCTGCGCAAAGTCGAAATCCTCTCGACCAAGGGCAAGAAGGCTTTTCTCTCCGGCCTCTCCACCGCCTCGCTGCGCGGCGCGAGTGTGATGAAAAAAGATCCGAAGGCCGCCATGGAACTCGCGGAAAAAAATCTCGAAACCGATCCGACGAACGCGCAGATCAACCACCTGCTCAAGGAAGCCGCCAAGGCTGCGGGCTTTCCCGAGATCGCGGCCTTTGCGCTCGAAACCATCGTCGAGGCCGATCCGAAGGACACCAAGGCGATGCACGAACTCGGCGAGCATTACCTGACGATGGGGCTGCCGGACCAGGCGGTCGCCATTTACAGCAAGATCGCGGAGATCAATCCCGCCGACCTGACGGCCGTGAAACGCAGCAAGGACGCGGCGGCCACGGCCTCGATGAAGAGCGGCGGCTGGGAGCAGGCGAAAAGTTACCGCGACATCATGAGGAATGCGGACGAGGCCATCTCGCTCGAGCAGCAGGGCCGCGTCGTGAAGAGCGCCGAGATGATCGACGACCAGCTCCACGAACTCTACCCGCAGTGGGAAGCCGCGCAGGACAACGTCGATCTCTCCCGCCGCATCGCCAAGCTCTGGGAGGATCGCTTTGAGCAAAAGCAGGACACCGAAAGTCTCGACGCCGCGCTTTCCTACTACACGCACACCAACCAGCTCGTCTCCGGCAGCGACCCGGCCGTGGCGCGCAAGCTCGGCGACTTGGAAACCAAACGGCTCGACTTGCACATCAAGCAGCTCGAAGACTGGTTTGCCGAAGGCGGCGGCGACCAGCACGAGGACGCGGCCACCTATCGTGCAGAACTCGACGCGCTCAAACTGCAGAAGGCCGAGGGGCTCATCACCGAGGCCAGGAAGCGCGTCGAACGCAACCCGACCGACCTGCAGCTCCGGTTCGAGCTGGGCGAGCAGCTCGTCATCGCGAAGCAATACACCGAGGCCATCCAGGAGCTGCAAAAAGCGCGGCAGAACCCGAATGCGCGGCTCAAGGCGATGAACCTCCTCGGCCAGTGCTACACCGAGAAAAACATGCTCGATCTCGCGGTGAAGCAGTTCCAGGACTGCGCGAGCGAAATCCTCGCCATGGACGCGACGAAAAAGGAAGTGCTCTACAAGCTCGGCCTCGTCTTCGACCGCATGGGCAAAAAGGATGAATCGCTCAACTGCATGAAGCAGATTTACGAATCCGATTACGGCTACATGGATGTGGCCAAGCGCGTGGAGCAGTCCTACGGGCAGTCGTAACCGCGCCATGCTGAGCGGAGTTCCGTGCGGCTCCGCAAGCGGAACGCAGTCGAAGAGCCTCTAACTTTTTCCGCTGCCCCGACCGCATGCCCTGGTTCACGTTTCACCTCAACGATTTCGCCTACTCGTTTCTCAGCGTCCTTTTCGAGGGCGTGCCTTTTCTCCTCCTCGGCTCGCTCATCTCCGGCCTCGTCGATGTCTTCGTCTCCGCCGAGCGCATGCAGCGCCTCCTGCCCGCAAACCGCGCCGCCGCCATCTGCGTCAGCGGCTTGCTCGGGCTCATTTTCCCGATGTGCGAATGCGGCAGCGTCATCGTCATCCGCCGCTTCATCCGCAAAGGTCTGCCGCTCTCCGTGGCCGTCACCTACATGCTCGCCGCGCCCATCGTCAGCCCGCTCGTCGCCATCAGCACCTTCGCCGCCTTTCGCGGCCAGAATCCATTGGTAATGACCTCGCTGCGGCTCACCCTCGGCTACCTCGTCGCCATCGCCGTCGGCTTCATCGTCCACCGCATTCCCTCGTCCGCGCTCCTCCGGCCCGAGATGCTCGCCGCCGCGCCCGCGCGCCGCCGCGCCGGCCTCAGCATCTCCGCCGCACCCGCGGAGCCGCAGGATTTTTCCGCCATCGTCGCCGCCGCCAGCACGCCGAAAAAACTCCTCCTCGCCGTGCAAAGCGCGACCTCCGATTTCCTCGAGGTCGCCTTCTTCTTCGTCATCGGCACGGCCATCGCCAGCGTCTTCAATACCGCCGTCGATCAGACCGTCATCCAGCCCCTCGCCACCAACCCGCCGCACGCCATTGCCGCGCTCATGGGGCTCGCCATCATCCTCTCCGTCTGCAGCACCACCGACGCCTTCATCGCCGCCAGCTTCAAAGCCTTCCCCTTCGCCGCCAAGCTCGGCTTCCTGCTCTTCGGCCCCGTCTTCGACCTCAAACTTTTCTGGCTCTACGGCATCCTTTTCAAACGCCGCTTTGTCGTCCTCCTCGGCCTCGGGCTTTTCCTCCTCATCTGGCTCATCTGCTGGCGCGTGGCGGCCCTGCAGTTCTGAATGCGCCTTGAGACGACGCCGGTTCTCGTTAGCTTGCCGCTGCCATGATTGCTGACATTCGCGAGTATTTGAAAGCGCAGCCGTTCATTCCGTTCACCATCCATGTCGCGGATGGACGCGAATATCGCGTGCCTACTCCCGACCACGCTCACGTCCCTCCCACGGGCGCTCGCGTTGCGGTCTTCACTGACACTGGCACCGCCTTTATCCTCCCCGGACTGCTCCTCAGCGGCATCGCCCTCGACAGCGTTCCAGCATGAACAAGCTCTTCTCCCGCTGGCTCCCCTGCGCCACGCTCGCCGCGTGGAGCGCCATCCTCCTCTTCTTCTATTTTAGCGGGCGCATCATCCCCTATCTCCATCCCACTTTCCGCCCGTACGTGCTCATCGCCGGGCTCGTCATGGCCGCGATGGCGCTCGTCTTTCTCCTCTTCCCCGCCGATGCCGACTGCTGCTCCTCCGCGGAATGCGGCCACGGCCTCTCGCGCTTTGCCACGGGGAAAATCCTCACCTTCCTCGTCCTGCTCCTGCCCATCACCGCCGCCGCCATGTTCTCGCCCGACGGCTTCGGCAAAGACGCCATGCTCAACCGCGGCATCCTCACCGACGCCACCGGCCTCCGCGCACCGACGACGGCAAAAACCGCGCCGCTCACCGCGCCCGAACTCCCGCTCCCGACCAACGGCACCTCCGCGCCCGCCGGCGCGAGCACCCAGCCGCCCGCGCCGCAGGATTATCTCACGCGCACGCCCGACGGCCGCATCATCGCCGAAGTCCTCGACCTCCTCTACGCCGCGCAGGACAACGCGCTGCGCAAAGATTTCGAGGGCAAAGCCGTCGAGCTCACCGGCCAGCTCATGCCCGACGCCTCGAACAACGCCAGCGGCAAACGCTTCAAAGCCGTCCGCATGTTCATGACCTGCTGCGCCGCCGACGCCCGCCCAGTGGCCACCCTCGTCGAGTGCGAAAGCCTGCCCAAACTGCCCGAGATGACGTGGATCAAAGTCATCGGCACCGCGACTTTTCCCATCGAGAACGGCCGCCGCATTTCCATCCTCAAAGCCGACCGCGTGGAGAAAAG
>JAYWEP010000194.1:0-30058 GCA_043779205.1 Chthoniobacter sp. | reverse complement strand
GAGTTCATGCGGCGGCGGTTCTTGGACTGGTGTTGATTTCACAACCCCACCTTTCCAAGTCCACGCCGCATGAACAACCTATTGGAACGTCACACCTAGCCGCGGGCGGTGCCGATTTCCCGCGCCTCGATGCCGAGTGAGGAAGTGGAGGGCGCGGGCGTGGCTGGCGGCGGATGCCAGAAAGTCATAACCCTCGCCACAGGTGGCGGCAGGGTGGAAGCCTGCTGCACAGGCGCGAGCGGGGCACCGGGGGCCACGGCCTCGCGCGGCACGCGGACCTCGGCCTCCTGCCAGCGCACGCGGATCGTCGCGCCCTCGTCGCGCCCTCGTCGCGCCCTCGTCGCTGGCGAGCGCGGACCGGAGTGCCCGCGCCGACGGTCACTGCGCCGTATTTCGTCCGCACCGGCACGGCTTCACGGAGGATGAGGCTTTTCCCGAGCGGGACGTTCGCTGCCACGCCTGGCAGCAGATGCGAGCGCTCATCGACCGGCGGGGCGACGGCGATTGGCGGGGCGGGCTCGGCCACGACGATGAGCCCGGACGGCGTATCCACGAGGGGATTGATCTCCATGACAAACGGAGCGCCGACGAAAAGCGCGACAACCGCGAAGGCCGTGAGGAGCAGCAGGGAGCGGAGGGTTTTCATGGGCGCGGAGTTTCCACGACGATCTTGGCGATGCCGGGCTTTTTTTTCTAGGAATTTGCTTTCTCGCCCGCCGCATCGCGCGTGGCTTTTGGGGGCCGTGACGCGCTAAGCACTAGCTGCGCGCATTTAATTACGCGTTGGAACTGCGCGCGGCTATTGGCGGGCGTTTGTAGAAAAGAAAATGTTTCGAGCAGTCGGCGCGGGGAAGCGCGACAGCGAGTTTTTGCGCCCGCAAATCCACGCGAGAGAACAGGCGAATTCTTTCCCGCGCGCGCTCTCTCGCGAGGTTCACGACGCAGAGGGGATGTCGAGCGAAGCGAAGCATGAGCGTAACGAGACAGACACGATGCGGAGGGAGCCGAAAGACGAGAGCGCGCGCGCGGGAAAAAATTCGCCTGCGATTTCATCGCAGGCAGTGCGAGTCCGGCAATCGCGGCGACAGATGCCGATGAAAAATTTGCCGCGAGTAAGGAAGCCGGGCCGCCTTCGGCGGCCTGCCCCTTTTCACCCGCGCGAATAGATTCCTTGCCGGGGGGGCGGCGGATGATTCAGCGGAAAAACTTCCGCACAATCTCGCGCGGCGTCGCGATGATCGGCGACGTGACGTGCGATGCCTGGAGCAGCAACGAAAGGCTGGCATGATCGACCGCCCGCAAATGGGCGTCGCTCGTGAGCAGGATGGAACATTCGAGCAAGGCGCTTTCCGCGAGGATGAGCGCATCGTGAGTTTCCTCATCCGGCAGCAAACCCCGCTCGCGGATTTTCGCGGCAATGGCGTCAACGATGCCGTGCCCCACGGGCACGAGGTTCACCGGCTGGATTCCCCATTGCGAGGCGAGTGAGCGGAGCGCGGTTTGCGCGGCGGCGCGCAAGTCGTCTTCCTCGGCGAACTCGCTGAGGTAGGCCAGTTCCAGCGCGACCGTGGGCGGGGCAATCAACCGTGCGCCCGCGATGCGCTCGCGAATGACGGCCAAGGCATCCGCCACGTCCGCCACACCCTGCGCCAAATCGAGCGGGACGTTGGTATCAACGGCGACCAGCATTTTCCGGCTGGCCGTAGATCGTGACCATTGCGCGTGCCATCAACTTTTCCCGCTCGGCATCGGTGAGCTTGTTCATCGCGGGCCGATACTTTTCGACGGCGAGCGTGCCCGGAGTTTTTTTCTCCCTCGTCTCAGCAACGGGCTTTTTCGGTTTGCTCACGCGTGGAGATTGCATCCGCGAAGGGTGCGCGTCAACGGGAACGACCGGGAGAAAAGACATCGGCGGACATCGGCGAACACGCCCGGAAATGGGCGGACGTGTTCTCATTTTTGTTCTCACTTTGGCATTTCTCGCCCCCTAAATCGCCCGCAAACCCTGATGGATACAGCAACCGTGGCCCCGCCGGGAATCGAACCCGGATTTACAGTTTAGGAAACCATCGTTCTATCCGTTGAACTACGGGGCCGGTGCAAAATCCGTCGCGCCGGAAGCTGGAGGAAGGCTCGGCCCGTGGCAAGGGCGCGGGCCTTTTTCTCCGCGCCCGCTGTCGGGGGGGGGCGGCCAGCTGGCCAAAGTCGGGGCGAATTTGGGCTGAAGCCCAAGCTGCTTTCGCCGCCGCGGTCAGCCGATTCTTTGCGTGCCCTTTGGCCCGACGGCGGGCGCATGCACGGGCAGGACCGAGGTGCGCGGGTGAATGCCCGGAACCGGCTTCGGAAGCTGGCCCGCAGGCATCGCCTTGGGCAGCGGGCGCACGCCGCTGCTGTTCGCGGGACGCGCCTGCACCGCGACGGTCGGAGTGGGCCTCGGGGAGGGTGCCAGCTTCACCGTCGGCATGGCCGGCTTGGGCGCGGGAAAGAGCTGGCCGGTGGGCGCAGCGAGCGGCACCACGGGTTTGGCCACCGGCATGGCCGGGCGGCTCAGCGGAGGCGGCGGAGGCTGGAAAGTCGGCGGCACCGACGGGGCTTTCGCCGGAGCTGGCGGCGCGGACGGCATCGGCACGGGAGCCGCCACCTCAGCGCGCGGCGCGGGCACTTCCACCACGGCCGCGGCCTCGACCGGACGCTGCATTTTCGCCAGCTCGGCCCTCGTCGCGTCCCACGCTTTTTGCAGATTCTCGCGATCCCGGCGCAGCACGGCCACCTCGCCTTTCAAGCGCGCCAGCTCCTGCTCGTGGCGCAGTTGCACGGTCTTCAGAGCCTCGCGCTCGGCCACCACTTTCGTGAATTCCCCGCGCGCATCCGCCGGCGGCGCGGCGAGCAGCGCCTCCACCTCCTCGCGCACCGCCGCCAGCCTCCCGCGCAGTTCGGCATTCTCCTGCCGCACGGTGTTCATCTCGCCGCGGGTCGGCACGGATTCCCCATGCGCCTCCACATCCGCCGTGGGATTGAAATCGCATTCCACCGTCCCGAACGAAATCCGGCAGGCCTCGCGCAGATGAAAGTCCGTGGCCGGTTCGCCATTGACGAAAGTGCCATTCGTCGAGCCGCGGTCGTGCAGCCGGTAGTGCCCGTCCTCCATGATCAGTTCGGCATGAAAACCGGACATCGTGCGGTCGATGATTTGCACCGTATTAAAGGGCAGCCGGCCAATGGTGATGCGCGCTCCGGTCAGGGCGACGACGCTCGGTTCGTCTTTTTCGGGAAAGGGAATGCGGATGGAAGCCATGGGAGTTTGGATTCTGTGGGGCTGATGGTTGGTTCTCTTTCGACTCATCCGGCGGGGGGGCCGGATTTGTCTGAGACACATTCGAGAACCGGGCGTTCGATGGACGCCCAGCCAGCGAATAAGCAAGTCTCCGCCCATCTCCCCGATTCCGCAAATCCCGGCACCGCCTTGGAGGGCGTCTAAAAATTCTCTTCCTCTTCCTCTTCCGCCTAATCCTCCTCCCAGCGAGGGCGAACGAGGAGGAAGATTAGGCGGAAGAGGAAGAGGAAGAAGCAGGCCCGGCCGGACTTTTTAGACGCCCTCTTAGCCGGAACGATGCCGTTTGGAGAGGTTCCTATTTTAACGCAGAGGCGCAGAGACGCAGAGACGCAGAGAGCGCGGAGAAGGTTGCGGAGCCATCACCATCCGGTCAGTCCGATTCGATGGGGAAGATTCTCTGCGTCCTCCGCGGCTCTGCGTTAAAAGCAAAACGCCCCGGCATCGTTCCGGCTCAAACCGCACCCTCCCATCCCGCGCGATACGCGCGCCGCACGAAACGATTGGCCTCCGCCACATTCGTGAACTTCAACCCCGCCGCATCCCACGCCAGCGTCTGCCGCGGAAAGCGCGTGGCCACGCTGCCGAGCAGCACGGATTCCGTGAGCGGCCCGGCGTAGTCGAAATTCGCGCCCGTCTTCCCCTCCCCGAGCACCGCTTTCACAAACTGCTTCCAATGGTCCTCGCCCGCGACCTTCGCGATGGGCGCGTCTTTCACCGCCTCGCCCACGAGCCGCGGCATGCCCACATGCGGGAGCACCATCACGCCTTGCGTGCCGAGGAAAATGCTCCCTTGATCCGGCAGCTTGCCTTTTTCGTCGCCGGGATCTTTCGCGAGCTGCTGGATTTCCTCCGGCGGACGCTGCGTGCCGTCATACCACGCGATCGGCACCGTCTTTTCCGCGGTGAACGCGGTGCCGGGAAACACGTAATGGATGATCGCGTCCGTCGCCCACGAATGCCCGTTCGGCGCGGCCCCCTCGCTGCGCACGCTGACCGGCGCGGTCAGCGCCAGCGCGCCGAAGACGGGATCGAAAATATGGCAGCCCATGTCGCCGAAAGTGCCCGTGCCAAAGTCCAGCCGCTTCCGCCAGTTCCCCGGATGATACCACCCGCCGCCGATGAACGGCCGCTCCGCGCACACGCCCAGCCACAGGTTCCAGTCCAGCCCCTCCGGCACCGGATCGGTCTTCTCCGGCATCGCGCCCGTGTCGCCCCACGCCTTGCTGCTCCAGGTGTGGACTTCCTTCACCTTCCCGATCGCGCCGTCCTGAATGAGCTGCACCGCCGTCCGGTATTCCGGCCCGCTGTGAATCTGGATGCCCATCTGCGTGACCACTTTTTTCTCCCGCGCAAACTCCGTCAGCCGGCGGGTTTCATAAAGGTCATGCGTCAGCGGTTTCTGCCCATAGACATGCAGCCCGCGCCGCAGCGCCGCCATCGCGATCGGCGCGTGCATGTGATCGGGCGTCGAGACATTGACCGATTGCAAATCGCGCTCCTTTTCCAGCAGTTCGCGAAAGTCCTGATAGATGCGCGCTTCGGGAAACTTTTTCCTGAACTCCGCCGTGCGCGACAAATCCACATCGCACGCCGCCACCACGTTCAGCGCCGGATGCCCCGCCAGCGCCGTCACATCGCTCCACGCCATGCCCGATGCGCCGAAAGTCGCGTGGTTGATTTTGCCATTCGGCGACTGCGCGCGCAGCCCGCGCGTGACCCACGGCGCGACGGCGGTGCCGGCGGCGAGCTGGCGGAGAAAGGAACGGCGGTTGAGCGGGATGGGGCGGGAGGAAAGCATCCGCATTTGCTAACGCGCGCCGATGGGCAAAGCGAGATGGGAAAAAATAAGACGGCGTCTAAAAAAGCGCCCTCCTCTTGCTCTTGCTCCTGCTCCCTCTGTTCCGCGCGGCCGATGGATCAGGAGCAAGAGCACGAGCAGGAGATCCGGTCCGATTTTTTAGACGCCCTCCTAAATCGTTTGCGACAGATACCCGCCGTCCACGCGGATGTCCGTGCCGGTGATGAAGCTGCTCGCTTTTTCCGCGGCGAGGAAAACGCACGCGCCGATGAGTTCCTCGCTTTTGCCAAAGCGCTGCATCGGCGTGTGACCCCAGATGGCTTGCGTGCGCGCGCTCGGCGAGCCGTCGTCGTTGAAGAGCAGCTTGCGGTTTTGCTCCGCCGGAAAAAAGCCGGGCGTGATCGTGTTCACGCGCACGCCCTCGGTCGCCCACTCGCGCGCGAGGAATTGCGAGAGCGAAAGCACCGCCGCCTTGCTCGCGGAATACGCGACCACGCGCGAGAGCGGCAGATGCGCGCTGACGCTGGCGATATTGATGATCGAGCCGCGCCCGCGCGCGCACATGCCGGGGCCGAATTCCTGGCACGGCAGGAGCACGCCGCCGACGAGGTTGAGATCGAAGTTCGCGCGCCAGTCCTCGATCGCGATGGACTCGAAGCCGCGCTCCGCCGTGACCGTCACCCGCGCGTCGTTGCCGCCCGCCGCGTTGACGAGGATCGTCGGCTCGCCGAACGCCGCCACGACCGCCGCGTGCGCCTCGCCGAGGGATGCGCACTCCATCGCATCCGTGCCGAAAAACTGTGCCCTGCCGCCGGCCTCACGGATGGCCCTCACCCGCGCCTCGCCGCGCTCCGCGCTGCGTCCGAGCACCGCCACATGCGCGCCCGCCGCGGCCAGGCCATCCGCCAGCGCGCCGCCGAGCACACCCGTGGCGCCGATGACGACGGCGACTTCGTTTTCGAGATCAAAAAGGTTGGTCATAGAATTTTTCGAGAAGCGCAGAGCACACCCGAGCCGCCGCGATTTGGCAAGACCATGAAGGGAGTTCGTGAGGCGGGCGGCGGCGCAGCGGTAGGGACGGCACTCCGTGCCGTCCGGGGCGGGCGCAGCGAGGCGGCGGGCGGGATGCGTGCGGCATCTGAAAAGCGCCCACCGCCTCGCTCCGCTCGCCCGGCGGACGGCACGGAGTGCCATCCCTCCCCGGCTCCGCCGACTTCTTTCCCCGCCTCTACGCTTTCGCCGCGGGCGCTTCGATCAGCAGGTCGATCTCGATCTCGTCGCCCACCACCGCCGTGCCCTCGATGACCTTGTTCCAGACCAGTCCGTAGTCGCTGCGCTTGATCGTGGTCTTCGCCTCCCAGCCGGTTTGCAGCCCGCCGGTCATGCCCTTGCCTTTGCCGAGAAATTTCGCCTTGAGCACCACTTCCTTCGTCACGCCATGCAGCGTGAAATCGCCGGTCACATCCGCGGTGTCCTCGCCGGTGCGCGTGATCTTTTTGCTTTTGAAAGTCATCTCGGGAAATTTCTCCGCGTCGAAAAAATCCGGTGATCGTAGGTGCGTGTCGCGCTTCTCATTCGCGGTGCTCACGCTTTTCGTCGCGATCTTCACCTCCACGCTGGAGTCCTCGGGTTTCGCCGCGTCCGCCGAGATCGTGCCCTGCACTTCATTGAAGCGCCCGGTCACGTAGCTGAAGAGATGCTTCACCTTGAAACCGATCGTCGAATGCACGGGATCGATTTCAAATTTCTCCGCCGCCGAAGCGTGCGCGAGCGCGAGGGCGACGGCGGTGGCGAAAATGCGGAGAGTCGTTTTCATGGATGTAAAAAATAGGGGCCGGGAGATTCGCGGCCAAGACGAAAACCGGATGCCTCCAAAATCGTCACCCGTCAGCGCACCAGCGCCGCAATGAGGAACCACGCGATCATCAGGCCCGCGATGGTCACCTTGCCGACGATGCCCGCGGTGGTGCCGAGGAAACTGCCCCATGTCGATTTGCCCGCAGGCAGCAGACCCTGGCCGCCGATGAGTTCGCCGAGCAGCACGCCGATGAGCGGGCCGAGGAAAATGCCGACCGGAAAAAAGAACATGCCGACGATCGTGCCCACGAGTCCGCCCACCGCGCCCCAGCGCGTTGCGCCGAATCTTTTTGCGCCGAGCGCGGCGCTGCCGAAATCCACCGCGTAGCTCAGCACCGTGAGCACCACCAGCCCGGCAATGCCCCACCAGCCAATGCTCTGCGCCTCGCCGAGCGCGAGATGGTGCATGATCGCCGCAGCGAGAATGATCGTCGTGCCGGGCAGCATTGGCAGCACCGTGCCGGCGAGGCCGGCGAGCATCAGCGCGAGCGTGAGCGTCCACCAAAGCGCGGCGGTCATGGGCGATTCCCGATTTTGGATTTTCGATTGTCGGCGGGCACGGCGCGACTTAAGACGGCGCTCGTCCAAATCCAAAATCCTAAATCCCAAAACCTAAATTACCATGGCTCTCTCCACCGGCACCAAAGCTCCCGACTTCACTCTCAAATCCAAAACCGCCGACGGTCTCAAGGATGTTTCGCTCAGCGCGAATCTCGGCAAAAAGAACACCGTCCTGCTCTTCTTCCCCCTCGCCTTCACCGGCGTCTGCACGCAGGAGATGTGCGACATCTCGGGCGGGCTCAGCGCCTTCACCGACCTCGATGCCGAGGTCATCGCGATCAGCGTGGACAGCCCCTTTGCGCAGGAGGCGTGGGCGAAAAAGGAGAACATCGGCATCACCATCGCCAGCGATCTGAACAAGGAGGTCATCAAGCAATACGACGTGGTTTTCCCGATGCTCGCGGGCGTGGGCGACACCGCGGCGCGCGCGGCCTTCGTGATCGACAAAGCCGGCGTCATTCAATACAGCGAGCAGACCCCGACGCCGAAGGATCTCCCCGATTTCAACGCTATCAAGGCCGCGCTCGCCAAGCTCGGCTGAGTTCGCGTTTCACTCTGCTTCGTTTCTCGAAAGGACTGCCGGCAACGGCAGTCCTTTTGTTTTGCTACGGCGTGACCGAGAGCCGGAGAAACATCCGCGGGTGCGCGGCGTCGGCAGGCTGGGTGGAGCGATAGGTCACGGTGGCGGTGCCGTCGCCGTTGTTGTGGGTGCCGACATAGGTAATGGCGCTCACGTCGCCGAGCCAGGTGGCGAGGTCGGTGCTGTAGAGGACGGTGTAATGCACGCCGTCGGCGGCGAGGTTGCGGCGGTAGTCCAATTTGAAATAGTTCTGCGTGACGGCGGCGACGGTGAACGGCGCGATGGTGGTCACGGGCAGAGAGCGCGAGGCCGCGCTGTTCATGTCCGAGCCGGTGGCGTATTCAAAGAAATCGCTGATGCCGTCGCCGTCGGTGTCGCCGGTCGGGGAGCCGGCGAAAGGCGTGCTGTTGGCAAGGCCGGGTGTGCCATTGAGGAGCGCGCTGGAGCGCCAGTTAGTGCCGTCGTTGTAATAGACGCTGGTGAGGCTGGGCGCGGGGTTGTTGAGGACGAGACTGTAGCCGACGCCGTCGGCATCGGCGGGCCAGGGCTCGGTGGTGCCGTAGGTGAATTGGGCGATGATTCCGCTGGTCGCGTCGGTGAGGATGATCTGGTCGCCGCCATTGGAAAGATTCCCGCTAAAGGGGCCGGTAACACGGACCGCCGGGTTGCTGCCGTAGCGGAGGTGAAAGGCATTCACGTTACCCGCCAGGACGATGCTGCCGCCGGGCGGGAGGTTGAGGAGCGCAGGGTTATTTGTGCCCAAAGTAAAAAGCACGCCGCCGGTGAGCGCGATGCTGCTCACATCGACATTGGTGGCCCCGACATTGAGCAGCTCGATGTATTCAAAGTCGCTCGTGGAATAGCCGGCGGTAACTTCCGCAGCGGTTGCATTCGTAGGGTGATACATGATTTCGGAGACGGCCAGATTCGCCGCGCTCGCGGGCACCGTATTGACGGCAAAGGCCGCGCTCGAGACCGGCGACCAGTTGGGGGCGCTGTAAAGACGGGCCTTCACGGTCTGCGAGGCGTTCACCGTGACCACGCCGGAATAGGCCGTGCCGGCCGGCAATCCGTTCGCGCCGCGCGGGTCTGAGCCGTCGGTCGTGTAATAGACGGTGCCGGTGGCATAGGTGTAACCGGCGGGCGGCGTGCCGGTGTAGGCACTCATGGTCACTTGCATGCCGGCGTTCACATTGCCGCCATAGGAGCTAAGAGTCGGCGGACGGTAAATGGTGGGCAGCGCCAGCGCACCCGACCGGGCCACCGAATCAGTCGCGGTAACGGTGAAGGTGCTGGTCGAAGGGACACTTTGAATAACATAAAGTCCGTTCGCCGGACTGCTCGGCGTGCCACTGGTAAAGGTCAGGTAAGCGCTGGTTCCGGCGATCTTGCCATGCGCCGCCGCGGTGACGGTGATGACATTGCCGCTCTGCGCATAGGTTCCGGCGCTGGCCAGGTTCTGATCGTCGATCCATGCGAGGCGCAGGGTGAGCCAGTTCTTCATCCAATCGACTTCGCCGGTGTTGGCGTTGCCATTGCTATTGAAATAGATGCGCTGGTCATAGCCGGGCGCGTTGGGCCAGGTGTAGATGCCGAGGATGGGCCATTTGCGGTAGTGCCGCATGACCGCGTTTTCCTGGAGCGGAGGGAGCGTCGCGGGCATGCTGTTGCCGACGGGTGTGGTGCTGCCATTGAGCAGCGTGGAGGTTTCCGCGTCGATCTCGGCGAGGAGCGTGCCGGTGGCGAAAAGGCCGCGGCGCAATTCCCAATAACGATCCCAGTGCCGCAGCTCGTACGGGCTGGCCCCGGTGGTGTGCTGGTGCAGACGCGGGAACCACGCGTAGTCCGCGCCGCCGAGCTGCGTGTAATACCAGCCGGTCGGGTCAAAGCCATTGAGGTAGTCCGCGTTGCCGTAGGCGAGATTGTAGTCCCACACCGGTCCGTTGTTGAGCACGCCCCCGCGGTCTTTCCAAAAGTACTGACTGAGCCGGTAACCGTCGATCTGCTTGGCAATTTCCACAAACCACTGGTTGTTGATGAAGGTGTCGCGGTTGATGTAGGCCTGGTAGCCAAGGGCCGGGTCGGCAAAGTTCGCGCCGTTCAGCGCGGTCTCGAAGCTGTTAAAGAACGTCGTCAGGTAATTCGTCTGCGCGGTGTTCCAGGGACTAGGATCGACGCAGCCGATTTCCACCCCGCCGCTCGCCGTGGTCAGATAGGTATCACCGGTTCCCAGACGGTCATGTTTCACAATGTAACCGCCGGTGATGAGGGCCGGGTCGGTGGTCAGATAGTTCATGCCCGCCAGATTCAGGCGATCCGATCCCTGCTTGATCTTCTCCATGAAGACAAAGACACCGTGGTAGTCGCTGACACTAAGCGGCAGGCTGGGATCCTGATGAAAAAAGACCTCGCAGAACTTCGTGCGGACGCCAAAGGTGTTGTCGCCGGTAAGCAGGCGCGCGCGCGTGTAGGTGAGGAAGTTTCGCATCAGCGCCTTGTCATCGTAGGGCGCATAGAGCACCCAATCGGATCCTGCGGGCAGGCCGAAGATCGCCGCTTTCTGGTTATTGTTCGACTCATCCCAAGTCTGCCAGGCATACTGCTTTTGCGCGAAGCTCGCGGAACTCGACCCGCGGACATGGGTGCCGCAGCGGCCTTGGAAATCAATGACCGGCGAGGTCAGGCTCGCGCGACCCGTGGCATCTTTGTCGATGGAGATCGCATAGCTGTAGCGGTAATCGCGCGGCGCATTGGGGTCGAAGTAGCTGTCCACAGGCACGCCAAAGCTATCGAGCACGATGATCGGGAGGTGCGAGCTGAAGACCTGCCCGGAACCGTTGTAGTTGGTCAGCGTCGAGTCGATGAGGAGAAAGGTGCGGCTCGACACCGGGCCGGGCAGCATGTTCGGGGTAAAGATGCGCGCCCGCAGATTCGCCGAGGTGGAGACGGTAAAGGCCGCGGGCGGACTGCCCGGCGTGTAAGCCGCCGAGGCCGCGCCGGGCTCGGTATTGTCCGTGGTGTAGCGCACGACCGCACCGGCGGCGAGCGGCGCGGAGATCGTCACCGCCGCCGGCGTCGCCGCCGTGATGATGCCGCCCACCCGCGACCAGACCACGCCTTCCGCCGGCCCGCCGGGGGCCTGCGCGGTGCTCAGGCTGGTCTTGGTTCCCGGCGTCGCGGGCTGGAGATAGCCGAGGGTGTGCGCCGCACCTTTTTCCCCATAGGACACGTCCGGATACTGCTGCCCGTAGGAAAACTGCGTCGCAATCGTGACCCCGTCCGCTTTGATCAGGGCCAGGTAGCCGCCCGTCTTGTTCAGCGTGAAATTCGTATGCAGCAGCGCGGGGTTGGACGTGCGGTTTTTCCCCGACGCATAGACGACAAGGTAGGAGTAAGGCCCCATCGACACCGACGGAAAGGTCCACATCGAGTTATTGCCCACCGTCTTCGTGAGCCGCCAGCCCACGAGGTTCACCGTCGCATTCTGCCCGTTGTAAATCTCGAGCCAGTCCGGCTTGGCCGTGTCCTCGTCCTGCAGCGTGCTGTAGTTATCCGCCATGAATTCCGAGATCACCGGCCCGCCGGTCTCCACCGGCAGCTCGATCACGGTCGTCATCGCCACGTCGTCGAGAAACATGTTCATCGTGTTCGAGGGTTCGTTGCGCGCGGAAAAGGCGAACTTGTTTCCCGCGAGGGGCACGAACCCCGGAGTCGGCAGGTTCGTGAAAATCGCCACGCCGTCATAGGTTACATTGAGCCCGTTGACATCCCAGTGGATCGCCACCGTGCGATAGGTTTCGTCGAATACGAAGGTGCGCGGCGAGTTACCCACACTCACGCCGTTGCAAAAGACCTCGATCGAAGGCACATCGCCCCCGCCGTTGTTGTAAATGTCCCACGCCATCGAGAGGCCGCCGGTCATCACAAAGCCGCCCTCGCCGGTGCCGTTGCCCGTGGTGGGAACCGCTCCGAAATTCAGCGACCAGCCCGCGCCCGGCACCGCGCCCGCCGACTGCTTGTTCATCTTCACCTTGAAGGTTGCATCGAAGGACTGGATGGGTTTCGTCGGATCGAGGTCGGGCAGCCGGTAGGCCGCCGAGTTGCCGCCAAAGCCAGTCACCATCATTTGCAGCGCATTGTTTCCCGCCGCGACCTGCTGGACGCTCGTGGTGATCGTCCCGGCGGAAGCGCTGATCGTCGAGCCGTCGCCGAGCGTCGTCCCACCCACCGCGGCCGCGTTGAAATTCTGCGAGTAACTGCCGCCCCGCGCCTCGGCCCCGGCGAAGACCACGGCAATGAGGATGGCCAGCAGCCCGGCGCAACGGCGAAAGATGGAAAGGGTGTGGAGGGTCATGCGATGGGTGGGATATTTCGCCGTAAACTAGGCGGAGCGGCCCCGTCCGCAAGGCCAACTCCGCGCTGCCAATCGCCGCGCCATTGCTTGTGCCGCTGGCGCGGATGGCGTTTGTTCGCGCCGCGCAAAAAAGAAATGAAGGTTTCCATTTTCATCCCGGCCCTGCTGGCCCTCACCATGAGCCTGCGCGCGGCCCCCGACGATGTCTCCTACCGGCTGCGCCGCGTGCAGCGCGGCACGAAAGTCCCCGCCATCGCCGCGGCCGTGGTGGTGGACGGGCAGCTCGCCGCCTTTGGGGCCACGGGCCTGCGCAGCGTGGACGACGATGCGCCGGTGACGCCCGAGGACGTGTGGCATCTCGGCTCCTGCACGAAGTCGATGACCGCCTCCGTGGCCGCGATGCTGGTGGAGGACGGCGTTCTGCGCTGGGACTCGACGATCGGCGAAATCTTTGCCGATCTCGGCGAAGCCATCCGCCCCGCATGGCGCGACGTGAAGCTGGAGCAGCTCCTCGTGCACCGCGGCGGTGCGCCGCACGATCCGCCCGCGGATTTGTGGAAAGCCGCGTGCGAGCGCAAGGGGACGCCGACCGAGCAGCGGCGCGCTTTCACCGCCGGCATCCTCGCCACCGAGCCGGAGAAGCCGCCGGGCACGCACTGGATTTATTCCGATGCCGGCTACGCCATCGCCGGCGCGATGATGGAGCGCGCCACGGGCAAGGCGTGGGAGGCGCTCATGCGCGAGCGGCTCTTTGTCCCGCTGGGTTTGAAAAGCGCGGGCTTTGGCGAGCCCGCGAGTCCAGACCATCTGGACCAGCCGTGGGGCCATACCGGCGAGGAGGCGCCCTACAATCCCATCCCGCCCGGCGGCCCGGAGGCCGACAACCCGCCCGCCATCGGCCCCGCAGCCACGGTCCACATGACCATCTCCGACTTCGCCCGCTACGCCGCGTGGCATGTGGCCGGCGCACGCGGCGAGGCGCGGCTGCTGACCGCGGAGAGTTTCAAAAAACTGCACACCCCCGCCGAGAAGCAGGAATACGCGATGGGCTGGGTGGTCACGAAGCGCCGCTGGGCCGGCGGCACCGCGCTCATGCACAATGGCGACAACACCATGTTTTACGCCGTGATGTGGCTCGGCCCCACGGCGAACACCTGCTTCGTGGCCGCCTGCAACGCCGACGGCCCCGAAGCCAGCGAGGCGTGCGACGAGGCGATCACCATGCTGATCAATGACTACTGAGGCGGTGCCAGCAAACCTCACAACCGGCAGTTTTTTTGACCACGGATTTCGCGGATTACACGGATTTTTACTTTCTGAAAAATCCGTGTAATCCGTGCCATCCGTGGTCACACCAGCAACCGCCCCGCGAGTTGCGATTCATGCGCTGAGGCGAAACATCACCATGCCAAAAATCCGCGAAGTCATCGCTGAAACCGAAGTCCTGCCCCGCGAGGAACGCACGGGCGCGAAGCTCGGGGACGATCCCTTCGTCGCCCTCGTGGCGCGGCTCATGGATGAAGTCTTCACCATCCCCGGCACGAAGATTCGCTTCGGTCTCGACCCGCTGATCGGCCTGCTGCCGGGCCTCGGTGCGGGCGCCTCCGCCGCCGTCTCCCTCGCGCTCATCGCCCTGAGCGCCCGCCGCCGCGTGCCGAAAATCATCCTCGCGCGGATGGCGCTGAACGTCCTCCTCAACGCCGCGCTCGACGCCGTGCCCGTGGCCGGCGACGCGCTCTCGATCTTCTTCCGCTCGAATTCCCGGAACTACGAGCTGCTCCGCAAACACGCCGGCACCGCACGGGCCACGACGCGCGGCGACTGGCTCTTTCTCATCGCGCTGCTCGGCGGCGCGGGGCTGGCGATCCTCGGCTTTTTCGCGGGCCTTTTCTACCTCGCGAGCCGCCTCTTCGCGGCGAAGTAGCGGGAGAAGGCGCGCGGCGGAATCCGGGGAGCACACGCGTCCCGCGTGTTGGTCGCGGCGTCCCGCCGCGACGCACTTCTCCGCGCGTGTTGTTTTTGAAAACGTGAACGAACTCCGGTGCGCCGCGTGAGGGAAGTTCGCGCAGGCGGGACACCTTCGCCAACACGCGGGACGCGTGTGCTCCCCAGAGTCAGCCGCCGCGCGCGCTTGTCTTTGCGCAGCGGCTCGCGGATACGGGTGGCAGCCGCACCCGAAACCCATGCCCCGGATTCTCCTCACGCTCTGCACCTTGGTCTGCGCGCTCGCGGGCTGGCGGCTGGGCAGCCATCGGCACGCGCCGGAACAAGCCGCCGCCCCGCCCGCAAACATCGCGACACCGCAGCGCGTGGACCAAGCGATCATCAACGCCAAGCCAAAGACCTTGGATGTGCCGGACATTCTCGCGCGCATGGCGGCGGAGTGCGGAGGGCGACATCAGAGCGAAGAACTTTCCACCCGGCTCTTTGCGGAGTTGCAGGATTTGAAAAGTGAAGACTTCGTCGGAGCGGTCACGGCCATGCTTTCCTCAAATGACCGGCGGGTTAATTTCGAAGCTCAGGAACTCGTTGGCTATTGGGCGGAGCGCGACTTGCCCGCGGCCCGGCAGTGGGTGCTGGGCATGCGCGGCAGTCCTTGGATTTCAAATTTCACCGGCGCTGTTTTCGATACTTGGGCGCGCAGCGATTTTTCTGGCGAGTGCGATTGGCTGGAGGCGCATTCGGGCGATTTTCCGTCGAAGGATCATCGCGAGGCCGCGGGCTTTTCGCTCGCGAAAGCGGCGGCGCGCGCCGACCCGGAGCGCGGCCTCCGCTTGCTGGGGATTCTGGAGCCGGGCGGAGCCGGTCATGCGTGGAATCTTTACAATAAATGGGTGGAGCGTGAACCGGTGGCCGCGGCGAACAGAGCGTTGCGGGAACCCGACGGGAAGGCTCGCCGCGGGGCCGTCAATGCGGTTGCCGGCGAGTGGGGGCCGCGCGATCCCGCCGCGGCACGCGCGTGGGCGGAGGCAATTCAGGATCCGATTCTCTCGCGTGACACGGTGGTGCATGTTGGCAGCGCGCTTGGCTGGAAAAATCCTCAGGCCGGGGCGAATTATCTCGCACAAATTCCCCCAAACCAACGAAGCGCGCGAAGCGCTGCGCGGCACCGTTTCCGCATGGGCTGAACGTGATCTCGATGCCGCGTTCGGCTGGGCGGCAAATTTGGCGGACGCGCATTTGGGAGACTGGGTGGCGGGTGAGGTAAAGGGCAAAGCTCCTGCGGTGCAGCAGGCTAAAATGGTGCAGCGCTGGCGCGATCTGCGAGACGCGAAGCAGGCGAGCGACGGCCCGGCCCGATAATGCCATGAAACTGTCGCCTTTTTTCCTCCTTCCGTTGATCGGCTTTGCGGCTGGGTGGCTGGCCGGTTCCTCCGCCGATACCGCGATGGTCCGTCCGGCAACCGAACCGGCAGCGCCGACCCGCAGGGACACAAAAATCGAGGAAGGCGGCAACCGAGCGCCAGCGACGGAACACGGGAATGAGACGCGGCCCTTGCCTGCAATCCCGGTGGAGACGCTGCGCGCTGCGCTCAATCATCCAAGTCTGTTTCATCGGCTCGGGGCGATGGCGCCGTTATTCCAAAACCTCAGCGCGGCACAATTCAGCGCGCTGCGCGCGGAGTTTGCCACGCTCGATCCGCCGCCGGATGCAGCCATTCTCGCGCTTTTCTATCAGCGATGGGCGCAGGCCGCGCCGGAGGCGGCGGTGGATGCCACGGTCGAGGAGCATCTCAAAGGCAACCTTTCGTTCTGGCAACCAGCGTTGCTCGCTTGGGGTGAGAGCGATCCCGACGCCGCTCTGGCACGCTTTGAAAAGCTGACTTTCGTGAGCGGGTTTTTCGCCAGGTCCACGCGCGATCTGCTCCGGGAACTCGCCATGCCCAAACCGGGCCAGCTCCCACCGGCGCAGGCGGTGCGTCGAATCCGGGAACTGCAAGGCGATGGTGAATCGACACCAGCCATCGCTAATTCGATGGCTGCGATTCTCCGCGAATGGGTGAAGACCGATCCCCAAGCTGCGTGGGCCGAGGCCCTGGCGATTCCGAGTGCCGGCCACGGAGGCGAAACGCAGGAGTGGGCGCTGTCTGCGCTGCTCCATGCGCAGACGAATATCGATCCGCGAGTTGCCGAGCAGTGGATCGACGCGTTGCCAAACAGCGCCCAACGGGAAAAGCTCGAGGCGGATTACGCTTCGGATCTGGAGTGGGCTGGAAAGCCGAATCAAGCGCGACAATACGTATAATGGCCATGCCGGAGGGATCGGCGAGGCAACACGCGGTGGGCGGGCTCGCGGCAACCCTCTTCCAGAAGGACGCGGCTGGCGCGAAGGCTTTCGTGGCAAGTCTGCCAGCCGCGGACTGGCAAGATCCGTCGGTGTTCCGCGAATTTTTCCGACGCTGGCTGAAAACCGAACCGGAACAGGCAACCGACGTGCTCCTCAAACGCATTCCAGCCGATGCGCATCCTTCTCCCGAACAGCAGGCGGAATACGACCAAATGTTTTTGTCTTGGGCTGACTCGAAACCGCGCGCCGCGAGTGAGTTTTTACTCAAGCTCGCGCCGGAAGTGCGGGCGAAATCGCTGTCCCGCGCGGTCGCTTCGTTTTGCTTCGACGACCCCGCCGGAGCCGCGGCATGGGCGGGGTCTCTGCCCGCAGGAAGCGACCGCGACAAAATCCTCGGTCAAGTCGCGGAGAATTGGGCGAAGCAGGGCGTCGCGCAGGTCACGCAATGGCTCGACACGCTGCCGGCGGATTCCGGCAAGTCCGCCGCAGTCGAGAGCTTTGCGCGCACGATCATCAGCACGAGCGCGGACGACGCGCTGGCGTGGCTGCGCGCGGTGCCGGATGAAAGCGACCGGCTGGCCCGGCTCGGGCGGGTTTGGGCGAGCTGGTCGGATCGCGAAGCCGCGCGGCAATGGCTGGAAAACTCGCCGGAACTCACGGCCACGGAGCGCGAGGCTTTGCGGAAATTGCCGGCGGCAAAATAAGCTGCGCCGGAACGTCGGGAGTTGAGATGGGCATAGCCCGCCCGCTACGTTCGTCGTGTGAATCGAGAATCCTCCACTCCCAGCTTCCTCAAATACTGGAAGCTCTTCGACATCGGCCTCCAGAACACCTTTGTCTATCGCTGGAATTTTCTGCTCCGCATGGTCTTCGGCATCGTGCCGCTGATCGGCATGGTCTTCATCTGGCAGGCCATCTTTGCGGAGAAACGCGGGACGATCAGCGGCTACGACTACGCGGGGATGATCTTCTATTTTCTCGTCACCGTCTTTCTCGACAACCTCATCACCCCGACCGAGGACGAGTGGCAGATCGCGGCGGAAATCCGCGACGGAAAAATCAGCGCGTATCTCACCAAGCCGATGAGCTATCTCGGCTACCGCATCTGCACGTATCTCAGCTACCGGCTGCTCTACATCGCGGTGGTCTTCGGGCCGATCCTGGTGCTCGCGTGGATCTTTCGCGACGCCATCCGCCTGCCCGCGCACGCGATCACATGGCCGGCCTTCGCGCTCTCGACGGCGATGGCCGCGGGCATCCAGTTTTTCATCGCCTACGCGATGGCCATGATCGCGTTTTGGGTGCTGGAGATTTCGACCATCGTCTTCCTGCTCTACTCGTTTGAATACTTTCTCAGCGGCCACATCTTCCCGCTCGACATCATGCCCGCGTGGCTCGGCGGTTTCATCAAATGGTCGCCGTTCACCTACGAGCTGTTCTTCCCCGCGCAGGTGGCGATGGAGCGCGTGCAGGGCGCGGCGCTGGCGGAGGGGCTGGCAATTCAAGCGGGGTGGCTGCTCGTGGCGTGGGGCGCGGCGCGGCTGCTGTGGTCGCGGGGCGTGCGGAAATATCAGGCCGTGGGCGGTTAAGCCCGGTTGCCGCGCGCCTGCGCGTCGTTAGGGAAGCTGACAGCTTCCCCTACAGACGCGCAGGCGCTATTTGACCGGCTCGGCAGTTCCGCGCAGCGCACGGACGACCACGTTTTCGCCGAACTCCGCGAAGCCGTCGCGCGCGGCGAAAGCGTCCTCCTCGTCGAACGCCTGCCACTCGCCGCGGCGCAGCGCGCAGAGCGCGGTGGGGTGCTCCTTGAGAAACTCGCGCAGCCCCTTTTTCCACACGACCACCGGGATGGGATGCGCGGCCCAGAAAGGCTGCTCCTTCTTCGCCAGGACGCGCACCGCGGGCTGGGCCGCGCGCACGTCGGTGTGCGTGTAGTAGATGATTCCGCGCGCGAGGAATTTCCCCGTGAGCATCGGCTCATCGCCGCGGCGCGCGCTCATCAGCACCTCCGCCACGGGCCGCGCGGAACTCTCCGCCTCGACCGCGGGGAGCGCCACGGTCAGCGCGCCGACGAGCAGCCCCAGACTCGCCGTGGAGCTGGCGAGCAGCCAGGCGGTGAGGTTTTTCCGCAGGAGAAAAACGAGGCTCACCGCGAGGCCGGCAAAGACGAGGAGCACCGGCACGTCGAAGGGGCGCAGCGTTTTTGTCAAAGACGCGGCCTTGCCAGCGAGCCAGCCGGAGGAAAGCGCGGGCACGGCGTCGAGCAGCGCCGGCGCGGCGAAAAGGCCGACCACCGCGCACTGGAAAATGGCAAAGCCCACGACCATCCGCCGCTCCCCCGCGCTCGCGAAGCCCCGTTCGAGCAGTTCATCGAGCGTGCGCCCGACGAGCACGGCGAGCGGCACGAAAAGGTAGAAGGCGTAGGACGGGAGCTTCGACTGCGCAGCGGTGAGAAAGACGAGGCTGGTGAGCAGCCAGCACCATTGGAAAAACACCGCCTCATCCGCGCGCAGACGGCCCCACGCGCGCCGCACCGTGAGCGCCACCGCGGGCATCCACGGCAGCGAGCCAAGCAGGAGCAGCCCGGGGTAATACCAGATGTGGTTGTTCGACGGATGCTCCGCCACGAACAAGCGCAGCCAGTTGTCCCGGATGAAAAATTCTTCCCAAAACGGCTTCGCATGCCAGGTGAACATCGCGCCATACCACGGCACCACGATGACTGCGTAGGCCGCCACGCCCCACCAGAATCCGCGTCCGCGAAAAAGCAGCCCCCGCTTCGTGCCGAGCGAAAACGCCACTGTCGCCATGACCGTGACCAGGGAACCGAGCGGCCCTTTCGTCAGCACCGCAAAACCCGCCCAGACCATGTGCCAGAACATCCATTTGTCGCGCTCCCCCTCCTCCCGCACCGCCAGCCAGTAGCAAAAGACCGACCCCGCGATGAACGCCGCCAGTGGCACATCCGTCAGCATCAGCCGCGACATCACGCAAAACTCCAGGCCAGTCGCCAGCACCAGCGCCGCGAGGAAACCCGTCCGCGCGTTCCACACCCGCGCGCCGAACCACGAGACGAGCAGCACGAGCGCCGTCGCGAAAAATGCCGTCGGCATCCGCCCGGCGAATTCCGTTTCGCCCAGCGCCTTGAACGAACCGGCGACGAGCCAGTAGTAAAGGATCGGCTTTTCAAACTGCGGTGCGCCGTAAATCTGCGGTGTCACCCAGTCGCCCGACTGCACCATCTCGCGCGCGGTCTGCGCGTAGAAAGGCTCGTCCGGGTCGATCAGCCCGAGCGTTCCCAGCCGCCACCAAAACGCGACGAAACAGACGGCGAGCAGGACGGCGAAATCGATCTTACGGCTGGAAAACACGCGGCACCGTCCGCAATCGCTCCGCGAGCGGCAAACAAAAATGGCTCGCCGCGATTTTTGACCACGGATTTCACGGATTTCACGGATTCGGATTTTCTGGAAATCCGTGTCATCCGTGAAATCCGTGAAATCCGTGGCCAAAAAATCACCGCGATACGGCTTGCGCGCCCGCGGGTAAAAAGCAAAACGCCCCGGCCTTTCGACCGGGGCGTTCGCGATAGTTTAATCCTGCGAGAGGCGCTTAGTAGCGCTTCTGGTAGCCGCGGTCGCCGCCGCCGCCGCCGCCGCCGCCGCCACCGCCGAAGGACTTGCGAGGGCCGCCGGGGCCGCCGCCGGGACGGTCCTCACGCGGACGCGCCTCATTGACGGTCAGGGCGCGGTTCTGGAAGTTCTGGCCGTGGAACTGCGAGATGGCCTTCTGGGCCTCCTCGGCGCTCGACATGGTGACAAAGGCGAAGCCGCGGGACTTGCCGGTGAATTTATCCTGCATGAGGGCCGCCTCGGTGACGGTGCCGCATTGGGCAAAATGATCCTGAAGATCCATTTCGGTGGTGTCGAAGGAAAGATTCCCGACGTAGAGTTTAGTGGACATGGTTGTTTTGTTTTCTAATTGCAACTGCGGAGCAAACGATGGCGGTTTCCGGTAATCGGATCTCAAACGGCCACTGAAAGTCTGCGGAAAAGAATCCACGCTAACGAAACAACTGGCTATCTACCTACCCTTATGGGCTCTAACGGTGCGGGCGGACAAGACACGGCCCGGTGGGGAAGCGCAAGGATTATTTTTCCAGCGGGGAAAAATCCGAATTTTCCCCTCCCCCGCTGACTTCGTACTTCCCAACCCGCGCGAGCCCCCTTTACAAAATCACCCCACTCCTCATGTCTGAACCCACTGTCGCAGTCCTCGGCGCCTCGCAAGATCGGCGCAAATTCGGGAACAAGGCGGTGCGTGCATATCAAGAATGCGGGATGACCGTGCTGCCGGTGAATCCGCGCGAGGCAACCATCGAGGGGTTGACGGCGTATCCGAATCTCGACGCGATCGACGGGCCGCTCGACTACGTGAGCGTGTATCTGCCGCCGGCGGTGGGGATGCAACTCCTCGCCGCCATCGCCAAAAAGCGCCCGCGCGAAGTCTGGCTGAACCCCGGCTCCGAGAGCGATGACCTGCTCGACGCCGCGGCGGATCTCCATCTGCGGATCATCGTCGGCTGCTCGATCGTGGCGCTTGGCCGCAGTCCGGCAGAGTTCCCGGACGCCTGAGATTTTTACCAAACTGTGAATCCCATCTCCTCGTATCTCTCCTCCTCCATCGGTCGAAAATGGATCGTCGCCCTGACCGGACTCGCCCTCTTCGGGTTCGTCGTCGGCCACATGATCGGCAATCTGCAAATCTTCATCGGGCCGGAGTCGATCAACCGTTACGCGTTCTTTTTGCAAAGCCTCGGGGAGCTGCTCTGGGTCATCCGCCTGGGGCTGCTGGCGATGCTCGTGGCGCACATTACTTTCACCATCAAACTCCGCCTCGAAAACCGCGCCGCCCGCGGCACGCCCTACGCCGTGACGACGCGGCGCGCGACCACTTTCCCCGCACGCATGATGACGCTGAGCGGGCTGATGGTGCTGTGCTTCATCATCTTTCACCTGCTGCACTTCACCGCGCAGAAGATCGACCCGAGCTACCTCACGCTGCACGACGCGAAGGGTCGGCACGACGTTTACCGCATGATGATCCTCGGCTTCCAAAACAAGGCGGCATCCGCTTTCTACCTCGTCGGCGTCGGCCTGCTCGCCATGCACCTCAATCACGGCATCGGCAGCCTTTTCCAAACCCTCGGCCTCAATAGCGCGAAGCTGCGCCCGCTGTGGGAGAAAGGCGGCGCGGCGCTCTCGTGGCTGATCTTTCTCGGCTATGCCTCCATCCCTGTCGCAGTCCTTACCGGAGTCGTGAAATAATGAGCGTCGTTCTTGATTCGAAAATCCCGTCGGGCCCGCTCGCGGAGAAATGGGAGAAGCACAAGTTTGAGTCGAAACTCATCAATCCCGCGAACCGGCGGAAGTATGAGATCATCGTGGTGGGCAGCGGGCTGGCGGGTGCGAGCGCGGCGGCTTCGCTGGGCGAGATGGGCTACAAAGTGAAGTGCTTTTGCTATCAGGATTCGCCGCGGCGGGCGCACTCCATCGCGGCGCAGGGCGGCATCAATGCGGCGAAGAATTACCAGAACGACGGCGACTCGGTGCAGCGGCTTTTCTACGACACGATCAAGGGCGGCGACTTCCGCTCGCGCGAGGCGAACGTGCATCGGCTGGCGGAGGTCAGCTCCGCGATCATTGATCAGTGCGTGGCGCAGGGCGTGCCCTTCGCGCGCGAGTACGGCGGGCTGCTCGCGAATCGCTCGTTCGGTGGCGCGCAGGTCTCGCGGACTTTTTACGCGCGCGGGCAGACCGGGCAGCAGCTCCTGCTCGGCGCGTACTCCGCCCTGAACCGGCAGATCGCGGAAAAGACCGTCGAGATGTTTTCGCGCACCGAAATGCTCGATGTGGTGCTCGTGGACGGGCACGCGAAAGGCATCGTCGTCCGCGACATGGTGACCGGCGCGATCACCTCGCACGCCGCCGACGCCGTCCTCCTCTGCACCGGCGGCTACGGCAATGTCTTCTACCTTTCGACCAACGCGAAAGGCTGCAACGTCACCGCCTCCTGGCGCGCGTATAAGCGCGGCGCACTCTTCGCGAATCCGTGCTACACGCAGATTCATCCGACGTGCATCCCGACCGGCGGCGACTACCAGAGCAAGCTCACGCTCATGTCCGAATCCCTCCGCAACGACGGACGCGTCTGGGTGCCGAAAAAGAAAGGCGACAACCGCAAGGCACACGAAATCCCCGAGGACGAGCGCGACTACTATCTCGAGCGGAAATATCCCAGCTTCGGCAACCTCGCCCCGCGCGACATTTCCTCCCGCTCCGCGAAAGAAGCCTGCGACGACGGCCGCGGCGTCGGCCCCGGCGGACTCGGCGTGTATCTCGATTTTGCGGACGCCATCAAGCGCCTCGGCGAAGCGACCGTCCGCGAGCGCTACGGCAACCTCTTCGACATCTACCAGCAAATCACCAATGAGAACGCCTACCAGCAGCCCATGCGCATCTACCCCGCCGTGCATTACACGATGGGCGGGCTGTGGGTGGACTACGATCTGATGTCGAACGTCCCCGGCCTCTTCGTCCTCGGCGAAGCGAACTTCTCCGACCACGGTGCGAACCGTCTCGGCGCCAGCGCGCTCATGCAAGGGCTGGCCGACGGCTACTTCGTCCTGCCGTACACCATCGGCAATTACCTCGCCCCGCAGATCGGCAAACGCCCGACCACCGACCGCGAAGAATTTAAGAAGACCGAAGCCGCCGTCCGCGCGCAGACCCAGCGCCTGCTCGGCATCAAAGGCAAGCGCACCGTCGATCATTTCCACCGCGAACTCGGCCGCATCATGTGGGACTACTGCGGCATGGCCCGCACCGAGCGCAGCCTCCAGCGCGCGCTCGCGCAGATCCCGCCGCTGCGCGAGGAGTTTTGGAGAAACGTCAACGTCCCCGGCCAAGGCGAAGCGCTCAATGTCTCGCTCGAAAAAGCCGGGCGCGTCGCCGACTTCCTCGAGTTCGGCGAGTTACTTTGCCTCGACGCCTTCGAGCGCCGCGAGAGCTGCGGCGGCCATTTCCGCGAGGAATTCCAATACCCCGACGGCGAAGCCAAACGCGACGACGCCAACTTCCAGCACGTCGCCGCCTGGGAATTCACCGGCGAAAACACCAAGCCCGTCCGCAACATCGAGCCGCTCATCTTCGAGGAAGTCCACCCGAGCGTGCGCAGCTACAAATAGCCCATGAATCTGCACCTGAAAGTCTGGCGTCAAAAGGACGCGAAAAGCGCGGGCAAGCTTACCGCCATCGAAGCGCGCAACATTCCCGAGGCCGCATCATTTCTCGAAATGCTCGACATCGTGAATGAAGACCTGACGGGCAAAGGCGAGGAACCCATCGCCTTCGATCACGACTGCCGCGAGGGCATCTGCGGGACGTGCTCGCTCTCGATCAATGGCGTGCCGCACGGGCCGAGCGAGACCACGACGTGCCAGCTCTACATGCGGAAATTCAAGGACGGCGCGACCATCCACGTCGAGCCGTTCCGCGCGAAGACCTTTCCGGTCGTACGCGATCTCATCGTCGATCGCAGCGCCTTCGAGCGCATCCAGCAGGCCGGCGGTTTCATCACCGCGCGCGCCGGCTCCGCGCCGGATGGCAATGCCATCCCGGTGCCGAAAGTCGCCGCCGACGCCGCGATGGAAGCCGCCGCCTGCATCGGCTGCGGCGCGTGCGTAGCAGCGTGCCCGAATGCGAGCGCGATGCTTTTCGTCGGCGCGAAAATCTCCCACCTCGCGCTGCTCCCGCAGGGTCAGGCCGAGCGCACTTCCCGCGCTTTGAAAATGGTCCGCACCATGGACGAGGAAGGCTTCGGCAACTGCTCGAACTACCTCGAATGCGAAGCCGTCTGCCCCGCCGACATCCCCGCCTCCGTCATCGCCCGCCTCAACCGCGAATTCACTTTCGCCGCGGTGAAAGACGGCGTGTCGTAACACGCATTCGGCAACGCATCGCGCAGATTGATGGCAATGCTGGCTGGCTAAATCTCTTCAAATAGCGCTTCCAAGTCCGCCGGTGCTCCCATCTTCCGTGCATTCTCGCGCGTCTGACGGTCGGCAACGTCCACGACTTGCAAGCGGGCCGCCAACTTTCCGGCCTACCATGAGCCTGCCAACGCCGAGGAAAACCCCGGTGGGAGGATACATGGCTGAAAGCCCGATTCATTCACGAGGCACCCGTCCGATGAGACGGGCTTTCAGCCCTGATGCCGTGGGTGTGCGGGAACCTGGGGCGCTGCCCCAGGCTGGAATGAGTGGGGGCCGTTGGCCCGCCGGAAATTTCGATCCGCCATCCTTAGAGGGCGTCTAAAAAAGCGCGCTGCTGTAGGGGAAGCTGTCAGCTTCCCCTACAGCAGCGCAGGCTTTTTTAGACGCCCTCTTAGTTTTGCCGCACCGGCTTTTCATCGCCGGGGAGCATGGGCTGCCAGGAGCGGATGATTTGAAAACTGCGGCCGGAGGCTTCGGCGAAATTGCGCGCGGAGGCGGTGGTGACGAGGACGAGCCACTCGTCGGCGCTGAGGTTGAGAAAGGCGACCTGCTGGATCATCGGCGTGCCGCCGGCGTCGAAGGTGCAGGCCAGGCGGTAGCTGCGCCAGCGGTTGATGGTCCGCGGGATTGCGCAGCTCATCGAGCCCCTTCAGCACGGGCATTTGAATCCGGCCTGAAAGCAAAACTGCGAAGATTTTCCGGCGGGCCCGCGAATTGGCAGACCATCTGCTAATTATTGCAAATATGGATTCCGCCACTGCCTTCAAGCCACCCAGTCGCCGGGGCGCAAGCGCTTCCGCCTTCACCCTGGCCGAAGTGATGGTGGCGATGTGCCTCGTCCTCTTCGCCCTGGTCGGCATTTACACCATGCAGGCCCAGAGTCTGCGGATCGTTCAGTCCGCCCACGATTCCAGCGCCGCGAGCCAGGTGTTGCAGCAGCGTCTCGAACAATTGCGCGTGAGTGCCTACGACACCGTGACCACAGCCAGCGGCCTGACCGCGCTGATGAACGGCGCCGCCGGCGCGACGCAATCGGAAACGAGCATGACCGCGGTCAAAAACTTTCAGGAAACCGTCAAGCTTTCCCGCTGTCCGCGGCCCGGCGTCAGTCCCACGCCGGTCCCCGGTACCATCACGGTGGTCCGCAGCGGCAATACCGCCACCAGTTCCGGGGGCACCGCGGATTTGCACGCGGAAACCCAGATCAAGGCGCAACTGGCCGTGGCCTGGACGGATCGCCAGGGCAGCCACCAGCGGGAGTTCACCACCGTCTTCAGCCGGGGCGGCGTGAGCGCGGCGGGCATCAGCAAACGCCCGGAAACCTCCTCCACGCCGCTGGCCGCCGTGACCCCATGACCCTGCACCCTTCCCCATCTGCCCAACGACCGCACCGCGCGGGCTTCACCCTGCCGGAATTGTCGGTCGCCATCGCCGCCAGCACCCTCGTCCTCGGCAGCCTCCTCCTAGCTATGATGAGCCTCAGCCGGAGCTTCGACGCGACGGAAAAATATGCCCGCGCCCATGCGTCTCAAGTGCGGCTCATCGACTCGATCGCCATGGATTTGCGGCGCGCGACCGCCATTTCCATCACCACCTCCACGACCTCGAACCCCGCCGCCGCCGGCAATACCTCGGCGAAATTCAGCTACGGCGCGAGTAACACGCAGACGATCCAGGACGGAACCTATGACGCGGTGAACAACCGCATCGGCGGCAGCACCGGCCCGAGCACTTACCTCACCCTCACGCTTCCGGGTTATTACAAAAGCAACGACCCGGCGGCCACCGACTACCGCAACGTGACGACCCTCATCAGCACCGGCCGCGCGGTGCGCTACGGCACCTCGGCCGGGGTCGCCGCGGATTCCACGGTGCAGTATCGCAAGGCGTATGGAGCGACGTACGGCACCGAGTGCTTCATCCGGCGCGAGGAGGGTGTGGACCGGGTGCTTGTGGAAAAGGCCGAGCTGATCAATGTCAGCATCATCGCCCAGTCGGACGGCACCTTTGTCATCAATGACTCCGTGACCCCCACCTTCAGCAACCGCCGCAGCCAGACCACGGTGCGCGAGATGAGTTCCGACCGCGTCATGCTCCGCAACCCGCGAAAGGACTAACAACCTAACTAAAACATGCACACCCACACCGCCCGCACCAAAGGTGCCGTCACCCTCGTGGCGCTGCTTTCGCTCGTCATTATCTCGGTCATCGCCGCCAGCGTCCTGCGCAGCGTCGTTCCCCGGTATCACGTCAGTTATCAGACCGCGGGCTGGCAGGAAGCGCGCCTCGCCGCGGAAGCCGGGGTCGATCTCGCGCTCGAAAGGCTGAACAAGAACGTGCCCGTGGTCAGCTCCACCACCGCCGACTGGACGGGCTGGAAGCAAACCGCCACGACCGCCGCCCTTCCCGCGCTCCTCGCGAAAAACGCGGCGACTGCGGTCAGCGGCCTCACCGCCTCCGGCAACGCCCTGACGGCTTCCGTGCCGATCTATCTCGATAACGTCGATGTCTCCCCCTCCGTGGGCACGCCCGCCGCCGCCGATGTCCAGCTCACCGCGCTTTACCCCAACCCCGATGCCACGCTGAATAATCCGTGGTTTCGGATTCGCTCCATGGGCACCGCCGGGCTGCCCGGCCCGGCGCGCTCGGCCAGCGACCGCATGGATACGTCCCTGCGCCGGCTCAGCCTCCGCAGCCCCATGCGCCCCGCGCTCGCCGCGGACGACGTGCTCACCCCGACGACCGTGCCGTTTCCCAATGCCTCGCGCATCGTCGAGGTCCTGGCCCGGCCAGTGACGCCGTTTTCCAAAGCAATCGTCACCCAGCAGGATTTGGTTCTCGGTAACAGCAGCGGCTGGGAGGTGAACAGCTACGACTCCAGCGACCCGAATAAGTCCGGCACTAATGGAGTGTATCCCGGCGACAACAGCCCCAAGATCCAAAGCAATGGCGACATTGCCTCCAATAAGGCCCTCGCAACGACAACCACCTATGGCCCGCTGATCACCGCCAATGGTGCCCAGGTGCTCGGCAGCGTGAGCACCAATGGGGGCGATGACCCCGCGACCACCACCACTTATGAGAATGTGAGCGGCTCCAGCGGCATCGACCAAAGCCGGATCGACGCCAGTTTCTACGACCCTTTGCTCCCGCCTCCGGTGCCCACTCCCGCTACCTACCTCATCAAGCCCAACTACAGCGCCGGTGTGCCCTTCGTCGCGAGCGGCAGCATTACCACGGAAAACTACTACCGGGTCTATGCCAATGAGGCCCAGCTCGGCTCCTTCACCGTCAGCGGCACCGGACGGATCACCATCTTCATCGACGGGGACTGGAACCTGGGAAATGGCAACGGCTCTTTCGTGCAAATACCGCCCGGCGTCCAGGCGACCATCTACGTCAAAGGCAATATCGACTTTGGCAATGGCATGGTGAATACGAACAATGCCAGCAGCAAAAAGCCCGGCAATCTCGTCATCTATGGCGTCCCCGACCCCGATGCCAGCGGCAACCTGCCCGCCCGGACGCTCAGCTCGAACGGCAACCCCGAAATCGCCGCCGCCTTTTACGGGCCGAGTTATGCCGTGAGCCTCAAAGGCACGGCCGAATGGTATGGTTCCGTCGCGGCTTATTCCTTCGCGATTTCCGGCGGCGGCAATGGCGGCTTCCATTACGACGAAGCGCTTGGCGGAACCGGCTTCATCAGGAAATTCGAGATCGTCAGTTGCTTCGAGGATTCCCGGAAGTAAGCCTCGCGAAGTAACACTGCGGGGCGGCGCTGGAAGGCTTGGGGCTCCTGCCAAGAATAGCTTCCGCATCGGCAGACCTTTTTCCTTTTCTTCTTCTTTATCTTTTTCGGAACAAAAGCGGGATGAAGAAAAAGAGCAGCAGAGCCGAAAACTTCCTTTGGCAGGTGCCTTAACCGCCAAGCCGCGAACCAGCCATTCTCTGAACTAGGCAGGGTTGCCCTTCCCTGCCATCGTCCCCCCACCCAACACCCATGAAACCGCTCCTCCCCTTTCTCGCCCTCATCGCCTTGAGCACCAGTCCGGCTCTCGGCCAGAAAGCCGCCGACGCCCGGCCGGTGGTCCTCACCTTCCTCGACGAAAAGCTGGACGAATGGCACGGTTTCAAGCGTCACACTTTCCAGACCGACGGCTGCACCGCCTGGGTCGTGGAGCCAAAGACCGCGCGGCCCGGCAACCCATGGTCGTGGTGCATGGAGTTTCCCGATGCCTTCACCGACCGCTGCGCCGCGCCCGCCCTGCTGGCCGCAGGTTTCCACCACGTCCACATCAGCGTCGGCAACACCTTCGGCAGTCCCGACGCGGTGAAGCATTTCAACGCCTTCTACGAACTCCTCATCGCCCACGGCTTCGCGAAAAAGGCCGCGCTCATCGGCATCAGCCGCGGCGGGCTCTACGCCTACCGTTTCGCCACCGAGCACCCGGAGCGCGTGACCGTGATCTATGGTGACGCGGCGGTCTGCGATTTCAAAAGCTGGCCCGGCGGCAAGGGCACGGGCAAAGGCAGCGCGGGCGACTGGGCGGCGCTGCTCAAGTGCTATGGCTTCAAGGATGAAGCCGAGGCGCTGGCCTATGCCGGCAATCCCATCGACCGCCTGGAGCCGCTGGCCAAAGCAAAGGTCGCGCTCATCCATGTGGTCGGCGATGCCGACGACGTGGTGCCACCGGCGGAAAACGCGGCGCTCATCGAGCAGCGTTACCAGGTGCTCGGCGGGGAAATCCAAGTGCTGCACAAACCCGGCGTCGGCCACCACCCGCATGGGCTGGATGACCCCGCGCCGGTGGTCCGGTTCATCCTCGATCGCACCGCGGAGAAGTAGGCCCGGCCGGCTCGAAGAAGAGCGGAGAGAAAAGAATTCAGGTCTAAGAGGGCGTCTGAAAAGTCGTCTGCGTCCGATCTTCCCTCCTGCTCCTGCTCCTGCTCTCCCGCGGCGCACGAGAGCAGGAGCAGGAGCAGGAGAAAGAGTAAGATCGGACGCAGACGACTTTCGGCAAGACGGCTGTCGCCCTGAGTGCTGGTGGCCTGCCCCCGAACCTTGATCCACTCGCTATGAGAGTTTTTGTTGGTTTTCGGGGTTTGGGTTGGCGGTGATGTGGCGGGTGGGAAGGTGAGGTGCGCGAAGATTCTGGACCACGAAATAAGGAAATAAGCGACAATGAACACAGTGACCAGAAAACGATATACCGCAGAGTTCAAGGCCCAGGCG
>JAYWEP010000193.1:0-9271 GCA_043779205.1 Chthoniobacter sp. | reverse complement strand
CGCGCCGGTGAGCCGGTGGAGCAGCGAGGACTTGCCCGAGTTTGTGTAGCCCACGATCGCCGCGTTCGGCACCTCGGTGCGCTTGCGGTCTTTGCGCTGCGTGGCGCGGGCTGCGCGCACGGTTTCGAGGTCGCGTTTGCAGCGGTCGATGTTCCCGCGGATGCGCCGCTTGTCCTGCTCGAGCTGCGTCTCGCCCTCGCCCCGCGTGCCGATGCCGCCGCCCTGCCGGACGAGGTGCGTCCAGCCCCGCGTGAGCCGCGGCATCTGGTATTCCATCTGCGCCAGCTCCACCTGGAGCCGCGCCTCCCGCGTCTGCGCGCGCTTTGCGAAAATATCCAGGATCACCTCCTGCCGGTCGATGACCGTCATGCCCGCCAGCTTCTCCCAATTCCGCTGCTGGCTCGGCGACAGCTCGTTGTCGAAAACGATCACATCGCACCGCTGCTCCTTGGCCCGCGCCACGATCTCATCCGCCTTCCCCGTGCCGATGAGCAGCCGCGCGTGCTGCTCGCGATGATGCACCAGCATCCGGTCGATCACCGGCACGCCGAGCGTATCCACCAGCTCCTCCAGCTCCTCCAGCAGGCTCTCCGTTTCCGCCCGCTTGCCCGTCTCGTGATAAGCGCCCACGAGCAGCGCGCGCTCCGCCATATTTTCGCCTTCTTTGTTTTCAGTCATGCAGGCGCGCACCATAGCCGTCCCCCGCGCTGCGCGCAAAGCCTCGCTGCGCCTGCGCGCGGAGTGTGCCCGAAAAAAACGCCGTCATTCTGAACGCAGCCTTTGGAGGCTTTGCGACAAAGGCGGAGTGAAGAATCGCTGACTCTAAACGGGCGGAGGCGGTGGGTGGGAAGACGCGTGCTCACTCCCGCCGCCTCCGCCCGCGTTTCAGTCAGCGATCCTTCACTGCGTTTTGGTCGCAAAGCCTCCCAAAACTCCGTTCAGGATGACGGCATGGATAACGTGGCTCGCGCACCCTCGACGCCGCTCGCCGCGCCTGCGATTCTCCCCCACCCTCCTCCCATGAAAACGCCCGCCCTCCTCCTCCTCGCTTCCACCCTCGCCCTCGCCGAGCCGCCTGAGCCCAAGTTCACCGCCGTCACCCTCGACGACAAAATCCAGATCGGCTACGGCCTCGCCATCGCCGACGTGGATGGCGACGGCCACCCCGACATCATCCTCGCCGACAAACGCCAGATCGTCTGGTATCGCAACCCCGGCCCCGACCAAGCGCGCGACCCCGCCGCGTGGCGCAAATACCTCATCGCCGAAAACCTCACCGAGCACGACAACGTCTGCCTCGCCGCCCAGGACATCGACGGCAGCGGCAAATGCGAACTCGCCGTCGGCGCCGAATGGAACCCCGGCGACACCGAGCACAGCGGCGCGGTCTTCTACCTCATCCCGCCCGCCGACCGCACCCAGCGCTGGGAGCCCGTGAAGTTCCCCAGCGTCGAGCCGACCACGCATCGGATGCGGTGGTTGAAAATGGAGGACGGGACTTGGGGCTTGGTCGTCGTCCCGCTCCACGGGCGGGGAAATAAAAATGGCGAAGGTGCGCCGGTAAAAGTGATGCTCTATCACCCGCCAACGCCGCTCAACGATCCGAAGGGCGAGTGGAAAAGCGAGGTCATCGACGAGTCGATGCACATGACGCACAACTTTGCCGTCCTGGGAAGTGGCTTCATGCTTATTGGAAAAGAAGGCTTCGGTATTCGCGCGAAGTTCAAAGGGGAGTGGGAAAATCTATTTGGCGATGAGATTAACCAGTCCATAGAACCGCTTTTCAAAGGTGCGGGTGAAGTCTGTTCAGGGACAATGTCCACCAATAACGAGCCTCCCTATTTCTTCTCTACTGTTGAGCCAATGCACGGCAACGAGCTTATCGTCTATTGGTGTCCAGATAGGACTGCCACGAGAATTCGCCGCGTCCTTACCGACAAACTCGTCGAAGGCCACGCGCTCAAATGCGGCGATTTGCTCGGCGTGAAGAGCGACCAGATCGTCGTCGGCTGGCGCGGCCATCCCGCGCCGCCGGACAACACCTTCGGCATCCACCTGTGGACGCCGCTCGACGCGACCGGCGAGCACTGGCGCGAGAGCGCCGTCGATGACGGCGGCATGGCCTGCGAAGACCTCCAACTCGCCGACCTCGACGGCGACGGCCGCCCCGACATCATCGCCTCCGGCCGCGCCACCCACAACGTCAAGCTCTACTTCAACGACACGGGGAGGAAATGACGAATGACGAGGGAATGACGAAGCGCGAAGGCCGAAGAACGCAGCGAACGTCCCACGATTCGTCATTCGGATTTCTTTGGTCATTCGTCATCCGTCATTCGTCATTGCCCCACCCGCCCGCCCTTTCCCACACTCCCCGCATGAAATTCCTCCCCGCACTTTCCGCCCTCCTCCTCACCCTCGCCACCGCCCGCGCCGCGCATCCGTTTCTGTGCTGCGACTACAATGGCGGGAAAGTCTGCCAGGTTTCCGCCGACGGAAAAATCGAGTGGCAGTACGACTGCAAAAACCCGCAGGACTGCTGGCGGCTGCCGAATGGGAACACGCTCCTTTGCTTTGTCAGCGGGGCGCGGGAGGTCACGCCGGCGAAGGAGATCGTGTGGGAATACCAGGCCCCGGAGAAGGTGGAGGTGCATGCCTGCCAGCCGCTCGCGGACGGGCGCGTGCTCATCGTCGAGGGCGGGACGAGCCGGATCATCGAGGTCGATCGCGCGGGGAAAATCGCGAAGGAAATCCCGCTCACCACCGCGCCGTCGGTGGCGCTGCACAACCAATATCGCGGCACGCGCAAGACCAAGGACGGGCACTATTTCGTGTGCTTCAAGGGCGAGGGAAAAATCACGGAACTCGACGGCGACGGCAAAGTGCTGCGCGCGATCAAGGTGCCCGGCGATCCGCATGAAGTCGTGCCGCTGGCCGACGGGCATCTGCTCATCACCTGCGGCGACGGGCACAAAGTCATCGAGCTCGACGCGCAGGAAAAAACCGTCTGGGAGCTGAACGAAAACGACCTGCCCGGCAACCCGCTCCGCCTCATGGCCGGCGCGCAGCGGCTGCCGAATGGGAACACGGTTTTGTGTAATTACGGCGGTCACGGGCACCTCGGGCAGCAGCCGCTCTTTTTTGAAATCACGCCCGGCAAAGAAGTCGTCTGGAGCTACGCCGACCACGCGCAATTCCCGACCATCAACCAACTCCAGCTTCTCGACATTCCCGGCGAGCCGCTGCGGTGAGCGCGGGTGGATGGCGTCGCTCCGCGCGCCATGTGCCGCCTCCGCCGAAGGCGCACTTTCCAACCGCGCGGAGTAAAGATGGGCGCTCCGCGCAGGTTGTGCGCATGGCGCGCGGAGCGACGCCATCCACCCGCGCAACTTCTGTCACCGTCGCTAAAAAATCACAACCTTCGCCAGCTCGCCCTCGGCCCGGATGACGGCCACGCCTTTGCCGGGAAAACAGCGCGCGAGTCCGGCGGTGTCGATGCGCTCGACGCGGCGCGCGGGGTCGGTGCGGAAGCGGACGACGCGGGCGGTTTCGCGGGTGGTGATTTTGACGAGTGCCGCGGGTGCGGGGCGGACGGTGTGGGCGACCGGCGCTGCGGCGGTGACAGCGGGCGCGGGAGCGCGGCGCGGGATTTGAAAAAGCGCGACGGTCAGGGCGGCGATGGCCGCGAGCGCGACCCCGCCCGCGCGGCGGCGGACGCGGCGGCCACGGGCGGCGGTGAGCGTGGCGGCGAGGGATGCGGTGCGGAGGCGGGCGATGGTGTCAGGAGTCATGGCGGGTGTTGCGGATGAGCCAGGCGCGCAGGCGGGAGCGGAGGCGCGCGAGGCGGGATTCGACGGCTTTGGGCGTGGTGCCGAGCGCGGCGGCGATGGCGGCCACCGGCTGCCCGTCGGTGTAGCGCGCGGCGAGCAGCGTGCGCTCGGCGGGCGCGAGCGTGGCGAGGCTGGCAGCGAGCAAGTCCTCGCGCACATCCGGCGCGGAATCGCCGGGCGCGGGCTCTTTTTCCAAACGCCCGAGCAGCGCCGCGTAGCGCGTGCGGCGGCGGGCGAGATCAATGAGGCAGCCGCGGGCGATTTGCGCGAGCCAGCCCCACATCGCCTCCTCGGTCTCGAAGCGCCGGACATGCCGCACGCATTTCACGTAGGTCGCCTGGAGCGCCTCGCGCGCGGCGTCCTCGTGGCCGTGCGCGGCGGCGAGGAGGTAGCGCAGCAGCCGGTCGAAAGTCTGCGCGTGAAACTCGCTCCACGCCGCCTCCTCACCCGCCACGAGCCGCGCCGACAGCCGCGCCGCGCCGTCGTGCGGCAGGTCAGCAGGCATCGCGAGGAAAGCGGGGCGCGCGGTCATGGCCGGGATGCTGGACGCGAAGGCGCGGCATGCGCAAGTCGCGGCTTACTGCGCGGGTGGGTTGGGAGCTGGGGCGCGGGGCGGAGTTGGAGGATTTTGCGGCGGTGAAGAATGGTCGGCTGAGGGAACTGCATCCGCTTCGAGATGACCGAGGAGGATGGCGTAGTCGCGGGTTTCAACGTCCAGATTGCTGAGTTCCGCGATGAGTTTGAGCGCGTCGAGAGCCGAGACATTGCTCAGCGCGAGCGTCACCTTGGGCTCTGGCGTACTAGCGTTTGCATGAAAGAGGATATTGAAACCCTGATGCTCCGGATCCAATTCCACGGCTTTCCTCCGGATGAAATCCACCGCCTCGCTCAACTTGATCCCCTCGAATTTCAGCGCGGGTAGGATGATCTGGCTGGCCTTGCGCTTGATCTTGAAATTTTCCTCGACCGGGCTTTCCAGCATCGGCGCGAGCCCTTTGAGCACCTGCGGGATCAGCTCGATCTGCGCCGCTGTGCCCGCGCAGATGAGCAGCTTCGTCTCCTCATGAAAGCGGATCGTCGCCGGTGGATTCGCGGGCCCACCTTGCAAGGCCCAGCCCGACTCAATTGCCGCGGTGATGTCCTCGACGCTGAAGTGCGAAAGATACTCGGCTACGGGATAGTATTGGACGACGCGCGGCGGGGCCGGAAAAACCGGCTCGGGGATGTCGGGAAGAGTGGTGTCGAGAAAAGTCCAGACCGCATCCGGCGTGGCAATTTTTTCGTCCATGCGAAAAGTGAAGCCGACCCTTTTATACTGAAAGGAAGCGTTGGTGATCATGCCCGGTGAAGCCGAGGTCGAGATATTTGTGGGGACGCGAACCTCGTGCTGACTGGCATTGCTCAGGGCGGTGAAAAGCGCTTGCACGGTCACGCGCGACACCTCCACCGCGGGGATCAGCGTCGCTTCGCTTTCCTTCGGAATGATCACGTTCACCGGCCTGCCCAGCGCCTTGGACACCGCCGCGACAAACTCCTTCACCTTCCCACCGGGAAACTTCAGGTCAAAGCGCGGGGCCTCGTCGGACACCTCGCCGCCGCCAGCCGTCGCCATCGGCACAGCGGTCTGTCGCGGAGGCTGCGGGAGGTTTTCTGCGAAAGAGGAGGAGACGAGGAGGGTGAGGGCGGCGGCGGAGAGGAGAACGGTTTTCATTTCCCTATCAGACGACACGCGGCGCGAAATCCCTCGCGGAAAATTTCGGGTTGACGTGATCTTACAAATGTAGGAAGTCGGAGCCTACATTTGTAAGAAAACCAATGGCGCACAAAATTTCACCGGCGGAATGGGAAGTCCTGAATGTTCTTTGGGAGAAAACGTCCGCGACCGGAGCCGAGGTGTGCGAGGCGCTGGCGGGTGAGCAGGAGTGGCATCCGAAGACGGTGGGGACGTTTCTCACGCGGCTCGTGGGGAAGGGGATCGTGAAAGTGCGGCGGGAGGGAAAGGCGAATGTCTATGTGCCGGCCAAGTCGCGTGCCCAGTGCATCCGCGCGGAGGGGGATTCGTTTTTGCAGCGGGTTTTCCGCGGGTCGTGCGGGCCGATGCTGCTGCACTTTGTAGAGCGGGCCGATCTTTCGCCCGCGGAAATCCGCGAACTCGAACGCGCGCTGAAACAGAAAAAGAACAAGCCATGAACCCGATCGAATCCCCCTGGAACGCCGTGCTCGCCGCGAGTCTGCGCGGCTCGGCCCTGATCCTCTGCGTGCTCGCCGTGCGCTGGCTGCTGCGCGGGCGGCTGCCGGCGCAGGCGGTGCATCTGCTGTGGCTGCTGGTGGCGGTGCGGCTGGTGCTGCCGCCGGGGCTGATTGCGCGGCTGTCGGATGGGGAGTTGCGCTTTGTCCTGCTGCACGAGCTGGCGCATGTCCGCCGGCACGATCTCGCGGCGCTGTGGCTGCTGACGGCGGCGCGGGTGCTGCATTGGTTCAACCCGCTGGCCTGGCTCGCCGCCCACCTCGCGCGCGGCGATGCCGAGCTGGCGTGCGATGAGACGGTGCTCCGCCACGCCCGCGAAGCCGAGCCCGCGGCGTACGGCGCGGCGCTTTTGCGGCTCGTGCAGCTCGCGCCGTGGCGGCCCGCGGCGGTGCCGATGGCGGGCATCGCCGAGCGCGCCGGGGCGCTGCGGGAACGGCTGGCGCGCATCGCGGACTACGCGCCGGGGACGGTGCGGCGCACGGTTTTCACGGCGCTCGTGGTGCTCGGCGTGGGCGTGGTTTTCGGCGCGGATGAAAAGCCGGACACCGCGCCCGCACCGGCCCCAAGCCCCGCGCCGACGACCGCCGCGCCGGAGGCCGCACCGGTCGCCGCGAAGCCGCCGGGCGAACCGCCCGCGTGGGTGCAAGGCTGGTCGGTCGCGCGGGTCGTGATCCCGGCGGACGGCGAGATCAAAAACGCCTTCGTTGATCTGCTCCAGCCCGACGGGAAAACCGTCACGCTTTACCCCGGACAGCAGACGAAAGACGGCGTGCTGCTGAGCAACGTCGAACTCGCATGGTCGCCCGCCCGTGCGCGCGTGTGGCTGCGCAGCGGTACGGAAAGGGCGGAGATTTCCGCCGCCGCGGCGCTGATTTCAAAAAGCGAAACGCTCAAGAGAGCCGCGGTGCAGGTGCTCATCGAAGCGCGTTTCATCGAGATGCCGGAGGCGCTGGCACTGACGCTCAAAGACCCTGCGGGCAATCTGCTTTTCCCCGCTGCGGCCAAAGGTAGCAAGCCAGCTCCGCTCGGAGCCGTCGCGGGCGTGTTCACGGAAAAACAGATGCCGGCATTTCTCGCCAAGCTGCCAAAAATGAAGGGTGTCGATCTGCTCAGCACGCCAAAGGTTGTGACACGGTCTGGGCAGCGCGCGGTCATTGAGATCATCCGGGAATTCAAATATCCGGTGACGTGGAAAAAGAACGAGAACAAGGAGTTTCCGTGGATCGCGGACGAGTTTGAAGTGCGAAACGTGGGCGTGACGCTCGAAATCGAACCGATCCTGAGCATGGAAGGCACACTGGACATCCAACTCACTCCGCAGGTTGTTGAGCACCTTGGTTGGGTGGATGTCGAAACCGGCAAGCCCGTCAAATCCTTGTCCTCCGCTACGAAAATTCAGGAGGCAGGCGCGCTGACAGGCGTTCCTCAGCCGGTCTCCTCCGCGGCGGTTGACGCGGAGCTGTTCAAATCCGGTTCGCGGACGAGCATTCTTCAGCCAGCCTCCTACGGCAGCGGCAGGATACGACCGGTTTTTTCCGGGCGAAAAGCCACCGCGTCGGTTTCGATTGAGTCGGGAAACAGCGTTATTTTTTCCGACTTGCCGGAAACGGAGGACACCAAGCCTTTCAAGCCGAAGACGCCGGGGCGGCGGCTCATCGTCATCATCACCGCGCGGCAGATGAATGACAGCGGAGTGGAAGGGGCGCCGCGGTAGGGATGGCACTCCGTGCCGTCCGGGGCGAGCGCAGCGAGGCGGCAGGCTCCGGGAAGCGCGCGCGTCCCGCGTGCTGGCGAAGTCGTCCCGACTTCGCGGACTTCCTGACGCGTGGAATGCGGTGGGCGCGCGCCATCGCTCCACACGCCGCAGGAAGTTCGTCGCGGCGGGACGCCGCGACCAGCACGCGGGACGCGTGCGCTCCCCGGCACCCGCCGCCTCGCTGCGCTCGCCCCGGACGGCACGGAGTGCCATCCCTACCCGCGCAAGTGATGACCGAGAGGCTACTCCTCGCCGCTCGCGACCAGCCCGTTGATCTCGCGCACGAGTTTGCGGATTTCTTTCACGTCGGAAAGCTCGATGGGCGTGTCCACGGGCCGGGTGGTGATCTTCTTGATTTCGCGGAGGTTTTTTTCGAGGACGGCGGCGAGTTTTGTCTTTTTGAAGGTCGGGTTCAGCGTGCCCACGCGGTCGAGGAAGTAGTCCATGAGTTCCGGCTGAATGAGCCGGCGGGCGTGCTCGGGGGTGTAGTTTTCGGCGACGATGCCGCTGGTCATTTCCAAGCCGCGGAGCCAGCCGCCGAGGGCGACGAGGTGGGCGATTTCCTCGTCCTTCAGCCCGAGGAGCGCGGCCTCGACATCGGCCTGGGTGCGGACGAGTTCGGTGCGGATGTCGTCCCACTGCTGGCGCGCGGCTTTTTCCAAAATGCTGCGGCTGTGCTTGTTCACATGCTCGCTGACGCCGAGGCCTTTCGCGAGCTTGAGGAGGACGCGCCCGACCGGCTCGATGCGCGACTGTTTCTCCGCGCTGACCGCGAGGAAGCCGTCGGCGATGACCGCGCCGGCGCTGAGGGCGAGGCGGGCGCGGTCCTGCGGGGTGGCGTCGGGCAGGTCGCGCCAGACTTTCTCGAAAGGGATGGGTTTGAGGGCGTTGAGTTCCTGGAAGACGAGCTGGATGGACGGCGCGGTGAAGGAGTTCACGCCCAGCTCTTCGCGGATGTGGGCAAGGTCGTCCGGCGAGGGTTTCTGGCCAAAGGCGCTCGTCGCGAGAACGACGAAAACGACCAGAGCAAGCCGGTGCGCAGGGATGTTCATACGGCGGACTTTTCCAAAGACCCGCGCGCATTGCAGCACGAATCTTCCCGGATTTTCAGGTGCCCGAGGCCGGGTGGCCGGGGCTTTTCCGCAGAATTATTCCCGCTTGACCATCTGGCTTCCACCGCCATTATTCCGCGCTTGTTCGCGCCCTAAGAGGCCAAAAATCACTATGCTAGGAAGTTTGGGAAACACCATTTGGACCATTTGCTACTTCGTCGTTCTGTTCGGCCTCTCTCTTTATGGGCTGCACCGTTACGTCATCGTCTATCTCTTTCTGAAAAATCGGGATCGCCCGCCGCAGCCGCTCGCGACTTTCGAGAAGCTGCCGCGGATCACCGTGCAGTTGCCGATTTTCAATGAGCTGTATGTCGTCGAGCGGCTG
>JAYWEP010000192.1:0-33460 GCA_043779205.1 Chthoniobacter sp. | reverse complement strand
CCAGTGACAATCAGGTGACAAACTCACGTATATCTCGTGACAAACCCCACCGCATATCCGATGCCGAACACTACTGGCTGGAGCTTGGGCACGAGGATCAAGGGCGACACCCGTTGTGGCGCCCTTTCAGGGCTGGGTCAGTCCCCTTCCAATACCCAGGGCGTTGCCCTGGGCTGGCTTGTCTGCGGGCCTTTGGCCCTCCACGGCTTTAGTGACTGTGAAAGAAGTCATTTCAGGCCCGCGAAAACCGCGAAAAGACGCGAAATGGACAATCAATTTCGCGCCTTTTTTGCGCCTTGCGCGGGCTCCATCCGATTTATTTCACAGTCTCTTAGAGCCTGTCGTGCACTTTGTACGCTCGGCGGAAGGGAGCACCAAAGGTGCGCAGACAAGCCAGCCCAGGGCAACGCCCTGGGAACCTCGAAGAAAACGACCCAGCCCTGAAAGGGCGACACCCGTTGTTGCGCCCTTTCAGGGCTGGGTCAGTCCCCTCGCATTACCCAGGGCGTTGCCCTGGGCTGGCTTGTCTGCGGGCCTTTGGCCCTCCACGGCTTTAGGCCGCACCCCAAGTGCATGACAGGCTCTAACCTTTTTGCGGCCCCCGCTCCCATGCCCACGATGAAACTCCAAGCCGTCACCATTTGCATCAATTACGCGGACTACCTGGAGTGCATCGCGGCGAACCGGCGGCACTTTGACCGGTGGGTGGTGGTGACGGTGCCGGGGGATGCGGCGACGGCGGCGGTGTGCGCGCGGCATGGGCTGGAGGTGGTTTTGAGCGAGACGCTGCGCGCGGATGGGCAGGATTTCAATGCGGTGGATAACAAAGCGAGAGCGGTGAATGAGGGGCTGGCCCGGCTGGATGGGGAGGGGTGGGTGCTGGTGCTGGATGCGGATGTGCTGCTGCCGCGGGATTTCCGCGCGCGGCTGGCGGCGCTGCCGCTGGAAGCGGGGTGTCTGTACGGGGCGGCGGGGCGGCGGGTGTGCGAGGAGCGGGAGACTTTCACCGTGCTGCGCGGGCTGGAGCCGTGGGAGCGGCTGGCGGCGCGCAATTCGCAGGTGCTCGGCTATTTCAATCTGTTTCACGCGGGGACTCGGCCGAACCGCTACGTGCCGGCAGGAGGGGGGGACAGCGTGGTGCATGATGATGCCCGGTTCATGACGAGCTTTGCCCCGCCAGCCCGGCGGCAGGTGCCGATGACGGTGATCCATGTGGGGCCGATGTATCAGAATTGGGCGCGGCGGGTTTCGCTGGGTTTTGAGGTGGTGGAGACGGTGGCGGGCTTTGACGCGGTGGTGGCAAGGGTGGCGCGGGAGGCGGGCGGGGGGACGGTGGGCATGGTGGATTATTTTCCGGGCGGGCGCTGGCGCGCGGTGGCGGGTGGGTTTCGCGAGGCGCTGCTGGTGGATCATGGCGCGGTGCATGCGCCGAGCGGCGATCCGCTGGTGGAGGCGGATCGCGGGGTTTTGCGCGGGCTGTGGGCGGCGGAGGCAGCGGGGCTGCCGGGGGTGCGGCGGCTGGGGCCGCATAGCGCGCAGTCGCTGGCGCAGATCGCGGATGGGAGCCTGGATGCCCTGTATCTGCCGGGCGAAGTGGCTCCCTCGTGGCTGGTGGCGGCGCTGCCGCACTGGCTGCCGAAGCTGCGGCCCGGCGGCATCGTCTTTGGCGATCTCCACGGGCTGCCGCACTGGCGGGAGGCGACTTTCACGATCAACCTCCTGCTCGGGGTGCCGGATGAAACCGACCCGTGCGGCGCATGGTGGAAGCGGCTGTGCGAAAAGCCGCCGCTGCCGGTGCCGCCCGCCTCGCGCCGCGGTGGACTTTCGGATGCCGAGAGGGATGGCGTGGTGCTGGTGAACTCCGGCAAGGACGGGCTCGAACGGCTACTGCTCTCGGCGCATGCGGTGCGGGAGCATTGGGCCGGGCCGGTGCGGATTTACCATTGGGGGGAGGAAGACGAGTCGCTGGCCATCGCCTGCGCGCGCCTGGGTATCGGGCTGCACCATGTGAGTGAGGAGGCAGCGCCGCTGGACGACACGGTGACGGAACTGGTGGCCGTCCACCCGTATCGCCGGGCGCTGATCCTCCGGCCCGGCATGCTGCCGGTGCGGCCGCTGGCGGAGATTTTTTCCGCCGAGGACAAGAATCGGACGGCAGATGAAAACGGTGCGGCGTCTGGAGGGGAAGCTGCCAGCTTCCCCCGAGCCTCGGAGATGATCGAGGGAACCCAACGGGTTCCCCTCCAGAGGCCCGTCAGCCATATCTCACCGTTGCTGGCCGAGCGTGGCGTAGCCAGTGCGGTGGCAGTGGCGATGGCGCAGGATTTTTCCGGCGATGAGGTGGCGGTGGTGAGCTTCGATGGTGAGACGGAGACGTGGAGCGAGGAGGCGTGGGAGGTGTGGTCGCTGCGCGAGGCAGCGCTGGCTTTGGCCATGGCGGTCGAGGTGCAGGTCGCGGCGGATGCGACCATTGTGACCTTGGTCGATGAGGAGAGTGCCGGGGATTTTCAGCGCGCTTCGCTGACCTGGAAATTTCCGCGGGGGACGCCGGTGCTGGTGGGGCTCATCGGTCTGCCGGCGGAGGATCTGTGGCTGCCGGGCGCGACACCCGAGACGCGACTGGCGCCGCTTTCCCGCGAGCAGGCGGATGACCTGCCGTGGCTGCTGCGCTGGCTCGCCGCCGAGTGCCAGACGGCGCGGGTGATTTTCCTGCCATGTCAGGCGACGGCTCTCCCCGGTGCGGAACTGTGGGCCGGGGAAGCCTGGGCCACGACGGTGAATGCGCTGGATGGCACGCCTGCGGCTCGGGAGGGGGAAACCGTGACGGGCAATCGTTTTATCCCGCGGCCGTTTTGCGGCATGATTGGGCGGGCGCGTCTTCCCGAGATTGCGGCGACGTGGGCCGCGGGCGGGGCGAGCTGGCGCGAGTTGCCCCTCGTGATGGAGGACGTGCGGCGGTTGGAGGTGGCGGCTTTCCCGTGGGTGGATTTGAGCACAAAGGGCTGGCGACGGCCGGCGAAGGGCGGCTGGATCATACCCGACGGGACGCCGGGCCAGGAGGATTTCGAGAAGCGGAGGATCGTTCCACTTCGGACCAAAAAGATGCCGGACGATGTGCCAATCCGGGGTTTTTACCATGTGCTGCTGGTCAATCACTGGCGGGAGATCGTGGCTGAGCAGGTGAACGAGATGGTCGCCTCGGGGCTGTATGACGCGGCTACGGAGTTTGAAGTCGGTGCGCTCGGCCCGGCGGCGGAGGTAGAGGCGCTGCGGGACGTGCTGGCGGCCACGCCCAAATTGCGCGTGGTTTTTCACGATGAGAATCCCAACCTGTATGAGCATGCCACGCTTGGGCGGCTGATCGCGGCGGCGCGGCAGGGCGAATTCTACGCGGTTTATGCCCACACCAAGGGAGTAACCCATCGGGGCGATTCGCACGCTGGCTGGCGGCGCGAGATGAACCGGCATATCTTCGCCCACTGGCGCGCGAACGTAGCGCAGCTTGCGGCGGGCTGCGATACCTCCGGCGGGCGTTTGTACAGGGCGAACGGCTGCTGGCCGCGCCACTATTCGGGCAATTTCTGGTGGGCGCGGGCCGCCTACATTCGCACGCTGCGCGAACTGCATCCCGCGCACCGACATGACGCCGAGATGTGGCTGCTCTCGGGCCGGGCGCGCATCCATGACCTCGGCGAGCCGTAAGTGGGAGCGAATGTCCGGCTTACCGCCCCCCGCTTTGACAGCAGACTCAACCCACTTATGAACCGCGCTAGAAACAAACTCAAAGGCAAGGAACGAGAACCGAAAGCCAAAGGGACCAAGGATGCTGAAAAAGCGAGCAAGCTCAATCCCAAGCCCATCGGGAAAAAAACAAAGACCAGAAAGAAAAACCTGATCTACACCTTCGCCTTTGATCCTCCCGGTGAACCCTATCATCAGATGATGGCGAAGATGCTGGTTTCGTCCATTTTTCGCACGGGATTCAAAGGTGATGTACTGATTCTGACAAATTACGAGCACCGGGTCTTTGAATACGGACGGCACAATCTGAAAGAAATCGCCTTGGACGCGACCCGGATTCCACCCCGAGAAATCGGGCGGGAGATTCTCAATTTCAAATATCGGTCGAGGCATTTCATCTCAGCCGAGCGCTATGACAAGGTAATGTTTGTGGACTGCGATTGTCTGTTTTTGAGAAACCCGGATGAGTTACTCGCCGGAGATGCGGAGATCATGTTTTCGGAGGAAACGTGCGGTGACATTACCGACCAATACCATAACGCATTCCTCACCAAGAAAGAGATGAAATCCCTGGATGCCCATAGCATCAACGGTGGATTCCATTGGATCGTCGGTCATCGTTTTCAGGAGGTGCTGGCGGAATGGGAGAGGATCGATGCCCAGCCGCATCTGCGTGGAAACGGCTGGGGCCCGGATCAGTAATCGTGGGTGCGGCTGCTTCTGGATACCAAGCTGCGGAAGAAGCCGTTTCGCTACGATGTGGATATCCGGTATCCCCTGGTGAAAACGCGAACGGTTCCGGCCTACGACGAAGCGGTTGTTCTGCACTATCTTGCCGCCCCGCGCACGCGGAAGGTTTCCTACATGTTTGGCGACTACTTGCGCCACTTTCACGCCGGAACTGCGCCGGCATTGCTGCAACTTGCCGAAGGCAGCCGCAGCGCCTCCCCGCACGGGCGGGCGGGAGACAGCAAGGTTCTGCGTGTGGCTGAATCACCCATTGAAAATGAGCCCAAGCCAAAAAAGAAAAACCTCATTTATACCATCGCCATTGACCCGCCAAACGAGCCTCACCGTCAGATGATGGCGAAGATGCTGGCCTCGTCCATTTTTCGCACGGGTTTCAGCGGCGATGTTATCGTCCTGACTAATTACGAGCGCCGACTTTTTGAGCACGGGCGGGACAATTTGCAGGAAATCTACCTCGACTTATCCCGAATCCCACCGAGCAAAACCGGGAAAGAGATGCCTGATTTCAAATATCGCTCGCGGCATTTCATCCCTGCCGAACGCTATGAAAAAGTGATGTATGTGGACTGTGAGTGCCTATTCTTGAAAAACCCGGATAAGCTTTTTGATGGCGGTGCGAAGATCATGTTTTCGGAGCAGCCGCGGCAGAACATCACCGGCAAATCTTTTAACGCGTATCTGACCAAAGAAGAGATGAAAACCTTGAAGGCGCGGGGGATGAATTCAGGATTCTGGTGGATCGCCGGGCACCGATTTCAGGAGGTCTTGGCAAGGTGGGAGAGGATTAATGCACGTCCGTCTGTCCGAGGCGGGAGCGTGTCCGATCAAGACTCATGGGTGCGGCTGCTCCTCGATACGAAGCTGCGGACGAAGCCGTTTCGACCGGATGTGGACGTGCTGTATCCCATGGTGGAATCACGAAGGGCTCATGCTTTCGACGGTGCTTCGCTTTTACACTACTCCAGCGGTGGCACCGAAACGGTCTCCTACATGTTCGGCGACTACATGCGTCACTTTCACGCGGAGACTGCGCCGGGGCTGCTGCATTTCATCGACGGGTAAAGCATTACCCTTTCACTCCTCCGCCCGGCGCAGGAGAAACGCCGCGCCGCCGCAGGTCACGAGCGCACCGAGGAGCAGGAAGACGAGATCGCCGGCGATGAAAGAAATCCCGGCGTCGCGCAGATTGATCATGCGAAAGGCGTGGCAGAAATGGGTGAGCGGAAAGGTCTGCGCGAGGAAGCGGATCGACGCCGGCAACTGCTCCAGCGGGGCAAAGGCGCCCGACAGCGGAAACACCGGGAGCAGAAAAAACACGGCGAACTGGATGGCCTGCGTCTGCGTGGCGCTGAACGCCGAGATGAGCAGGCCGAGCCCGAGCGAGCAGAGCAGGAAAAGCAGGCAGATCACGGCGAGCACGAGCGGCTGGCGGAAGGCGACGTGGAAATGAAAATGCGCGACCGCGATGGTCATGCCGATGAGCAGGAGCGAGACGCCGAGATACGGCAGCACTTTGCCGAGCACGATTTCCCAGCGGCGCAGCGACGTGACCATGAGCTGCGAGAGCGTGCCCGCCTCGCGCTCACGCGTGATCGTGCAGGCCATGAGCGTGACGGTGAGCAGTTGCAAAATCAGCCCGATGATCCCCGGCGTGACGTACTCGATGAACCGCAGCCCCGGATTGTAGCGGATTTCGCTCTGCACGGTCCACGGCTCCATCGCGGAGACGAATTGCTTGCGCACCTCGACCGGCAGCTTTTCACCCATCTCGAAAACCTCCGGCGGCAGGTTGTCGATCATGTCCTGCCGCGACTCGATTTGAAAATCGCCGAGGTGCTTTTGCAGCGCGCCCTCGACCTGCTGCGCGGTCATCGTGTCGGTGCCGTCGAGCACCAGCCGCAGCGGCACGGGCTCGCCGCTTTTCAAACCGCTCCCCCACCCCGCCGGGACGATCAGCGCCGCATCCGTCCGGCTGCGGAGCAAGTCGGGATCGGCCTCCGCGGGCGACGTGTCCTTTTGAAAAGCGAAGGTTTCTTTCGCCGAAAGGAACTCGATCAGCTTGCGGCTCGTCTCGCTTTGGTCGTCGTCGCGCAGCAGCGTCGGCACATGCGAAAGCTCGCCCACCTCGAACGCGTAACCGAAGAGCAGCGTGAACAGCGGCGGCAGCAAAAAGATGAGCACGACGATGCGGCGGTCCCGCCAGATGTGCAGGAATTCCTTCACCGCCACGCTGGCGATGGCGCGCAGGCTGCCGGTCATCGCGCGCCCTCCGCGAGGATTTCGTGATAGCCCTGCGAGTAGGCTTTGAAGACGTCCTCCATGTCCGGCTCCGACCACGAATGCCCGTGCCACGTCAGCTCGGGAAAAGGCCAGTGCGCCTGCCAATCGGCGACCAACTTTTTCGGATCGCGCGCATACACGCGCCCGTGCCCGCTGCGCAGCGAGACGCCGAGCACGCCGGGCGCGGCGCGGAGTTGCACGAGCGCCGGCATCACCGGCTCGATGTGCATGTCGAGCACCGGCACTTTGAAACTCGCCTTCAGCCGGCGCGGTGTTTCCCGCGCCAGGAGCCGCCCGTCGTGGAGAAAGCCGACCGACGTGCAGCGCTCCGCCTCGTCCATGTAATGCGTGGTCACAAAGACCGTCGTGCCGCCGTGCGCGAGGTTGTAGAGCAAGTCCCAGATTTGCTGCCGATGCACGGGATCGAGGCCCGACGTGGGTTCATCGAGGAAAAGCAGCACCGGCTCGTGAATGAGCGCGCAGGCGATGGCGAGGAGCTGTTTCATCCCGCCGGAAAGCGCGCCCGCCATCGCGTCGCGCTTCGTCATCAGGTCCATTTCGGCAAGCAGCTTTTCGATCCGCGGCTCCAGCTTTTCGCGCGGCACGCGGTACGCCCCGCCGAAGAAGCGCAGGTTTTCCACGACCGTGAGATCGGGATACAGGCTGAACTTCTGCGCCACGTAGCCGAATTTCGTCCGCACCTCGTAGCGGTCCCGCCACACATCGCGCCCGGCGATCGTCGCGCTGCCAGATGTCGGTTTCACCAGCCCGCAGAGCATGCGGATCGTCGTCGTCTTGCCCGCGCCGTTCGCGCCGAGGAAACCGAAGATTTCGCCCCGCGGAATCGCCATCGAAACGCCGTCCACCGCGAGCGTATCGCGATACGCTTTCTTCAGTTCGTTGAGGACGATGATCGGCTGGGGCTCAGGCATGAGCGCGCCATGTTTCCAGAAAACCGCCGCGCAGCGCAACAGCGCCGACTGTAGGGGAAGCTGTCAGCTTCCCCCCACCCGTTGCGCACGCCGTTCTTGCACATTGCCCACCACCCGCGCGGCGTTGACAAGGCCGCGCGCGTTGCGTCTCTTCCCCGCGCCTATGATCCGCCGTCTTTTCGTCATCCTCGCGCTGCTTTCCACGGGCGCTTTCGCCGATCCCATCGCCGAACTGGCGGCGTTTGCGTCGCTGAAAAATGTCGATCTCGCCAAGCTCGCGGCGGGCGAAATCCAGACCGGACGCGGGCCGGTGATGAGCTTCCCGCGCGGCCTCGCCATCGAGAGCGCCTACGTGGTCAAAGCGCCGGTCGCAAAAGTGCTCGAACTCCAGCGGCAATGGTCGCCAGCGCGGCACTCGGAATTGAAAGTCTGGCTCCACGGCGAACTGCCCGCGAAACCGGCGCTCGAGGATTTCCGCAAGATCGCCGACGCGCCCGCGAACGGCCCGGTGAAATCGCTCATCGCCGCGACGGAGAAACTCGATCCCGAAAAGCCCGGCCTCTACATCAGCAGCGACGAAGCGAAGGGCTTCGCGAAGACGCAGGTCTCCACATGGGGAGGCACGCTGCCGGGGACGGTGAGCGGCTTTTGGGCAAACGTCCTGCTCCCCCGCGCGCAGGCTTTCAACGCGGGCGGCATGGCACGGCAGCCGGCGTATTCCTGGAAGGGCGAGACGATTTCCGCCGCGGATGAAATCAACCGGCTGCTCAAGGAAGTGCCCAAGGTGCGCGCGCAGTTTTCCGGCCTCGCCGGCTCGCTCACCGGCGGCGGTGCGCCGGCCAAGACCGCGCACTACTGGGAACTTTTCGATGTGGAGGGACAGGCGGCGTTTTCGCTCGGCGCGACGATTGAAAAACCATCCGCCAGTGGCGCGCAGACCGCCGACGTGCAGTACTACGCCAGCGGCGGCTACTTCGCGCTCGTCACGCTTTACCAGATGTGGCCGGTGGAAGTCGCCGGGCAGCCGGCGACGCTCGTTTGGCGCGGCGATCTCATCGCCTCGCCCGCGCTCGGCGAGCTGCGCGGCATGGAGCGCATGGGCGCGAGCGCCGCGATGATGAAGCAGATCAAACAGTTCGTGACCGCCTTTCTCAAGGACTCCAAATGACGAAGCGCCTCGCCCTTTTCGCCGCCATCTCCATCTGCGCCCGCGCCCTCGCCGGTGGTGAAATCTCGAACCAGTTCGACGCCGAGTTTTCCCTCACCAGCGGCTCGCGCACCGATCTCGGCCACGACCGGCACGGCAATGTCTCCGGCCTCTCCGGCCTTGTGCGCGATGTCGTCTCCACGCGCCTCGGCGATGGGCTGCTGCTGCGCGTGGGCTTCGATTGGGAGCGGTTTTCCTTCGCCCTGCCAAATCGCGCGCCGCTGCCGAATACGCTGCAATCCGTCACCGCCGTCGTCGGTTTCGACATGCAGCTTTTCGAGTCGTGGCTCGTGCGGATCGAGGCGGAGCCGGGCTTCTACAGCGGCGCGGGCGATTTCTCGGCGCGCGATTTCAATGTGCCCTTCGTCATCGGCGGCTCCTACATCGCCAGCGCCGATCTCCAGTGGATCGTCGGCGTGAGCGTGGATGTGAACCGCGCCATCCCCGTCTTTCCCGGCGTCGGCGTGCGCTGGAAATTCGCCGACCGCTGGGTGCTCAACGGCGTCCTCCCTCGCCCCCGGCTCGAATACGAATGGAGCAAGGAACTCACCCTCTTCGGCGGGGCCGACCTGCGCGGCTCCACCTTCCGCGTGAGCCGCGATTTCGGCGACACCCACGGCGATGCGCGGCTGAACCGCGCCGTCGTCGATCTCACCGAAATCCGCGCCGGCGTGGGTGCGTCGTGGAAAGTCTCCTCCTGGCTGCAAGCCGACCTCGAGACCGGCGTCGTCGCCTACCGCGACTTCGACTTCCACCGCGCCGACACCAACTACGAAAGCAAAGGCGCGGCGGCGTACGGGCAACTCGTCATCGGGGCGAAGTTCTAGCGTCCTTCGCGTGTAACGCTCGTGACGAGCACGGGGTCGGGTTTGGGCGTTAATGTCAGGGATGACCAGCGCCTGACGGTGCGAGCGGGCCAAGGCCGATGGTGGCTTCGAGGCGGAAACGAAGGCGCTTGACGAGTTCATTCCACTCACCATCGCGCCAAGTGATGAAGTTATATTGCCGGTTGTCGAAGTGGACTTCTTCAAGCCGATCCTCGCGCGCGAGCCAGACCACGGGTAGCCCCAATCCCATCGCTAACCCCGCCTCGAAATAGATGCCGCCACGGTCTTCTGTGAAATCAGCAACCAGAAACCGACTCTGTTTGATGCTGGCGATGATCTCGTCGTCGATCCGGTTGTTGTGTTCCTTACGATCCACTCGAAAAGCCTCGTAACCCGCCGCCCGGATGCCTGGCTCTATTCCTTGATCATAGAGCGGTTTGAATTCGTCGTTAAACCTCATCGCCACGAACCCAATCCGGCTTCCCATATTGACCTGTTGCAGCCGCTCGATCTCCTGCCACCCGTTTGGTGTAATGACTACATGCAGATCATCTGCAACCTTGTCCCAGCCACACTTGTGCAAATAAGTAGTCATAGATCAGCCATCGCAGTTCGGCACGATTCGAAGCCGAAGCAACCCCTAACCATTCCAGTTGTGTCCGTTCAGTCTCTTCGCTCGTTTTCGCGCTGGTTTCATTGAAGGTATGTAAAACAATGGCAGTTTTCCGTTCTTGTTCGATGTCCCACACTGGTGCCAAGACATTCAACCCGGGCTGTGAATGCTCTTGACCTAAATGAACAAGAAGCCGCGCAGCTTTCTCCGCAGCAGAGGGTGCGCGAAGAACGTCCAGCCTTTCCACTTCCTTCTCCGCCAGCATCATGCCTTGGTTTCGCCGGATGTAGCCACTCGCGGTGGCGATTTGCAGCTCTGACCACTTCACTCTCTCCAAGGCCACTTTGGCCGACTGATCCATGCGAAACGCTCCGCAACGATAGCAAACGATATTGAGTCCGAACGTCTCAATTACTGATTGAAAATGCGCAGGTGCTTTACATACGGGACATTTGGCGAGGCTCATCGCTTGGAGCCTCAACAAGACGAGCCCCTTCGACAAGTAAACATCGGCCATTACGCCGCATTCACATCTCCCGCGCCCACGCCGGCCGCTCGCGGAGGTGGTAGAGCATCTCGCCGGCTTTTGGCACGAGGAGCACGCCTTCGTCCTCGCGGTTGGCGAAGTCTTCCGCACGGATGGTGGCGGGGTCGCGGTAGCCGAGGTGGATCTCCTCGCAAATCGCGCGCGGGATGCCGGTGGCGAGCGTGACTTGGACGCGGCATTTTTCCACGCCGTCCTCGTAGGTGCCGATGCCGCGGACATGCGTGCAGTGCGCGATGGTGCCCCAGGCGATGTCCTTGTATTTGTCCCACTGCTTCAAAAAATAATCGCGGCAGTGGTAGCCGATCTGCCGGATGAGGTGCCCGTGGGTGAGGCTGATCTCGTGGATGTGCGGCGCGTAGATGATCAGCTCCCCGCCGTCGGCGACGACCGGCTCCAGTTTGTACATGCACTTTCCGCCGACCCAAAGCTCGTCGTACATCTTCGGCGCGCAGGAGAGGACGGTGTGAAACGGGCGGTCCTTGTATTCGATGTGCAGCCGCTTCGAGAGGTCGCTGGCCTCGTCCCATGCGCCTTCCGGGCTGCCGATGAAAAGCCCGGCGAGTTGCGCGTGATCCACGACCATGCACAGGCAGAGCTTCGGCACGGCGACCATGCCGCCGACGCGATCGACCACGCGGCGCACGGGCGTCCACTTGTTGCCGATGATCATCGGGTTCGTGACGACCGCGCCGAGCCAGTGGAAAAAATTCAGCACCTCGGGGCCGCCGATGCCGGGGAAGAGGTATTTGTTGCCGCCGGAAAAGCCGACGACCTCGTGCGGAAAGACCGGGCCGCAGATGATGAGCTGGTCGTAGTCGAAGATGCGGGCGTTGATCTTGACCGGCACTTCCATCTCGAAGAGATCGCCGGTCAGCGCGCGGGTGTCCTCGAAGGTCAGGAGCCCGATGTTCCGCAGCGCGGCGTCGTTGTCCCACTCGTGGTTGAAAAAGCGCACGCCGGCGTAGGTCGTGCGTCGCTCGTCGGCGGTAATTTCCAGCCGCTCGCAGATGGCGTCCTCGCTCATCGGCTGATGCGTGCCGAGGGCGATCATCACGTCGAAATTTTTCGTCACGCCGCCGATCTGCGCGTGCAGCCCGGCGAAGAGCATTCCGAGCGGGCAGGTGCGCGTGGCATCCGGCACGATGAGGAGGATTTTTTTGTCGCGGTAGTCCTTGGCCGGACACGCCTGCGCGATGAGCGCGCGCGCCTGCGCGGCGTCGAGATAGGTGCCGTCGGGGGCGATGTGGGAAAGGGTGGACATGGGCCGGAGTTTTCACGCAAAGGAGCGAGGGCGCAAAGGAGATTTCCCCGGCTCAGCCCCTCTCCGAGCATCTACCGAAACTCGCTGGGCGATGATTTTTTTTAACCGCGGATTACACGGATTACACCGATTTGGTTTTCTGAAAATCCGTGTAATCCGTGGTCAAAAAGCCGTCGGTTTAGAATTTCGGTACACCGCCTCACGGCTGGCCGCAGAATTTGAAGAGGAGCAGCTCGGAGAGTCCGTCGGGGTAGTAGAGCTTGAGGGCGCCGTCGCGATTGCGGAGATCAAGGGCCACGGCGCAGCTCGCGCGGCGGCTGTGGATCTGGTGGATGCCGAGATGCTCGCGGGCATACAGCTCGCCCCAGACTTCGGCACGGACGGCGCGCTTCATTTTCTCCATGAGCAGCTCGGCCAGCGGCTCGCGGTCGTAGGATTCGTAGGCGATGGGGAGGATGGCCTCGAGCTGCGCGTAGTCCTGGCCGGGGAGTTCCTCGAGGCCGGGCTCGGGCTTTTTTTCGTAGGGTGCGGGGACGATGCCCATGCGGATGCGCGGGTCGAATCCAGCGGCGCGGTTGAGCCGGGAGAAGGTGTTCACGGCGGCGCGGAGCCGTCCGAAAGGCGGCACCTCCATGGTGAGGTGGATGTGGTCGGCGTCGTCGGGATTTTCGGCGATCTCGTGGGTGACGGTGTAGGGCACGCCGCGGACGTGGACGAACTTCGCCGGGCGCGTGCGGATGCGCTCGAAGAGCAGGGTGCGGGCGTCGGGCTTCGGCATGGGTCAGCGTTTCGTGCCGGTGACGGAGCGCCCGGAGCGGCCGCGCTTCGGTTTCGCAAGGTCGGTGCGGTGCTCGATCTTCGCGACCTGCCCGTGCTTGAAATACTGCGCGCGGAGCGCCTCGTATTGCGCGTCGCGCCGGTCGTAGAGCCGCTTGAGTTTACGCGGCGCGGCTTTGGTCAAAGCGTAGGCGGTGATGAGCGGGAGCGTGATCGTGGCGTCGGCGTAGCAGACCACGCAGTCGGGGAGATTTTCGGGGTCGATCTTGCCCCAGCTCACGGCCTCGCCGGGCGTGGCGCCGCTGAGCCCGCCGGTGTCGGGGCGGGCGTCGGTGCATTGCAGGAAGTAGTCGTGCCCGCGCTCCGCGATGCCCATGACCTCCTGAATCTGCGGCTCGGTTTGCAGGATGAAATTTTTCGGCGAACCGCCGCCGAGGATGAAGACGCTCGAGGTCGCGCCGCCCGATTTCGCGCCGTACACAATCGCGGCGGTCTGGTTCACGTCGCGGTTCACGTCGATGAGCAGTTTCGAGTCCCGCAGCGCCATCGCGGCCACGTTCATGCCGATGGAGCTGTCGCCCGGCGAGCTGGTGAAAACGGGGACGCCATATTGGTAGGCCGCGCTCAGCACGCTCGTCTCCTTGATCCCCAGCTTGCGCTCGCGCTCGGCGACGTATTTCCCGAGGAGCCAGTGAAACTCGTCGCTGCCCATGGTGCGCTGGAATTCCGCACCCTGGATGACGTGGCGCACGAAGGCGTCGGTATCGAGCAGCACGTCGTAGTCGAAGAGCACGTCGTAGATGCGGATGATGCCGTCGCGGCGCAAATCCACGTCGTTCAAAAACGGCGAGCCGGCGTAAAGGTGCATGCCGAGGCCGTAGTGCAGGTCGTGGTAAAGATTCGCGCCCGTCGAAATGATCCAGTCCACGAAGCCCGCCTTCAGCAGCGGCACGATGGCCGAGCAGCCCAGCCCAGCGGGCGTGAGCGCGCCGGTGAGCGACATGCCGACGATCCCCTCGCCCGCGATCATTTTGCCCGAGAAAAGGCGGCACGCTTCCGCGAGTCGCCCGCCGTTGTAGGCTTTGAAAGCGGTGTCGATGAGGTCGGCGACCTGCATCCCTTTGCGGATCGGTTCGGGCAGCAACCGCGGGAATTTCTTGTTCAGCGAACTCATGGGAGGGCGCAGGCTAGCGGCCCGCGCAGGCCGGTCAATGCACATCTCGCGGGCCGCGGCGCGCGGAAATGGCGGGCGCGTTTCCCGCCCCGCCAGATGCCGCAGGAGCCGCTAAAACTCGATCGGCGGCGGGGGATCGAGCTTGATCGTGGAGTCGATGATCGTGTCCTGCTTCTCGATGCGCTGCACGGCGGTGGCGCGGCGAATTTCGGGCTCGGCCTCGGCGGGCGCCGCCGCGACGGGGACTTTCACGGAGCTGTCCACCGGCGCGACGGCACCGCCGAGGGCTTTCATGGCGATGGCGTTCTGGATGGACTGCATGGAGTTGTAGGGATCGTTGCCGAGCACCGTCGGCGCTTTCATGACCACGGGCTGCACGGTGGCGACATTCATGGCGAGGGTGGCGCGCGGGATTTCGCCGGGCGCGATCGCTTTCACAAAGCTCCCCGCAGCCGCGCCGCTGTGGACGCTGCAGCCGAGTTTCGGAGCCTGCTCTTCGGTGCAGATTTCCAAGTAGGTGGTGCGGCGCTGGACCTTCTCGCCGGTGTCCTTGTTGTCGTAGGTCTCCACGCATTTGTCGGTCGCGAGCTGGCCGGAGGCGGTGCAAAGCTCGACCTTGATGAGGCTCTTCGGCGGCGGAAAATCCGCGGGCCGGTAAGTGGCGAAGGTGGCCTTCATCACGTTCGCCCAGACGGGCAGGGCGACCTCATTGCTGAAGGCGCCGCGGTAGATGGGCCGCGGTTTGTCGAAGCCCGCCCAGACCCCGCAGGTCACGGCGCTGGAGTAGCCGACGAACCACGCGTCGGTGAAATTGTAAGCCGTGCCGGTCTTGCCCCCGAGCGGGAATTTCTTGAGCCCCAGCTCGGTGAAGGTCTTGTCCGCCGTGCCGCGCTCGAGCACTTCGGTGAGGCACGAGTTGATCTCGTAGGCGGTCGTCGGCTTGATGACGCTGACCTTTTTCTGCGCGGCCTGATAGACGACCGTGCCGCTCTTGTCCACGATCTTGGTGATGATGAAAGGCTTGTCGGGCCGCCAGCCGCCGTTCGGGAAGATGGTGCTGGCCAGGGTCATTTCCATGAGCGTGACCTCGCTGCTGCCGAGGTAGGTGGCGGGGAAAGGGCGAAGCGGGCTTTCGATGCCGGCCAGCTTGGCCAGCGGGAGCAGGCGGTCGAGACCGGTCATCATGCCGAGGCGCACGGTCGCGGCGTTCTTGCTTTTCACGAGCGCGGTGCGCGCGGAGATGCCGCCCTCGTATTTGTTGTCCATGCGCTCCGGGCCCCACTCGCCGAGGATGCCGGTCTGGCCGCCGATCATGACCTGGCGGTTGTCCATCACGGCGTCCTGCAAAAGCGTGCCGGGATTGAACCCCTTTTCAAACGCCGCGGCATAGACCAGCGGCTTGAAAGCCGTGCCCGCCGGACGCCGCGCGGAGGTCGCGCGGTTGTACGGGCTGTGGGCAAAATCGCGCCCGCCGACGAGCGCGAGGATGGCCCCGTTGCCGTTGTCCAAAACGACCACGCCGCCCTGCAAATAATCCGGCATCCCGACCCCGCCGATTTCGCCTTCCGCCACCGCCGCCTGCCGCTGGTGCGCTTTGAAATCCATGTCGTATTTCACCGCCGTCTGCCCCTCGAAACCCTCGTGCCGCTCGATGGCATCGAGCTGCTCGCGCAGCGCCTTCTCGGCGGCCTTTTGCAGGTCGGGATCGATGGTCGTGTAGATGCGGTAGCCGTCGCTCACCGCGCTGTCGCGCCCGACCTTTTGCGCCACCTGCTGCGCCACCATGTCCGCCGCGTAGGACTCCTGGTGCGTGGGCTTGCGGTTCTTCACCACGATGTCCTCCTTGAGCGTCGCCTCGCGTTCCGCCGGCGTGATGAGCCCGATTTCCATGGCCCGCTGGAGCACGTAATTGCGCGAGTCAATGCACGCCTGCCGGTTCTTCCACGGCGAGAGATTGCTCGGGCTTTTCAGCAGGCCGCAGAGCATCGCCGCCTCGGAGAGCGTGAGGTCTTTCGCATTCTTGCCAAAGTAGCCGCGCGCCGCCGCCTCCGCGCCGTAGAACCCGCTGCCGAAAAAAACGCGGTTCAGGTACAGCTCGAGAATCCTGCGCTTGTCACAGCGGATCTCGATCTCGCGGGCCACGGCCAATTCGAGCAGTTTCCGCTGGTAGCCGCGATCCGACGGCGGGAGCAGGTCGGGGTAGGTATTGCGCGCGAGCTGCTGGGCCAGCGTGCTCGCGCCCTGCACGGTGCGGCCCGCGCGCCAGTTCTTAAACATCGCGCGGGCGATGCCCCGGTAGTCCACGCCATGATGCTGGTAAAACCGCGCATCCTCCGCGGCGACGACCGCCGTGAGCAGCGCCGGCGAGAGCTCGCCGACCGGCACCTGGTCGCGGTTCTGCGTGAACATGCGGCCCATGACCGCGCCGTTGCGGTCGAAGATGACGCTCGCCGACTCCATGTCCCCCAGCCGCGCGTAGTCAAACGTCCGCGCCTTCGCCTCCAGCTTGCCCTTTTCGATCAGCACGAAAATCGCGCCGGCACCGACCACGGCGACGACCAGTCCCAGCAGGACGAGGAACCAGGGGCGGCGGTAAAAGCGTTGGCGAGGTCGAGTTATATCCCACATGGGCGAGCCGCCTTTCGGCGGTGCCCTAACTCCCACGATTCCCGCCCCCGCGCAATCCCATTTTGCCCCGGCGGGACGACACGCCCCGGCGCGGTGTGGACGCGGCTTTCCTTCGACTCGCCGCCTTTCACCGTTACCGTGCGCGCCATGCCAAAGCTCCTCCTCGCCTGCCTCGCCGTCGCCACCCTCTCCGCCCTCGGAGCCTGCGCCCGCGGCAAGCCCAAGTCCTCCGCGCACGTCTATGCCGGCGATGCGCCCACCATCAAATTCAGCGACAAGCCCGAAAACGCCGGCGGGAACATCCACACCTACTAAAAAGCGGCTGCCGCGTGAAAACCGCGACGGTCCGCGCCTGTAGGGGAAGCTGTCAGCTTCCCCTACAGGCGCGCGGCAACCGCGCCCGTCCGGTCAGCGGAAAAAATCCTTCGCCTTTTCGAGAAAGCTGCGGTTCATCGGGGAGTTTTCCTCGCCCATGAGTTCGGCAAATTCGGCGAGCTTGGCGCGCTGGTCGGCGTTCAGCTTCGTGGGCACCTCGACGATCAGCCGGACAACGAGGTCGCCGCGGGAGCCGGAGTTCAGCGAGGGGATGCCTTTGCTGCGCAGCCGGAAGGCCGTGCCGCTCTGGGTGCCCGAGGGCACCTTGAGCTGGGCCTGACCTTCGAGGGTCGGCACGTTCAGTTCGCCGCCGAGCGTGGCGATGCTGAAAGAGACCGGGACTTCGCAAAACAGGTTGTTCTCCTCGCGCTCGAAAACCTCGTGCTCCTTGATGTGGATGACGACGTAAAGATCGCCCGGCGGGCCGCCGCGCAGGCCGGCTTCGCCATTGCGCACGCTGCGCAGGCGCGAGCCGTCCTCGATGCCGGCGGGGATTTTCAATTTGATGCGCGTCGGGGATTCGGCGCGGCCCTCGCCGTTGCACTTCCGGCACGGGTGGCTGATGACCTGGCCGGTGCCTTTGCAGCGCGGGCAGGTCTGCGAGACCTGGAAAAAACCGCGCGAGCTGATGACCTGGCCGCGCCCTCCGCAATCGCGGCACGAGACGGCCTGCGAACCTTTTTCCGCGCCGCTCCCGTGGCAGACGGTGCAGCTCTCGAGCTTGCTGACTTCGATCTCCTTGTCGCAGCCGAAGGCGGCCTCTTCGAGCCGAATCTGCATGTCGTAGCGCAAATCCGAGCCGCGCTGTTTTCCATCGCGCGACTGCGGCTGCGCGCCCTGCGTGCCGCCAAAAAACTGCTCGAAAATCCCGCCGCCATTTCCCGCGCTGGCCCCGAAGACCTCGCGGAAAATATCGAACGGATCGTGCGCTCCACCGCCACCACCGCGCGCGGCGCCGCCCTGCGCAAAGGCCGCGTGCCCGAAGCGGTCGTAGGCCGCGCGTTTTTCCGCGTCCATGAGCACCTCGTAGGCGGAGCCGAGTTCCTTGAACTTCTCCTCCGCGGTGTGGTCGCCGGGGTTTTTATCCGGGTGATATTTCACCGCGAGCTTGCGGTAGGAGCGTTTGATTTCGTCCCCGGAGACCGTGCGGGTCACCTCGAGGATTTCGTAATAGTCGCGCTGAGCCATGCGGTTGTTACTTGGCCGCCGCACCCTTCGACACCACCACCGTCGCCGGCCGCAGCAGCCGCTCGCGCAGCTTGTACCCGCGCCGGAGCTGGCGCACCACGGTGCCTTCCGGCACGGTCGCGCTTTCCTCCTGGGCCACGGCTTCGTGGAGGTGCGGGTCAAAGGGCTGCCCCTCGCCGTTCACGGGCTCGACGCCGCTGCCGAGCAGGAAATCGGTGAGCTGTTTGGCGACCATGTCCATGCCCAAGAGGATGGGCGAATTTTCCGCGCTGGCGCGGGCGGCGTTCAGTCCGAGTTCGAAGCTGTCGAGGATCGGGATGAGGCGTTCGAGGAAGGAGGCGTTGGCAAATTTGACGGCGTCCTCCTTTTCGCGCGCGGCGCGTTTGCGGAAGTTTTCAAAGTCCGCCTGGCTGCGCAGCGCGAGGTCGCGGAAGCGCTGGAGATCGCCCTGCATCTGCGCGACGAGCGAATCCTCGCTGACCTCGGGTTTGGCGTCGGGCGTTTCGTCGTCGTCGGTGGAAGTGGTTTCGGTGGTGTCTTGGCTCATGGTTACTTTTTCCGAATGACGATCAAAGTGATGTCATCGTGCTGCGGATAGCTGCCGACGAATGCGCGGAGGTCGTCCGTGAGTTTCGTGATGATCCCGGCGGCTCCATCGCTGGCGCTCGCCTTGATCGCTTTGATCAGATTCGGCATTCCGAATTCATCGCCCGCCGCGTCGAGCGCCTCGGTCACGCCGTCGGTGTAAAGGACGAGGCAGTCATTGGGCTCGAGCGTCAGGGAAAAATCGGACGTGACCCTATTGAACACGCCTCCGCTGTCAATGCCCAGGGCCATGCCCGGCGGGTTGATTTTCGACACGCTCTGATCGCGCGCGCAGTAGAGCAGCGGCGCATCGTGCCCCGCGCGGCTGAGCGTCACCACCGGGCTGCCGCGCCCGATGATCGCGTAGGCCATGCTGATGAACATGTCCTCCTTGATGTCGGGAAAAAGCTGCGCGTTGACCACGCGGAGCGCGTTCGCCGGGGAGAGCTGTCCGGCGGCGTGCGACTGGAGCACGCTCCGGCACATGGCCATGATGAGCGACGCCGGCACGCCCTTGCCCGAGACATCCGCGATGGCGATGCCGTAATGGGTATCATCCACGCGGATGTAGTCGTAGTAGTCGCCGCTGACCTGCTTGGCCGGGACATTGATGGCGGCGATCTGGAAGCCCTCGATGTCCGGCGCATTGGCGGGCAAAAGGATGCGCTGAATCTCGTGGGCCACGGCGAGATCCTGGTCGAGACGCCGCTTCTCCGCGGCCTCGGAAAAGATGATCGCGTTGTAAAGTGCGAAGGCCGACTGCTCGGCGATCGCTTTGAAAATCTGAAACTCCGCCGACTGAAACGGCTCGCTCTCCGGGCCGCGCGCGATGGCGAGGACACCGAGGTTTTGCTCGCCGTAATTCAGCGGACAAAGCATCGCACTCGTGACCTGCAGCGGGCTCGCGCGCAGCGGTGCGAGGCGGTTGTCCACGCCGCGCAGGAGCAGCGGCTCGCGGTCGCGCCAGACCGCGCCGAGCGTCCCCTCACCCGAGCTGACGGCGTGCAGCCGGACATGGCTCGACCAGGAAAACCCCGGCTCCTGCACGACCGCCGCCGGCACCTCGAAAAACGGCGGGCAATTCCGCGTGGCAAACGCCGGCCGCAGCGCTTCGCTCGGCCGATCCGTGAGATACAGCGCGCCGCCATGCGCGCCGAGAATCCGCAGCGCCCCCTCGACGATGAGCACATGCAAATCCGACGGCTTGCTCGTGTCCGAGAGCGCCGCGCCGAGGCCGTGGAGAAAATCAAAGACCCGCGTTTCCTCGAGCTGGATTTTTTCCCGCGCCCGCCGCAGCGCCACGATCATCTCCCGCTGCCGCCGATAGACATAGACGAACGAAACCGCCGTGACGGCGAAGAGCGCGAGGAAAACGGCGGCCCACATCAGGCCTACCGGACGAGGTGCAAATCCTGTTTCAAGTACTCGATCACGTCCTTGAACTTCGCCGCGTTCGCCCCGTCCGCTTCCACGCAGGCCTCGTGCGCTTCGAGCATCGTCTGCGTCTGCGTCAGCTTGTCGGCGGGCGCAGCATCCAGGGGCGTCTGCGGGACCACCGGCGCGACCACCGGCGGCTCGTCACCGCCGAGCGTGAAAAGCTGATCCAGCCCCAGATTCGTCAGCAAATCCCGGTTGCGCTCATTAAGATTGACCGCCCGCAATTCCCCCTGCCCCAGCCCCCGCAGCGCCAGCCCGATCGCCGCCAGCGTGCCCATGAATGTCGAATCCATCAACGGGCAGTTCCGCAAATCGACCACGAATTCCCGGTGCCCGCGGTTGATCATTTCCTTGGAAAATTCCTTGAGGCCCGTGCTGTTCAAAAATGTCCCCTTCCCCTCGACCCGCACCCACACGGTGCGGTTCGCAGTGCCGACGAGGATGGAAGGTTGGGCCGTCACGGTTTGAAATCAGAGACACGTTTCGACGCGTGCGCGGCAAAGTTCGGATGCGGAGACAATACAGCCTGGCGGCAAAATTTTCATCTCCCGGTCAGTTCCAGAGGAACGATTGATTGAGCCCGACGATCTTCCCGTTTTCGATCAGCAAGGCCCGCCAGCCGGTGATTTTTCCCTCCTGCTTGTAGTCGTCGCCGATCACCTGGAAGTCCGTGGTCACCGAGCCCTTCACGTTTTTGTAAAACAGCTCCTTGGCCTGCACGTACGCGCCCAGGTTTTGCTGCCGGTATTCGAGGCGGATGGTCACGTCCGCCGGGCGCTTCACCCGCCAGAAAAACGTGAAATAATGGCCGTAGCGCTGCTCGCGGTCGTAATCCGTAACCGCGCCGAAATTGAGCCGCTGCCGCTCGAAAGCGATCATCGGATCGAGCGTCGGTTTTTCTAATTGGCGATCGTTCACCAGCGTCTTGGTCGTGCGAAACTGAAAGGCGTCGTCCAGGGCCAGCGGGAGCACTTTCGCTTTGTCGAGCTGCTGCGGGCGCTCGGCCGCGGGGCTGGCCGCCGCGCTCGCAAGCATGGCCAGGGTGAAAAGAAGTCGTTTCATTTGGGGGCGGAAATTAAGCGGCGGTGCGCAACGGTGTCAATCATCGCACCGGGCGTGCCAGCCGCGGAGATTTGTCATTTGCGAGGTCTGACGCGCTCCGCTCCCATCTTGTTCGATCCATGATCCCCATCCGCTACCACCGCGGCCTCGAACTCCCCGCGCACGGCCTCTGGCTCGATCCGCACGTCGCGCGGCCCTTCGCCTTCGTCTCGCACGCGCACAGCGACCATATCGCCCGGCACGCCGAAGTCGTGACCAGCCCCGGCACCGCGCGGTTCATGCGGGCGCGGCTCGGCGGCACGCGGCGCGAGCACGTTTTGGAGTTTGGGGAAACGCGGACGTTTCGCGACTTCGCCATCACGCTCCTCCCGGCGGGACACATCTGCGGCTCCGCGCAATCCTTCGTGGAAAGCGCCGCCGGCTCGCTGCTCTACACCGGCGATTTCAAACTCCGCCCCGGCCTTTCCGCCGAGCCCGCGCAATGGCGGCACGCCGACACGCTCATCATGGAGACGACCTTCGGCCTGCCGAAATACCGCATGCCGCCGACCGCCGAAGTCCTCGCGCAAATCATCGCCTTCTGCCACGCCGCGCTCGACGACCGCGCCGTGCCCGTGCTCCTCGCCTACTCGCTCGGCAAAGCGCAGGAAGCCGTCTGCGCGCTCCTCGCCGCCGGCCTCACCCCGATGCTCCACGACGCCGTTTTCAAAATGACGGAAATCCACCGCGAACTCCGGCCCGACTTTCCCACCGGCTATGTCCCCTGCTCCGCCGCGGACACCGCCGGCAAAGTCCTCATCTGCCCGCCCAACGCGAAGACCTCCGCACTCCTCGCGCGCTTCCCGAAATGCCGCACCGCCGTCCTCACCGGCTGGGCGCTCGATCCCGGCGCAAAATTCCGCTACCAGTGCGACGCCGCCTTTCCCCTCACCGACCACGCCGACTACCCCGACCTCCTCCGCTACGTCGCGCTCGTCCAACCGCGCCGCGTCCTCACCCTCCACGGCTTCGCCGCCGAATTCGCCGCCGACCTGCGCGAGCGCGGCGTCGAGGCCTGGGCGCTGAGCCAGGACGACCAACTCGAACTCCACCTCCACGACCGCGACCGCCGCGCCCTCACCCCGTAAAGATTTTTGGGTCCACGAAAGGCACGAAAGGACACGAAATCGGAGGAGCTTTTCGTGTCCTTTCGTGCCTTTCGTAAACCTCTCCTTTCCCGGTTTTCAAAACACCGCGATCCACCGCAAACCAAGCTGCAGCCAAAGCGGAATCGTCAGCAGCCCGATTGCGGAAGTCGCCAAAATGATCCGCAGCGCCGTGCCCGGATCGCCGCCGTAGTGCTTCGCCAGAATCACCGGGATCACCGCGCACGGCATCGCCGCCTGCACCAGAATCACGCGCCGCAATTCCACCGGACACGGCAGCCAGCGCGCCAGCGCCAGCATGAGCAGCGGCAGCACCCCGAGCCGCAGCACACACGCGCCGAACGAATCCGCCACGTTCGATTTGAAATTCAGCTCCCGCATTTGATCCGCAAACGTCGCCCCCGTGAGGATCAGCCCGAGCGGAATCGCCGCCGCGCCCATGCGATGCACCGCCTCCAGCGCAAAGCCCGGCAGCCACGCCCGCGCCCCGGCGAAATGCAGCGCGACCGCGAGCAGGATCGTCACCACCGGCGCATTGAAAACATGCGTCCACACCCGCCGCGGCGACGCCCCGCTGATGAGCATGATCCCCACCGTCCACAGCGCCGTCTCCACGCCGAGATTGTGGATGAAAAGCACCGCACTGGTCCGCTGGTCGGTGTGGTCAAAAAGTTTCTGAATCAGCGGCAGCGCGATGTAGCCGTAATTGTAAATGCCCGCCGTGAACGCAAACGTCCGCCGCTGCCGCGCCTCCCGCACGCCGAAGAGCGGCGCGGCCAGAAAGCACAGCGCGTAGCCGAGCGCGACCGTGGCGAAGCCCGCCGCCGGCGCGAACAGGATATTTCCCACGGAATCCAGCGCGCGATTGCCGAGGATCGTGTCGAGAATGAGGCACGGGAAAAGCAGATTCACCACGACCCGCAGCAGGCTCGCATCCGCCTCCTCGGTGAGCCAGCCCACGCGCCGGATTCCCCAGCCCGCGCCGATCGTCACAAAGACCGGCGCGACGGCCAGCAGCAGCGGCAGGTAGTCGTTCACCGCCGCTCCTGCCCCATCACCGGATCGGCTTTCATCAGCGCCGCGAAGCCCTCCGCCGTCATCGCCCCATATTCCTTTTTCAACGCCGCGATTTCCAGCTCCGTCAGCCCCCGCGGGATCGTGATCACCCCGTCGCGCACCTTCCTATCAATGACCACATCGACCACCTGATGGATCCCCTTCGGCGTGACCACAAAGATCACCATCGAGCTGCCTTTGCGTTCGCCGCTCACCGCTTCGAGATCGAGCCGTCCCTTGTTATCGAGTTTGAAACAAGCGCCCCATGAACCGTCCGTCACCTGGAACGGATACATGGCCTTGATGCTCTGCTCGCTGACCGACGGCACCCTTTCGATGTAGGCCTGCCGCTCGGGATTGTGCAGCGTGATCGGCTTGGAAAAAGCCTCCCCATCCCGCGCATTGGCCTCGGCGTAGAAGCGCACCGTCACCGACGGCTTTTTCGCCATGCCGAGGCCGGCCAGCGCGAGGAGGAGGAGAAAAAGACGGGGCGCGGATTTCATGGCGCGGAGTCTTGGGGCACGGCTTGCCATTTGCCAACCCCGAAACGCCCCGCTAAATCAGCCCGATGAAATCCCTTCCCCTCTGCGCCCTTCTCGCCGCGCTCGCCCTCACCGCCCGCGCCGCCGAGGAGGCGCCGCCCGCGCCGCCCAAGCCCGGCATGATGCACCGCCTGCTCCACCCTTTCGGCGGCGGCTCGCCCGCGCCCGCGCCGAAAAAGAAGGACGTGAACCTCAAGGGTCTGGAGATGAGCCTCGCCGTCGAACCCGCCGCGCCGAAGCTCTCGGAAACCCGCGCCGTCAAAGTCACCGTCACGCTCGCCAACAAGGGGAAGAAGCTCGTGCAGCTTGATTTCCCGACCACCCAGCGCATCGAGGTGCTGGTCAAAAACAAGGCCGGCAAACGCGTCGTGCAATGGTCCGAGGACCAGGCCTTCACCAACGAGCCCACCCTCGTCGCCATCAATCCCGGCGAGCGCCTCGAATACTCCGCCAACGTCCCCACCCGCGACCTCACCGCCGGCGAGACCTGCACCATCGAAGCCTTCTTCCCCAACTTCGACGCCCTCCGCAAAACCCGCGAACTCACGCCGGAAAAATAGCTTGGAAATGACGAATGACGGATGGCGGATGACGACAGAATGACAAATAGCGAAGCTCGAATGCGAAGCTCGCGTGGAACGCCCGCATATTCGTCATTCCGGCTTCTTTCGTCATTCGCCATCCGTCATTCGTCATTTTTCCCCTGCCTTTTCCAGCAGCGCCCGCAGCGCTCCGAACTTCCCTTTCACCGCCGCCTCCGCCACCGGCGCGTTCAGCATCTGCGTCGCATTTTTGTGCTCCACCCACTCCGCCGGCAGCTCCTTGATGAACGAACTCGGCGTGCCCGGCATCGGGCTCCCATACTTGATCCGATGCCCGCACCACGTCAGCGCCAGCGTCTCCCGCGCCCGCGTGATGCCGACGTACAGCAGCCGCCGCTCCTCATCCACCGTGCCCTCCATTTTCGAGCGGTCATGCGGCAGCAGCCCCTCTTCCAGCCCGATCAAATAGACGTGCGGAAACTCCAACCCCTTTGCCGCGTGCAGCGTGATCAGCGTCACGCCGGGGTCATCCATCCCATCTTTGTCCTCCTCCTTTTCCTGCCGCAGCATCATGTCGTCGAGAAAGTCGCGCAACCCCTTGCCCTTGGCCGCGGCATCGTCCTCAAACCAGCGGATCATTTCCGTCACCTTGCTCTCGCGCTTCAGCCCCTCGTCCTGCGTCTTGCATGAGCGTTTGAGGTCTTCGAGATAGCCCGTCTCGCCGAGGAAATCGCGCAGCACCTTCGCCTGGTCGGAAAGCGGCGTGTTCAGCTTCGTCTCCCACGCATCGAGGAACACCGTGAACTTGCCAATCGAGTCCGCCGCGCGCTTCGTAATCGAGCTGCGAAACTCCCCGTCCTGCAGCGCCGCGAAAACGCTGCACCGCTTTTGCACGCTCAGTTCCATCGCCCGCTCCACCACCGCCGGCCCGATGCCGCGCGCCGGCGTATTGATGATCCGCAGCAGCGAAACGTCGTCGTCCGCATTCAGCAGCACGCTCGCGTAAGCCAGCAAATCCTTGATCTCCCGCGCGTCGAAAAAACTTTTCCCGCCGACCACGCGATACGGAATGCGCAATTCGCGCAGATGCGTTTCGAGCAGCCGCGACTGCGCATTCATGCGGAAAAGGATCGCGAAATCCTCATGCTTCAGCCCCTCGTTGACGAGCCGCTGCGCGATCTCACTGGTGATGAATTCCGCCTCCTGCCGGTCGTCCTGCATGCCCACGATCCGCACCTTCGAGCCGCCCTCCTGCGCGCTCCAGAGCTGCTTCGGACGGCGGCGCGGATTGTTTTTAATCAGCCCGTTCGCCGTCCCGAGAATGGCGTTCGTCGAGCGATAATTCTGCTCCAGCTTCACCACCACCGGATTCGGAAAGTGCGCCTCGAATTCCAAAATGTTGCTCACCTCCGCCCCGCGCCAGCCGTAGATGGATTGGTCGTCGTCGCCCACCACCGCCACGTTGTTGCGCGCGTCCGCGAGGTTCGTCACCAGCTCGAGCTGGAGCCGGTTCGTGTCCTGAAATTCATCCACCATCAGATACCCAAACCGCCGCTGCCACTTCTCGCGCACCACCGCGTGCTCCGTCAGCAGCTTCACCGCGAGCAGCAGCAGATCGTCGAAATCCACCGCGTTCATCGTCTTCAGCTCCTGCTGATATTTCGCGAAAACCGCCGCCGCCAGCGATTGCTCCTGCCCCGGCGTCACCTCGCGCCACCCGTTGTTTTTCGCTTTGCTGATCAGACTCTTCGCCACATTCGGGTCCAGCTTTTCGTCCTTCGCCGCCGTCCGCGTGATGATTTTTTTGATCAGCCCCGTCGTGTCGCCCTCATCGTAAATGCTGAAGTTCCGCTTGTAGCCGAGCTTATCAATATCCTGCCGCAGCATCCGCATGCACAGCGCGTGAAACGTGGACATCGTCACCTTCTTCGCCTGCTCCGGCGCGATCAGCTTCGCCAGCCGCTCCCGCATTTCCGTCGCCGCCTTGTTTGTAAAAGTGACCGCCAGGATGTGCATCGGGTCCACCCCCTGCGCGATGAGAAAGGCCACCCGCGCCGTGATCACCCGCGTCTTCCCCGTGCCCGCGCCCGCGAGGATGAGCAGCGGCCCCTCGGTCGTGCGCACCGCGCGCTCCTGCTCGGGATTGAGGTCGAAAAGTCGGAAGCCGGACATGGGACGCGAGAGAATGCCGCGCCCCGCCTGCCGCGCAAGGTCGCGCTCGGGAAAAATGCAGACTGCGCTTTAAGCCAAACGCGGCCCCCGCCTACCCGTCGATGAAGCGCCGCAGCCCGGCTTCGTCCAAGCCGGGAGCGGTTCGCGCTGCTCCCGCCGTCCCTCCCGGTCAAAGCGCATGATGCCGCTCACGCCGCCTTGCCGAAGATGGTCCGCGCCATTGATGCAAATCGTGACCGCTGGGAGCTTCATCTTGGGCAGGCGGAGTTTGAAAACCACTTAGCGACACTTATGGACACCAATGAAGACAGGGTTCTGCGCGACGGTGAAATAAGTCGCGCAATAACCATCGGACGCAAGCTGCCCCATTAAGTGTCCATGGGTGTCCATCAATGGTGCATTCGTCCCCCATCTTCACCGACCTTCCGATTGAGTGACTCGGTCTCTCTTACTTCTTCGCCTTGACCGCCTGCTTGGCGGCCGCGGCGCTGTTCTTATTCTTCGTGTTGACGTTGGCCTTCGCCTGTTTCTGCGCGGCCTGTTTGTTCGTAGCTTTCGGTGATTTATCGCCCATAATGCGGCGACCATCGCAGGCGCGCTGGCACATCGCGAGACTTAAATGCGACTTTCGGACTCCCGCCCGCCGCATGCGTCTCGATCTTCCACGCTCCCCCTCAACTCACCGTTGCACCGTCACCGCCGTGCCCACGCGGGCGTCGTTGAAAAACTGCCGGGCTTTCCAGTAGGAAAGCCGCACGCAGCCATGGGAAGCCGGGTATCCGGGGAGATGTCCCGCGTGCAAACCGTAGCCGGGGCTGAATTCGAGAAAGAACGGCATCGGTGCCCCGAGGAAATGCGCGTAAGGAGGCCGGCCTCCCTTGCGCACATCGACATTGGCTTTCACGATGCGCCCATCGTCATCCACGTAGTCACCGTAAAGACTGGAGCGATGCTCCCGGTCTTTCCGAAGCACCCTGAAGCGGCCAATCGGCGTCTCATATCCCTCCCGGCCCGTGGAAATGTGCGCCACGGCAATTTCGTCCCGGCCTTTGAACAGGTCGGCTTCCTGCGCCCGCTTTTTCACGACGATGGAAGTCCTGCCCTCCTGAAAATTGGGGATGTTCGTCACGACCAAATCCGAGACCGTACCGCACCCGGTAAAGGCGGAGGCGACGGCGACGAGAAGACCAAGGCGGAAGAAATTCACAGCGGGGAGATTGGGAATTCCCGCGCCGTTTGTCGAGCGGATACTCGTGCATCCATAATGGCCGCTTTCGTCCTCCAGCACCGTCACTCCATCGAATTGAATCTCGCCAGCCGCGCGCGTCCGGGTTTGCATCGCTGTCGCCTCAAATCGCCTGCCACCCATGTTCGAACAAGCCTTCAAAAACATCGACGACGTCCTCTGGAAAGATGCCGGTTGCACCAGCGAGTTGGATTACACCGAGCAGACCTCCTGGCTCCTCTTTCTGAAATACCTCGACGCGCTGGAGCACGACAAGGTCATGGAGTCCGAGTTGGACAGGAAGAAATACACCTGCATCCTCGAAAAGCCTTATCGCTGGGAAAGCTGGGCCGCGCCCAAGGGCCGGGATGGCAGGCCCGACCACAATGCCGCGATGACCGGCGATGACCTCCTCGCCTTCGTCAATGGGAAGCTGTTCCCCTACCTGCACGGCTTCAAGGCCAAGGCCACCGGGCCGAACACCATCGAATACAAGATCGGCGAAATCTTCGGCGAGATAAAGAACCGCATCCAGAGCGGCTACAACCTGCGCGAGATTATCGACCACATCGACGAGCTGCGCTTCGGCTCCCAGGCCGAGAAACACGAACTCTCCCACCTCTACGAAGCCAAGATCAGGAACATGGGCAATGCCGGGCGCAATGGCGGCGAGTATTACACCCCGCGCCCGCTCATCCGCGCCATCGTGGCCGTCATCGCGCCCCGGCTCGGTGAGACCATCTGCGACCCAGCTTGCGGGTCGGCCGGCTTCTTGTGCGAGGCCTTCGAGTATCTGCGGGATGGGAGAAATGGGAACGATGGGAAGAATAGCTCCCATCACTCCCCTTCATCCCATGGGAGCCAGCTCACGACTCGGGATTTCGCCATCCTCCAAACCAAAACCTTCTACGGAAAAGAAAAGAAGTCCCTCGCCTACGTCATCGCGATCATGAACATGATCCTGCACGGCATCGAGGCGCCGAACATCATCCATACTAATACGCTCACCGAGAACCTCGCCGACATTCAGGAAAAGGATCGCTACGAGGTGGTGCTGGCGAATCCGCCCTTCGGCGGCAACGAGCGCAAGGAGGTGCAGCAAAACTTTCCCATCCGCACGGGCGAGACGGCGTTCCTGTTTCTCCAGCACTTCATCAAAATCCTCAAGGCCGGCGGACGCGGCGGCATCGTGATCAAGAACACCTTCCTCTCGAACACCGACAACGCCTCCGTGAGCCTGCGCAAGCTCCTGCTGGAAAGCTGCAATCTGCACACCGTACTCGACATGCCCGGTGGCACTTTCCTCGGCGCGGGTGTGAAAACGGTGGTGCTGTTTTTTGAGAAAGGCAGCAAGACGCGCAAGGTCTGGTTTTATCAGTTCAATCCGGGGCGCAATCTTGGCAAGACCAATTCGCTGAACGATGACGATCTGCTGGATTTCGTATTGAGGCAGAAGACGTTTGCGGATTCTGAGAAGTCGTGGTCGGTGGACGTGAAGGGTATCGATGCGGCGACGTTTGATCTGTCGGTAAAGAACCCGAATGGCGGCGATGAAGTGGCGCTGCGGACGCCGCTGGAAATCTTGGATGAGATTGCGGCGCTGGATGCGGAGAGTGCGGAAGTGTTGGCGGCGATTCGGGAGTTGGTGTGAAGGCTGGGTGGCAGAAAAAAACGATCGGCGATCTTTGTGAAGTAGTAAATGGCGGCACGCCAAAAACTGGTGTCGATGCTTACTGGGATGGTCCCCACCTTTGGATCACACCAGCAGAAATGGGTAAGCGTCAAAGTCCGTATGTTGGTGAAACCCTACGCTCGATAACCGATCTCGGTCTTCGGAATAGCTCGGCTCGTCCACTGCCGCCATACTCGGTCATCCTTTCCTCGCGCGCACCGATTGGGCATCTTGTTATCAACACTGAGCCAATGGCGACCAATCAGGGTTGTAAAGGTTTGGTGCCCGGGAAGTTCATTGATTACAAGTTTCTCTTTCACTTTCTTGCAAGCAACGTTGATTTGCTCAATGACCTTGGTACAGGCGCGACATTTAAGGAGTTGTCGGGAGGAAAGTTAAAGGAGGTTGATGTACCGGTTCCACCTTTGACGGAACAAAAACGCGTCGTCGCCATCCTCGACGAAGCGCTTGACAGCATCGTCACCGCCAAAACCAACGCCGAAAAGAACCTGCAAAACGCCCGTGAGTTGTTTGAAAGTCATCTGCAATCTGTATTCATGATCGCGGATGAGAAATGGGTGATGACGTCTCTAGGTGCAGAAGTTGATCTGCTGTTGGGTTTTGCATTTAAGAGTACCGGGTATACGGATCGAGAGGATGGAGTTCGTTTACTGAGGGGCGACAACATTGTTCAAGGTTTGCTACGTTGGGACGACGTAAAGCGATGGCCCGAAACGGACACACACCAATACCAAAAATATCAACTTCAAAATGATGATGTTGTTCTGGCGATGGACCGCCCTTGGGTGAAAGCTGGCCTCAAACATGCGCGAATTTCTGAATTTGATATTCCATGCTTGTTGGTACAACGAACTGCATGTCTACGAGGTGGAGCCAAGTTAGATAGCAGCTTTCTGATGTACTTGATTGGTAGCATCGGTTTCACTCAACACATATTGGGCGTACAGACAGGTAGTGGTGTTCCGCATATCAGCGGCCAGCAGATCAAAGATTTCTCATTCTTGAAGCCACCGCTGAAGCAGCAACGATTGATCGCAGTTCAACTGGATGAGTTGAAGGAAAACGTTCAACGCCTCGAATCCCTCTACCAGCAAAAACTCACCGCCCTGGCCGAACTGAAAAAATCCCTGCTGCACGAAGCCTTCAGCGGTCGCTTGTGATCGGATATGTCGATGCCATCGATATATCGCGTGGACGTGGCTACAAAACGCGGGAATATCGACATATGACGGCTTATATGTATAGAAATTCAAATTTTCTATACATGTTTAAGATGACGTGATAAGATAACTAGACTTTCTTATCACTTCCGTCGGTTTGCTATTGCCCAAACGGGATTTATCAACCTAGCGATCATGCGCTCCAAACATAATTTACTTCAGTCGCCCAAATTGATGCTGCCCGATACAGCATCTTTGGAGACGCGTGCGGTTTGGCAGGCATTGACCGAGGCACATCGCCACTTGGCGGAGTTGAAGGGGCTAACCGAGTCGCTGCCCAATGGCGCGCTGCTGGTCGATACGTTGGCGATCCAGGAAGCCAAGGACAGTTCCGAAATTGAGAACATCATCACCACGCACGATGAGCTATATGCATCGAAAGGCGGCGGACCCGGTACGACAGCAGCAAAAGAGGTGCAGCACTATGTTGCCGCGCTGCGCGTGGGCTCGGAAATAGTGAAACAGGAAGGCCTGATCCGTCTCTCCACCATCCTCACTGTGCAGGCCGAAATAGAAGGTAACAACGCAGGCATGCGCAAGGTGCCGGGTACGGTGCTGAAGAACCAGTCGACGGGCAAGGTCATTTACGAGCCGCCACAAAACGCAGAGGACGTGAAGCGGCTGATGAACGAACTCGTCGATTTCATCCACGCCGATGACGACCTCGACCCGCTGTTGCGGATGGCAATTGCCCACCATCAGTTCGAGAGCATCCATCCGTTTTACGACGGCAATGGCCGCACCGGGCGTGTCCTGAATTTGCTCATGCTGCAACATGCTGGATTGCTGGATTTACCGGTGCTGTATCTGTCGCGCTACATCACAACGACAAAAGCAGATTATTACCGCTTGCTGCAAAGCACGCGCGAGACGGGTAACTGGGCGGAGTGGTGTGTGTATATGGTGAAGGGCGTTGCGCTGACAGCAAAAAGTGGGATCGGTCTGATCAAAGCGCTGCGCGACTTGATGTTGGATACCAAGCAGCGCTTGCGTACTGCACTGCCCAAGATTTATAGCCAGGAACTTCTGAACAATTTGTTTCGTTACCCTTACACGAAGATCGAATTTGTTGAAAAAGATTTGGGCGTTTCGCGTATCACCGCTGCCCGCCATCTGGATTTGCTGGCGGAAAACGGTTTCGTGAAAAAACAGAAAATCGGTCGTGCCAATTTTTATATCAACCAGCCGTTGTATGAGCTGTTGACGAACGTTTCCTTGCCGAATGAATGAAGCCGAAACCCGCGCCGAGCTGATCGACCCTGCCCTGAAAGCCGCAGGCTGGGGCGAGATCGACGGCAGCCGCGTGCGGCGCGAGGTGATCTCTCCGGGGCGATTGCAAGGTAGCGGCAAGCGCAGCAAGGCGGAGATCGCGGACTATGTGCTGGCCTACCGCAACCACAAGCTGGCCGTCGTCGAAGCGAAGAAACGCGACACACCTGTGGGTGAAGGTGTTGGTCAGGCGAAGGCTTATGCGAAGAAGTTGGCGGTGCGGTTTACGTATGCCACCAACGGCCTCGCCATTTACGGCATCGACATGCAGACCGGCGAGGAAGGCGATGTGGATCGCTTTCCGACGCCAGCGGAATTGTGGGATCGCACGTTCGCGGTTGAGAACGCATGGCGCAATCGCTTCGCTGCGGTTCCGTATGAGGACAAGGGCGGCACCTGGAGTTCGCGTTACTACCAGGAGATCGCCATCAACAATGTGCTGGAGGCGATTGCGGCTGGCAAAGAACGGATTCTACTCACGCTGGCGACGGGCACGGGTAAGACAGCGATTGCGTTTCAGATTGCGTGGAAGCTTTATCACAGCCGATGGAATTTGCGGCGGGGTGTGGGTGAGGCGAGTGACGCAAGTTTGCGGCGGCCACGAATTTTGTTTCTGGCGGATCGCAATATTCTGGCCGATCAGGCGTACAACGCTTTCTCGGCGTTTGAAGACTCGATCCCGGGTTCGCTGGTGCGGATTTCGCCTGATGAAATTCGGCAACGTGGAAGAGTGCCGATGAATGGCAGCATCTTCTTTACGATTTTTCAGACGTTTATGAGCGGGCAGACACAAATCTCCGTTCGCCCTGAGCCTGTCGAAGGGCCTAGCGGCGAGGCCCTTCGACAGGCTCAGGGCGAACGGACGAATTATTTTGGCGAATATCCGCCAGATTTTTTCGACTTCATCGTCATCGACGAATGCCATCGCGGTGGCGCAGCTGACGAGAGTAATTGGCGCGGTATTCTCGAATACTTCGCGCCTGCGGTGCAGCTCGGATTGACCGCCACGCCGAAGCGCACCATCAACGCCGACACCTACGCTTACTTCGGCGAGCCGGTGTATGTGTATTCGCTGAAGGAAGGCATCAATGATGGTTTCCTCACGCCGTTCAAGGTCAAGCAGATCGCGACCACGCTCGATGAATATGTGTTCACGCCTGACGATATCGTGATCGATGGCGATATCGAGGCGGGCCGGCGCTATGTCGAAGA
>JAYWEP010000191.1:0-8295 GCA_043779205.1 Chthoniobacter sp. | reverse complement strand
GCAAAGAAAGCCAACGCGAGTAGAGCGAAAGTAAGTGCCGCAAACAGCAGTGCTTTTTTTATAGTCATGAAAACCACCTCAGTCCGAAATGAATACCCGCCCAGATGTGCAGCCCGAGCAGCACGTAGAGGACGATGGAGAGAACGATATGCACCGCCAGACAGCGGGCGAACCAGCGTTTGAAGAACTCGTGCGTGCGCACCGCATACTCCAAGTCCGCCACCGATTCGGCGGTGCGGGTGACTTCACCGGCGGGGCTGCCGGAGGAGAGATCGACTCCCACCGATGCCAGCCCGGCCGCGAGGAGGGGCGACTTCGGCAGGCCGCGCATTTCGAGCGGGGTGTTTTCGAGCACTCCCCAGGCATGGTCGAGATCGCCGCGGGCCGTCTGGAGGAGGAGCAGCTTGTCTTTGATCTCATGCGTAACGTAGGTGAGCAGATAGCGCACGGCGAACCCACTCACGACCGCGAGTAACATCACTGCCGTCAGCGTGATTCCCAGCCAGCTTTCATACTTGTGGCCGGTGTGGATGATCGCGAGCAAGGGACCGACAATGCCCGCATAGACATGCACCGTGAGCTGCGTCTGCATCGACATGTGCTTGGTCACCCGCTCGTTGATGAAAGGGATGCGCTTGACGATCGGATAGGCGAGCGGGATGAGCATGAGCACGGCCCCCGCGATCCCGAACACCGCGCCCGTGGCGCTGCCCGCAAAGCGCGGCGAGCTGTGAACGAGAAAGCCAAGCCAAGTCAGCACCAAGACGCTGAGGACACCGGTCACGACGACGCGTTCGCGATCTTTCATAGCTATGCCTCCACGGCGATTGCGCCTTTCGGGATTGCCTGACAGGCGAGGATGATTCCGTTGGTCTTGTCGTCGGCATCGAGCGCGTCCTCGACCGCCATCGTGACCTCGCCGGAAGTCATCTTCACCTTGCACAAGCCGCAGGTGCCGACGCGGCAGGAGTTCTCGATGCCGATGGAGAGTTCCTCGGAAAGTTCGAGCACGGTCTGACCATCGCGGATCTTCGACGACTTATTGTTCTTGGAAAACGTGACCAGCGGGCCAGTCGCGGCGGCGCTCGGTTTGGCGGTCGTCCCGGCGGCGGCCACGGCGGGTTTGGTTGCGCCGAAGAGTTCGGACTTCACCTGATCCGAAGCCACTCCCAACTCGGTAAGTAGCGCCTTGGTCGCTTCCATCATCGCTGGCGGCCCGCAGATGTGGACTCTTCGCGAAGCCAGATCAGGAACCGTCTGCGTCAGCAATTCCCTGGTGAGGCGTCCGCGCGGTCCCTTCCAGTCCGTCCCTTCCGCCTTCGTGCTCGTGACCGCGACGCGCAGTTTCGGATTGCGTTGCTGAAGCGCGGCGACTTCATCCGCAAAAATGAAATCGGCCGGAGTGCGGCAGGTATAAATAAAGAAGATGTCTCCGGGCCAGGAGCGCTCCGTGAGATAGCGCGTGATGCTCACCATCGGCGTGATCCCCACGCCGGCGGCGATGAGGACGATGCTCTCCGCCTCGGTGCCATCAAATGTGAATTTTCCGACCGGGCCACCCGCTTCGATCAGGTCGCCCACCTTGAGCAGATCGACAATGTGACGGGAGACCGCGCCCCGTGGCTCACGCTTGATGGTGAGTTCGACGTATTCGCGCAGGGTCGGAGAGGACGAGAAGGAATACGAGCGGTTCATCCTCGCGCCGCCGATTCCGAACGCGACGTTGAGGAACTGGCCGGGCACGAAGGTGAAAGGGACGAAGCGCTCGCCGGACGAAGGCAAAAGGCGAAACGTTTTCACGCCCGGCGCTTCCGTGACGATGCTCCCGACGCGGAGCTGCCCCCGCCAATTGGCGGTCACGGGCGGCGCTGAGGTCGCGTCCGAATCTGCTGCCGGTGTGGCTTTGGCATCTGCCGCCGGCGGTGCGGATTTTTGGGAAGGCAGATCGCTCATATCGACGCTACCCCGATCATTTGTCGCCGTCTGGTTTCCCTCCGGCAAGCGGCGGCGACGATCCCGGTGGCGGCGCTCCCTTGCCGGGCTCGATCCGCCCAAAGAGGGCCGCCGCGCGGCGCATTTTGAAAAAATACATGGCGACCATCGCCAGCGCGAACGCGACGAGCAGCACCATCGTGAAGAGGTGAAATACCGTGACGCCCAGCGACCCGTGCGCAGCGGGAGCGGCGGAAAGCGGGAGGTTCATCTCGCGCTTGAACCACGCGAGCGCGACCTCGCGCGGGGCGCGGCCTTCCGCCAGCGCGCGGCGCGCGGCGATGCCGCTCTCCAGTTGCGCGAGGCCTTCGCGCAGCCGTGTCGCCGCCTCCTGCATCGCGGCATAATCGCCTGACTGCGTGCCCGTGTTGAGCGAATCGAGCGCGTGTCCCATCAAGACGCTGCCCGCGTGCATCCGCTCGCCAGCTTGCGCCTCGACTAGCTTGCGCTGTTCGGGGGAAAGCTCCGGCAGCGCCATGAGCGTCGGATAGAGTTCCTTCGGCGGCGGCTTGCCCATGTTCTTCATCATCTCGCCCATGCCTTCCATCATGCCGCCCATGCCACCGGGTCCTGGCGTTGCGCCCATCGCCGGAGCCGCGCCGGGCGTGGCCGGCATCGCCCCGGCTCCCGCCGCGCCGGGGTGGTGGCTGGCGTGTTCCTCCGGCGACTGCGCGCTTATCTCGCTCGCGAAAAGCAGCACGCACGCGCGCGCGATGACGCTCAACGCGCGCACGGTCACATGCCTTTCATCCCGCCGGCAGGCATCGCGGCTGCCGGAGCGGGCGGCGCGAAGCCGGTGAGGATTTTGCGCTGCTCGTCGGTGAGGAGTTTGCTCGCTTCGCCCACCGCGCGAATGAAAGCGAGGCGCTCATCGCCGGTGAGCTTGGCAATCTCCACGATCTTCCCCTCGATCTTCGCAGCGTCCGGCTGATCGGAAGCGGTGAGCGTCCACAGTTCCTGCTCGGCTTGCTGGATGGCACGATCCGCGGTGCTCTTCGCGAGCTGCGCCTGCTCCCTGGCCTTGTTGAGCGCGGCCTGTTGTTCGGTCGTGAGCGCGATGTGTTGCGGGTGATCGAGGAAAAAGTCCGTCGCGCCGAGATGGTAAAGGTGCGATGCGCCGGGGAAGCCGGGCAGCGCGGACTGCGGCATCGCAGCCCTGCCGCCGCCACCCATGCCCATCATCCCCATCATCCCGCCACCGCCGCTCATGCTGGCCATGCCGGCCGCTGGGGGTGGTGCGGGCATCGCGCCGCCGCCCGGCATCGCACCCATCTTCATCATGTCCATGTCCATCATGCCCATTCCGCCGCCGGGCATCGGTGCGCCGTCGCCCATGCTCATCATTTTTTCCATCATGCCCATCATCTTTTCCATCATGCCCATCATGTTCATTGGGCCGCCCGCGGGCGCGGCAGCGCCGCTCATCCCCGCCATCGGTGGAGCCGGTGTTACACCTGCGGGCATGCCGCCGGGTTTCATCTGGCCCATCCCCACGCCACTTGGAGGTCCGCCACCCATGCCACTTGGAGGCCCGCCCTTACCACTCGGAGGCCCACCCTTGCCTGGCATTGCACCAGTAGGTGTCTCTTGCGGGGCGTTCTTCGCCAGCGCGGCTTCGAGCTGCGCGATCTTCGCCTGCAACTCCGAAAGCTGCTGGTTGAGCGCGGGATCGCCTACCGCTGCATCCGGCGCGGCTGTCGCGGGCATCTTGCCTGCGGCGACATGCGCAGCATGGGTCGCGGGATCGACCGCGGGGGCAGTGGGAGCGGGCTTGGCCGGTGCAGGCGCTTGCGCGCGCAACCTTTCAGCGCTGACAAGTAGGAAACAGCTTCCCGTTAGGACAGCCGTGAGGAACAGGCGTGAGTAGTAATGATGATGTGCTTTCATGTGCGAAGGTTTGCTGGTGTTGGTTGAGTGGGTGCTTTTCCGCGTGAGCGAAACGATTAGGGCAACAGGCTCATGGGCGTGCCGCCTCGTTCATAATTTTAACAATCGTGTCCTCCACTTCCTGCGCCACTCCTTCGAGTTGCGGCGTGTTGAACATCGCCAGCAGAGTGGTCGGTTTCAAAGTCGCCAGAATGGTTTTACCGCCCTGCTCATAAATGGAAATCCGGCACGGCAGCGCCGTGGAGACGGCCATGTTTTGTTCCAGAACTTTCTTCGCCTGTTGCGGCTGGCAGACTTCAAAGATGAGACACTCGTGGTCGAACTCGACCCCTTTCTTCGCCATCGTCTCGGTAAGGTTGTGAACCTGCATCACGCCGAAGTGATTGGCCTGCACAGCGGCCTGCAATGCAGCGGCAGCTTCACTCACGGTCTTCTCAGTAGGTAATTGGATCAGCATAGGTTTGCTTTCTTGGTTGAGAGTTCACTTTGTGGCAGCGTCGAGTGCGGAATCATTTTTTGGATAGCTTGCTGATAACGATGACGAGCAGAACCACCACCAGGATGCCGGCCACCGTCCAGATGCCCATTCCTCCACCCGCCCATCCATGTCCCCATCCATTCATCCATCCGTCATTTTGGTTCATCATAAAGAGCCTTTTGTAGTCATGGTCGGGCTTTTATATCACTCCTCAGCGACCGGGCATGGTCTGATTGGACATCGGGTATTCGCTTTTGGGACCACCCATAGTATGCACTCCGCTCCCTGAACCGCCGCGGGTGCTCGCGCAGCCGGAGAAGGTGATCGCGGCGCAAATGGCGAAACTCAGCGCGGCGAGTATGGATATAAGTGTCGTTTTCATGTTGGCAGATCGGTTAGTGGTGCGGGGTGCAGCCGGTCGCGACGAGGACGGCGGCGAGGATCGCCAGCGTCAGCAGCGAAGGCCGCAGCCATTTCGATTGTGTCCCCGCGATAACTCCGCTGAGGAACGTGTTTTGCCTTTTCATAACTTGGTCTTTCTTTTTACTGGTTGAGTTGCTTTTGCTCCGCACGGCGCAGCCCGAAGCGCTGCGCCGTGTCTGAGCGAGCGGCGTTTCACGTCACTGCTGACGTTTGGCTTTTGCGAGCTTGTCGAATAGGCGAAGCGTAAACCCGCCCTTAACCTCCTCCTTGCCCGAGCCTGCGTCCTTGCCAGAACCGGTGCTGTAAAGCCAGTCATCCACGTCGGCGATGGGAATGTGCAAGTCGGCGCCTCGCGCGACCTTTTTCAGCGTCGCGGGATCGTTGTCGAGTTTCCCGTGAACGAGCTTGTCGTCTATGTCGCTGACTTGAAGCCAAAGATACTCGCCCTTGTCACCTTCAAGGATGCGGCCTTTGACCGCAAAGTATTGGTCCTTGCCGCGCTCTTTGAATGCGCGCAGAAACTCCGGCCAGCGCTCGTCTGCCTCCGCCTGCGCCGCGATGAGCTGCGGGTCGTCGCTGCTGATGGTGACCTTGCCATCCTCAGCGGCAGCCACGCCTGCGGGATACAGATCCTGGAGCGGGTCTTCGCTTTTCAGATGACCTAGAAGAGTCGCGTCACTGAGGTGAAACTGGTCGGTGTCCGGGCTGTAAACAGCGAGAGTGTCTTTTCTCACCAGTTGCGCGAGGATCAGACCGATTTGCTGATAGACTTTGCGAAGGTCTGCCTTCTCGTCTTTTTCAAGCCAGTCCACAGACAGCCAGGCACGGTGCTGGCGAACGGCCTTGGCGAGGGTGGGATCCTTCAGTTCGGCGGCGAGCTTGTCGCATTCGGAAAAATACGGCTCGTCCACGCAATGGATGGCGAACCGGCCGGGACCGGCCTTGACGATGAATGAAGGAGGCTGGGCGACCACGGCACCCTCCGGCACTTCGCTTCCCACGGCTTTGGACACCGCATGCGCCACGGCACCGGCATCCATGGTGCGAGGTTCGCTGAGAAGCAGGACGAGTGAGATCAGGCGCTGCGATTCAGGTTCGGCTGGCTGCGGCTTGGACGGCGTGTCGGCGGCCCGGAGCACCGAGCCGGGGAAGAGGCAGATTGCTGCGAGCAGGACGAAGCTCTGGATGAGCGCGGAGGAGGTTATCGGGAAAGTTTTCATGGCCGGTTCAGTTATCGAAGGTGCAGTTGGAAGATGATGGAATTGTGGCGACTGTGGCCATAGTTGCTGTGGCCGTAGCCGCCGTGACCTTGGTAGCGGGGCGAATAGATGGGGTAGTCGTCGTAGTAACCGTTGTAGTAACCGTTGGAGGGATCGTAATGGTCGCAATTGCGTCCGCTTGAGTGCCCGCCGGAGTAACCGCCGTAATGGGAATTGTAGTGATGGGTATAGCTGCCATGGCCCCGGTTATGGTGCTTGTCGCCAGCGAACGCGGGCAACGCGAGGGCGACAAGTCCGGCGCAAAGCAACCCGGTGAACCGAGGCGCGGGATGGCGAGAAGTGAGATTTGATTTCATAACTTTGTGTTTCGTTTCGGCGGTTGGGTTGTTCGTCCGCACTGCGCAGGCCGAAGCCTGCGCAGTGAATGGACGAGTTAGGTTTCGTCGAATAGCAGGCGGTTACTGTTTCGGGGCTTCCTTCTTCTTGTCGCAGCAGGGCGCGCATTTATCGTGGGCGCACTTGTCGCAGCAGTCGCCGCCCTGTTTGCAGCAGGTGCCACAGTCTTTGGTGGCCTTCATTTTGGGATGGTCCTTGTCCTGCGCGAACGCGGAAGCGACGGCGAAGGTCAGTGCGAGCAGAGTGAGTTGCAGTGTTTTCATGGTCTTGCTTTTTCCGTTCGTTGCGTGGTGGATTTCGGGCGGCGTGGTGCCCCTCGTGTGATGACTTTCCCACGCCGCCGAAAACTCCGCTCCGCATCCCTTCGGAAAGACTCCGCATTTTTCCGGTCACTCAACGCGGCGATGCGCCGGGGCCGCGCGGAAACCGAGCCCCGCACCGACATCGGGTGATTGACCAACATCATGCCCGTATGGATGCGGCTTCCCTGACATGCAGCAGGGCAACATCTTTGGCGGTTCCCCCACCGAGGCGGCGAGTGTTTCCATTGCCCGTCGCTATGCGCTCGACGCGTCGCCGATAGATGGGAAAAGCACCTATGCAACAAACCGGGCTCTAGTGTGTGTGGCGCGTTGCGGTCGTTTCCTTCGATTCCTTCCTCAAGACCGCGCCTTCTGGAGGCACAGTGAGTGTTCGGATGTAGTTGACGACCTGCCAGCGCTCGTGGTCGGTGAGCAGCTTCTCGAACGACGGCATGGGCCGGCGCCCCTCGGTGATTTTCCAGAACAACGCACCGGCGCTGTGTTCCCGCATCATCGGCATGGACAGATCACTGGGACGTCGCTCCAGGGCGATGGCTGCCGGCCCGTTGCCTTTGCCCATGTTGCCGTGGCAGGCCGCGCACTGTCCCTGATAGATTGCTTTTCCTGCCGTAATGGACCTCTGATCGGCCGCCACAGGACTCGCTATCCTGGCGGCCCGGGCCGGCGCCTCCCATTCCTCCGCCATGCCCGCCGATGGCCCATGGGCATAGGACGCCACGAGGATGTTGCTCGCCGTCAGAAAAATTCCGCCGATCAATGGCCATGACCGTTGAACCCTCATCTCCTCAGTGGTGTGTTTCATTGCGCTGGCTGTGTGGTGCGACCGCCCATCACGTTCATCGTCTGAATCCGTGCCGGGACTAATTAGCTGACTTGAGAAACTCGAGGATCGTCTGGTGCTGTGCCGGAGTAAGATTGGCGCGAACGCGCATGTGCAGCATTGCGACCTCCCACTGGGCGGGGCTGTAGGAGCTGGGGGAGCGCACATTATGGCACCGCTGACATTGCTCGGACCAGAGCTGGGCTCCGCTTTTTCCAATGGGTGCCGTCGCAACAACGGTAGCTGCACTTGTGGGTTTGTCTCCCGCCGTGGCGCTACTTGGTGGCAAGGAAAGTGAGGCAATGAGGGCAGCCAAAGCCGCGAGCGAATATCCGAAGTGATTTAGTTTCATCTTGGTGATTTTTTGTGGGCGAGGCACTTGATTAGAATCCGGTGGCGACTTGCAGCATGATGGCGTTCTGATTCTCGCCGTTCCCGCGCTTGCTATCGCTCTCATAGGCGATCTTGACCACGGTGCTGGGTGTCAGCCAGTAATCCAAACCGATCGTCCATCGCTTCTCGTCAAACCCGACCGGTGTTTTGCGCTGGGTCAGATCGTCGAAACGGACGACCGCCTCGAAGTCTTTGAGGAAGTTAGCCACCCGTGAAGGACGATAGGAGAGCTGGGCATAGCCGCCGTTGCGATTGTTGCTGAAGGTCATCGGACCGAAGCCCTGGCTGCCGTCAGCGTCGTAGGTGAAGCTCCCGACTTGCGACCATACCCACTGAGCGCGGAAGTTCAGGATACCCTTGAGG
>JAYWEP010000190.1:0-8443 GCA_043779205.1 Chthoniobacter sp. | reverse complement strand
CTTGCAAAGCATATTGATCGTAGGCGGTCACGAACACGATCAACGGAAACGGCTTGCCCGACTCGTACCCGTCCTCTGACCACTCTTCGGCCAATGCCTGCGCCGCTTCCAGGCCGGTCATGCCAGGCATGCGGATGTCCAGAATGAGCAGGGCGAACTCCTCCATGACCAGCGCGAGTAGCGCCTGATCGGCAGTTTCGGCGCGTACCAACCGGTAACCGGGGTCGTCCAGCACGGCTTCGAGTACGGTGAGGTTTTTCGGCTCGTCATCCACGATCAGAATGTTGATCGGGCTATGGTCAAACGTGACCAGTGCCTGCGCGTTTAAGCCTTCAGGCGAGGTTTTCGCCGAGACGGCGCGAAGTTTACTGACCTTGTTCATCGGAAAAGCCAGACTCGCATGAGCGATAGCAGTTGATCGGTGTCACCCAAGGTCGATAAACACAGCACCGGCGGCATCGGCGACAAAGTCTCGCTGGTCCTCGCCCCGCTCCTCGCGTGCGACGATTTGTGGGTGCCGATGATCTCCGGCCGCGGCCTCGGCATCACCGGCGGCACGCTCGACAAACTCGAAAGCATCCCCGGTTTCAACGTGGCCCTCAGCGAGGAGCAGACGCTCGCGCAGCTCGCCCGCATCGGCGTCACCATGATCGGCCAGACCGCCGACCTCTGCCCGGCGGACAAAAAATTTTACGCCCTGCGCGATGTCACCGGCACCGTCCCGTCGCAGCCGCTCATCGTCGCGAGCATCATGTCGAAGAAGCTCGCCGAGTCGCTCGACCGGCTCGTGCTGGATGTGAAATTCGGCTCCGGCGCATTCATGAAGACACGCGGCGAAGCGGCGGAACTCGCCGCCGCGCTCGCCGCCGTGGGCCGCGAGATGGGCGTGAAAACCAGCCACCTCCTCACCCCGATGGACGAGCCACTGGGCCGCACCGTCGGCAATGCGCTCGAAGTCGCCGAAGCCGTCGAGTGCCTGCGCGGCGACGGCCCGCAGGACATGATCGGCCTCACGCTCGACCTCGCGGAAAAGGTCGCGAGCGTCCCGCGCGCCCAGCTCGCGCGCTGGCTGGAGGACGGCACGGCGTGGCGCAAATTCGTCGCGCTCGTCGAGGCGCAGGGCGGAGATGCGGGCGCGCTGGAACGCATGGTTGAAGTGCATCGCGCACCGATCGTTCACGAGCTTTGCGCCAGTCAAAGCGGTCAAGTCATCCGCATGGATGCCGGCGGCATTGGCCGCGCCTGCGTGGCGCTCGGCGCGGGGCGGGCGAAGGCGAGCGACACCATCGACTTCGCCGTCGGCGTGAGCGCGATCCGATCCGTCGGCGCGACCGTGCAGCGCGGCGAGCCGCTCCTCCGCATCCACGCCCGCTCGGAAGCTAGTCTGCGGGCCGTTCTCCCGCTCATCGAAGCCGCCGTCAGCGTCGCCTGAGATGGTGTATCGAAAGTTGTAACGGGAAAGTTTTGACCACGGATTGCACAGATTTCACGGATTTCCGATTCCTAAAAATCCGTGTAATCCGCGTAATCCCTGGTCAAAAAATACTTCAATGACCGGCCTGCTGACAGAACTTCTCCGCGACCGCATCGCGCGCGACGGCCCGATGCCGTTTCGCGATTTCATGGATGCCGCGCTCTACCACCCCGAGCACGGCTACTACTCCGCGGGCCGCGCGCGCATCGGACGCGACGGCGACTTTTTCACGAGCGTCAGCGTCGGCCCGCTCTTCGGCGCGCTGCTCGCGCGGCAGTTCGGGGAAATGTGGACACGGCTCGGCGAGCCGCCGGAGTTCACCATCGTCGAGCAGGGCGCGCATCGCGGCGAGTTCGCGCGCGATGTCCTCACCGCGCTGCGCGAAAGTGCCCCAGCGTGTTTCGCCGCCACGCGCTACCACCTCATCGAGCCGTCCGAAAATCTGCGCGCCGCGCAAACCGAAACGCTCGGCGAATTCACCGCGGCGAAAGTCCGCTGGTTCCCCGCGCTCGACGCGCTCCCTGCTTTCACCGGCGTGCATTTTTCCAACGAGCTGCTCGACGCCTTCCCCGTCCACGCCGTCGCGTGGGACGGCGTGGCTTGGCGCGAAAGGCTTGTCGCCGTCGAAGCCGGGCGCTTCATCTTCGCCGAGCGCGACGTCGCCGACACGCGGTTGCGCGCCGCGCTCGCCAAGCTCCCACCCGTGCCCGCGGGCTACCGCACCGAGATCAATCTCGCCGCGCCCGACTGGATCGCCGCCCTCGCCGCCAGGCTCATGCGCGGCTTCGCGCTCGTCATCGACTACGGCTTTTCCCGCGCCGAATACTACCGCCCCGAACGCACCACCGGCACGCTCACCGGCTACGCGCAGCACCGTCGCATCGAGGACATTCTCGCCGCGCCCGGCGAAACCGACCTCACCGCGCACGTCGATTTCACCGCCCTCGCCGAGCGGGCGCACGATGCCGGGTTGCGCGTCGCCGGCTTCACCGACCAGCACCATTTCATCGTCGCCCTCGGCGCGCTGCATTTCCCCGCGAGCATCCCCGACACCGCCGCCAGCCGGCGCGAGCTGCGCGCCTTCAAGACGCTCATGCACCCGCAGATGATGGGCCGCAGTTTCCAAGTCCTCGCGCTGGAAAAAAGCGGCGTGTCCCCCACCCCGCTCACCGGCTTCCGTTTTGCCCGCAACGCCGCGCAGACGCTGGGCCTCGCAGTCGGCGCAGCGAAGGATCGCTGACGGAAGCGGCGTGGCGCGGACGCCTCGTCCGCGGCTGTCCGGCGGACGCCCCGTCCGCCGAACGACGGGCGAGGGCGCCCGCCGGACAGCCGCGGGCGAGGGCGCCCGCGCCACGCTCGGAGATTTACCCCGCCGCGAGATTCCGCAGCACCGCGCACAGCGCCGTGATCTGCCGCGGCGTGTGCCGCGCGGAGAGCGTGACACGCAGGCGCGCGGCGTCGCGCGCCACGGTGGGGTAGCGGATCGCGGGGACGAGGAAGCCTTTGTCCGCCAGCAATTGCGCCGCTTCGAGCGCGGCCTCGGCTTTGCCGATCATCACCGGCACGATGGCGCTCTGCACTTTCCGCTCGCCGGAAAAAAGCGCCGGCATCTCGGTCGCGAAATGCGCGAGGTTTTGCCGGAGCTGCTGCCGCCGCTTTTCGCCCGCGGGCGAGAGCATCCACCCGACCGCCGCACAGCCCGCCGCGGCCACGGCGGGCGACGGCGCGGTGGAGTAGATGAAGCTGCGCGCGCGGTTCACGAGCAGCTCGATGAGCCGCCGCCCGCCGCAGACGTAGCCGCCGCTCACGCCGAGCGCCTTGCTGAGCGTGCCCATGTGGATGTCCACCGCGGACGCGAGCCCGAGCTGATCCGCCAGCCCGCGCCCGTGCGCGCCGATGACGCCGACGGCGTGCGCCTCATCGAGCAGCAGCAGCGCGCCGTAGCGGCGTTTCAGCTCCACGATTTCGCCGAGCGCGGCCCAGTCGCCGTCCATGCTGAAAACGGATTCCGTGACCACGACCACGCGCGCCTCGGGGAAGTTTTCCCCGGCCCATTGCAGATGGCTTTCCAGCTTGCCCATGTGGTTGTGCGGAAAGACGCGGAGGTGCGCGCCGCTGAGCCGCGCGCCGTCGATCAGGCTGGCGTGGGCGAGCTTGTCCAAAATGATGACGTCGTCCTTCCGGCAAAGCGCGCCGAGGGTGCCGAGCGCCGCCGCGTAGCCGCTGGAAAAAACGAGCGCCGCTTCCGTCCGCTTGAACTCCGCGAGCTTTTCCTCCAGCCGCACATGCGGCGAGAGCGTGCCGCAGACCAGCCGGCTCGCACCCGCGCCCACGCCGTACTGGTCGATCGCCGCCTTGGCCGCGTCGCGCAGCGCGGGCTCGGTGGCGAGGCCGAGGTAGTCGTTCGAGGAGAAGTTGATGAGCTTTTTTCCCGCCAGCTCGACCGCCGGCTGCTGCGGCGAATCCATCTCCCGCAGCGTCCGCAGGAGCGACCGCGCGCGCAGCTCGGTGAGTTCGGAGGCGATCGTGGGCGGCATGGGCATCGGTGTATGGACAACCGCCCAGGCGCGGAAGTCTTATTCCGGTTTCACCGTCCCCGAAACGATGTCGCTGAGCCTGGGTAGCGCACGCGCCCCGCGTGCTGGAAGCGGCGCCCTCGCCGATTCTCCCCGATCCCGCGTCCCCACCGGAAGGGACGCGCAATCTGCCGCCGGGTGTCCGGCGAGGGCGCCGGACAACACACGCGGGGCGCGTGCGCTACCCGTTCGCTCCGGCTCAGCGCTCGTCGTCGAGCAGCGGCTCTTCGATCTTTTTCTGCATCAATTCCGGGCGCAGCATCGCGACATTGATGATCTGCTCCGCGTGCTGCAGGAGGACGCTGCCATCGCTGATCCGCTGGACGCGGACGCGGGCGGCGGCCGGTGCCGCAGTGGTGCCAGGAGCCGCCGGGGCGGCGACGGCGGTGCCGCGCGGCATTTTCAAAAATTCCCCTTCGCTGTAGGCGCGGCCATTGATCACGGCGAGCGACGGCGTGGCCCCGCTCCCGAGAAGGATGCTGGTCACGCGAAAGCTTTTTTCATCGAACGCGGCCTTCGGGGCCGCGATGGAGGCCACGACGGAGGAAACGCCTTTGCGATGCACCCAGCCGATGGGCCAGAACGGGGCGCGGGTGCCTTCGCCCGCGCAGGCAAAGCTGGAGCGGTTCTTGAGCTGATAAGGCTCGGGCGCTGGCTCAGCCTTGGCGGCGGCCGGATCGGCTTTCGCGGGCGCGGGATTTTCGGCGCGCAGGGCGGCGGCGCAAAGCAGGCTGCCGGTGAGGATGAGGAGGTGGCGTTGGGTGCTCATTGCTTGACGATGTTGGTGAGGTTGAGGAGCGCGTGCTGCATCTCGACATCTTCGCGGCTGGCATCGAGCTGCAGGCTGTTGATTTCGACGAGCGGCTCCTCGTTTTCGAGCGAGGCGACGGCGGTGGCAAACGGCACGAATCCGACCTTCGGCAGATCGATCCCCCACGAGAGTTTTCGGAAGCCGACCATCTCCTTGTCCACGGTTTCGCTTTGCAGCCGGGTCGAGCTTTTTTCGAGCCCCTGCTTTTTGAAAAACTCCGAGATCCGCGGCGGAAACCACGCGACTGGCGAACCCTCGGGCATCATCGCGGTGACCTGCTTCGTGGTGGCCATGCGCAGCGGAGCGCCCTGCTCCAGCTCGCGGGTGCGCTGGATCTGCGCCTTGGCGGCGGCGATCTCGGGACCGAGGGCGGTCACGCTTTTCTGGATCGCCTCCTGGTGCTTGGAAAGCGGGCCGAGGAGCAGATTGAAGTAGCTATAGACCACTCCGAAAACGAGGAGCGTCGAGAGAAAGATTTTCTGAATTTCTTCTTTGCCGAGTTTCATTTTTTATTCCGTGCGGGTTGGGCGGGTGCGGCATTCGCGCCGCTGTAAAGATCCACGCTGATCGCAAACATGGCGGTCGGCACCTGCTTGCCGTCGAGCATGACCATCTCGGTGCCGTCCTCGAGCGAGCGGAACTTCGAGCTGACGTTTTTGTAGCTGGCGGTGAATTTCTCGGCGAGCGCGGTGCGCAGATCCTCGGCGACCTTGCGGGCATCGGCCCCGGCAGAGAGGCCGTCGAGCGAGATGGTGCAATGCCGGACGCCCTCGCCGGCAATGTCGCCGGCCAGCCGGGTGACCTGCACCTCGCGCGGCACGACCTGCATGATCTGCTCGAGCATCGGCGCCCAGTAAAAGCGGCCCTCCACTTTTTTCACGAGCAGGTCGCCGGACTTCATCTGCGCGCTGAGTTCGTCCTCGCGCTTCTTCGCGGTCTTGGCCAGCGGCTCGAGTTTGGTGAACTCGCCTTTCACGGTGGCCAGCGAGTTGTTGATGCTGTGCAGCTTGACAAGTTCGATCACGTAGTAGCTGGCAAAGCCGGCGATCACGGCCACCAGGCCCAGCATCGCGAGCTTGAGCGGGTCGCGGCGCTTGATCGCCTTGGCGGTGATGGCTTCGTGGTAAAGATTCAGGTGCAGGGCCATAAAATTTAGTTCCCTTTCAAAAGTTCCGCCGCGGCGCCGCAGGCGACATTGAGATCGAGCGCCTCCAGCGCAAAACCCTCGGCCTGGCTGGCCGCCAGCCCCATTTCGCATTGGCCCGCTGCACTCCACGATTCGCACGGCAGCCCGAGTTCCTCGCCGAGCACCTTGAGCAGCGCGGGCGATTTCGCCGGCCCGCCGGAAATGAAAATCCTGCCGATCGTCTCCTCGTGCCGGTGCTCGAGAAAGCCGATGGAATTTTGAATCTCCCGGATCAGCGACGAGAGCGCCACCCGGCAGTATTCGATCATCACTTCGTCCTCCTGATCCAGCGCCTGGATCACGACCTCGCGCTCCTCGCCGCTCAAGGCCATGAGCGCGTCGAGCAGCGCCTTGCCGCCGAAATCAATCGACCGCACCAGGATCAGTTCGCGCTTTGATCCGACCATGACGGTCGAGCCGGTGTGACCAATATCGACGAGGAAAAAAGCCTGCTCGTTGAAGATTTCGGGGAAGGCGAACTCGAAGGCGTTGAAGGCGCAGATCGGTGCCAGTTGCATCGCCCCGACACTCGCCCCGCTGTGCTCCACCGCGCTGCCGACCATCGACACCTGCGCCCGCGGCAGACCGCCGACAAGATATTTTTTCCGGCCCGCGACCTCGGGATCGGCGCTGGTGTCCGAGGTCGGAATCCGATCGCAATCGAGAACGAAATCTTTGCAATCCTGATTGAGCAGCGCCATGCCGTTGAGCCGCAGCGCATCGCGCAGGATATGCACCGGCGTCTCCGGCTGCTCGATGATGCGGATGAGCGCATCCGGGCTGGAGACGCCCACGGCGCAGGCTTTCGCGGAGCCGCCCATGGTTTTGAAAAGCGCCTTGAGTTCGTGCCCGAGGGTGTCGGCGGAATCCACCGGCCCGGTGAGGACGTGCGAGGCGTAATGCGTGACCACGAAGCGGTTCCCGCCCTTGCGCTGGAGCAGCACGGATTTGAGCGAGTAGCGTCCGAGGTCAACGCCGATGACGGATGTGAGAGCTTTTGCCATTGCGAGTTTGTTTCTAAGCAGCCGATGTGCCGGGGTTCGCGGATTCTCAAAAATTTCCCGCCGCGGGCGGAGCCGAAGCCCGCCGGCCATGCTGCGGCAGGTCCGCGAGCATCTGCGAAAGCACCATCAGCGCGACGCCCGCCGCGATGAGGATGAAGAGGACGCCGCCCGCGAGCAGCATCGCGCGGTTGCGTCCGCCGGGGCCGCGCTGCGCGCGCTGCATGGCCATCTGGGCGTCCATCATTTGCAGGAGTTGTTCTGGCGTTGCCTGGGCGGTTTCGTTTTCTTTCATGGTTCTCAAAAATTCGATTCTCAATGTTTGGCGCTACTCCCCAGGAAAAAGCTTATGTCGGGCCGTTGTTCGGATTTCTTGCGGTCATGCTGCCCGGCCTCCTCGTCGGCTGGCTTTTCGACGGGCACGCTTTCTGGATGGCCGCCGAACCGCGCTACTGGGTCTGTCCGCTGCAGGCGCTCGTCGGCGGCATCCTGCTCATCCGCTGGTGGCCGCATTACCGATTGCGTCCGCCGGCCCGCGCGTGGTTCGCCATTCTCATCGGGGTGATCGCCCTCATTCTTTGGATCGCGCCGCAGGAGTGGTTTGGCGCAGCGGCGCGGCTCGATGGTTTCGACGCCGGGCGATTCGGCGGCCCGGAGAGCTGGCAGTACTGGCTGAATGTCCCGCTCCGCTTTGTCCGCCTCGTCATCGTCGTCCCGCTGGTCGAGGAGATTTTCTGGCGCGGCTTTTTGCTGCGCTACCTCATCGACGACGATTTTCTCGACGTGCCCATCGGCGCGTTTTCATGGAAGTCCTTCGGCATCGTCACCGCCGGCTTTTGCCTCGAGCACACCTTCCCCGACTGGCCCGCCGCCATCCTCACCGGCATGCTTTTCAACGCCGTGGCCTACTACACCCGCAGCCTCAGCGCCTGCGTCCTCACCCACGCGGTCACGAATCTCCTGCTCGGCCTCTACGTCATGCACACCGGGCAGTGGGGCTTTTGGTAAAGGGCTGCTCCTGCTCCTGCTCTTGATCCCCCGCCAAACGGAGAGACCAGGAGCAAGAGCAAGAGCGCGATCAAGAGAACTTGCCAGAGCGCGGCAAGGGACGTGCTTAAAGCCACTCCCAAGATGCAAAGCACATTCACCCACAAAGTCCTCATGTGCATGTTCGCTGGCTTTGGCGCGGCATGTATGTTCTGGGTTTTTCGTCACTTCGTCCAGGAAGCCATTTACGAATCCGGCGCAGGCTGGAAGGACAGCCTCCACGGCGGGACGGCGGAACATCACAAGTCGTAGGCAAACCGGCTGACGCGCAAAGGGGCGGCGCGCTTCCAGCCGCCGAAAAACCTCTCGCGCGCAGCGCCACTTTTTCCCCGCGCGCCCGCAGGTCGT
>JAYWEP010000189.1:0-28354 GCA_043779205.1 Chthoniobacter sp. | reverse complement strand
GGGGAAGCTGTCAGCTTCCCCTGCAGCCGCACGCGCGCTCACGCCCCCGCACTCCGTAGCCGCAGGAAACGGAAGAACTCCGCGCCTTCGCGGAGGCGGCGTTTCATCACGCTGAAATCTGAAATCATCTCGCCAAGCATGCGCGCGATGGGACGCGGGCGGAAGTAGTAGGCGCGGTAGAATTTCTCCAGCGCCGCGAAAATCTCGTCGCGCGAAAGGTTGTCGTATTCCAGCGCGGCGGCCTGCTGGCCGTGGCCGTCCACGAGATGCGCGTCACCCGCGAACCAGCCATTCTCCTTGGCCTGGCGGTAAAGCTCCGTGCCGGGATACGGCGCGGCGAGGCTGACCTGCATCGAGAACGGATCGACCTCTTTCGCAAACTCAATGGTCTCGCGGATCGTCTCCCGCGTCTCGCCGGGCAGCCCGAGGATGAAGGTGCCGTGGATCGTGATGCCGAGCTTCTTGCAGTTCGCCGTGAACTCGCGCGCCTCCTCCAGCCGGATGCCTTTCTTGATGTTATCGAGGATGCGCTGATTGCCGCTTTCGTAGCCGACGAGGAGCAGCCGCAGCCCATTGTCGCGCATCGTTTTCAGCGTCTCGTAATTCACGTTCGCCCGCGCATTACAGCTCCACGTCATCCCGAGTTTGCCGAGCTGTTTGGCGATCTCGCGGGCGCGCGGCTGCACGGCGGTGAAGGTGTCGTCGTCGAAAAAAAATTCCTTCACCTGCGGGAACAGTTCCTTTGCCCCGGCCATTTCGCGGGCCACGGCCTCCGGCGTTTTCGCGCGGTACTTGTGCCCGCCCACGGTCTGCGGCCAGAGGCAAAACGTACACTGCGCCGGACAGCCGCGGCCCGTGTAGTGCGAGACGTAGGGATGCTTGAGGTAGCCGATGGCGTAGTTCTCGATCGTCAGGTCGCGCGCATACACGTCCATCACGCTCGGCAGCGCATCGAAGTCCGTGATGACGGCGCGCTCGGGATTATGCGTGACCTTTCCCTCCGCGCGAAACGACAGCCCATCGATGCTCGCGAGCGGCAGTCCCAGCGCCACATCGCGGCAGGTGAAATCGAATTCCTTTCGGCCCACAAAATCCACCGCCTCGCTCACCGCGAGCGTCTCGTCCGGCAGCACCGCCGCATGCGCGCCCACGAGCCCGACCGTCAAATCGCGATTCTGATTCTTCAGCGCCTCCGCCAGTTCGCCGTCGCCGCGCAAAGTCGGCGCGCTCGTATGGATAACCACCACCTCGTAATCCCGCGCAATCCGCAGCACATCCTCCCGCGTCAGATCATCCGGCGGCGCATCGACCAGCCGCGAGCCCTCGATCAGCGCCGCCGGCTGCGCGAGCCAGGTGGGATACCAAAACGACCGCACCTCCCGCTTCGCCTGATAGCGCGAACCCGCGCCACCATCGAAGCCCTGCCAAGACGGCGGATTAACGAAAAGGGTTTTGCGAAAAGTCACGGGGAACAGCTTGCCGCCTTGAACGGCGGCTAGGGGATGACCTCGCTGACCGGCATCGCGATGTCGGGAAACGCCGCACACACCGCGCTCTCACCGCGCTCCACCACCAGCCGCTCTTCGTAATGATCGAACTTGGGATGGCGGTGAATTTCGATCACATCTTCGAGCAGATTCACGATCCAGTACTCGGCGATTTCGGCCTTGGCATATTCCGGGAGTTTGCTCGCGTGGTCGTACTCGAATGAGGAATCGGACACTTCGATGAGGAGCAGAATTTCCGCCGGACGCGGATGATGATGCTTGCGCAAAACTTCCGGCTTCACCAGGACGAGATCCGGCTGCGGCTTGAGGTTTCCAAAAAGCTGCACGGGGTTCTGCGTGCTGACCTGATAACGTCCGGCGGACGCGCGGGCGAAGAAATTACCGATCAAAGTCACGGCTTGCGCGTGGCGGTATCCGATGGGTGACATATGAATCAGTTCTCCGTTTAACAGCTCGATGCGCTCGTCTTCCCCGAGCACGCCCGCCTCGGCCATGCGCTCAAATTCCTCGACCGTAAAACGTCTTGGCAAACCGCCCGTGAAAACCTCGCCGGCCAGCAATTCGGTGTGATCGCCCCACGAAAGGACGCCCGCATCCGCGAGCTGTGCGAACTGCTCCTTGGTAAAACGGTACGTCAGCGCCGGCACGCGGTTATGCAGGTAGATGTAGGTCACGTTCGGATTCACGCTGCGGACTTTGCCGCCGGACGCCGCGCGACGCAACCACACACCGCGAGCGGTCCCGCCTTTCGCCTTTGGAAAGGCGTGCCGCCCCGCCTATTCCCACTTCGCTTTTTTCGCCAGCTCCGGCGGATATTGGTATTCGAAGACGACCGCTCCGTCCTTCAAAAGGCGCAACCAATAACCGGCGAGCGCGTCTTTCACTTTTTCCTTCGAGCCGTCGTGATAGCTCCATCCCGCCTTGAGTTCCTGCTTGTCCACTTCCACCGGGTCCGTGTCGAAACTGAATTTCGCGCCATTGGCCAGCGTGTTCATTTTGTTCGAGCCAGGCACGGGCTTGAGCGCGCCATCGCCCTTGAGCTTGTCCGCGAATTTGTATTGCCGGTATTGCACCTCGATGTCGGACAGGTTTTGGAACGATTTGTTTTCGAGCGTGATCGTGTAGCCCCATTTTTCCTTGGTGTACGTGGTGCTCGCTGTGCCGGTGCGCTCGACCTCAAGGCGTTTCTTGGTGGTGGTGACGCCGAAGTTTAGCGGGGCCGCTTCGAGGGAACAGACGCTGCAACCGAAAGCTGCGCCCAACAACAGGGAGACCAGTTTGCCGTTCATGCGACTGGGCTAGGGCTTTGGCTCTGCGGCGTCAACGCCTGAGTTGCCGCGGCGCGGAAACGCGGTTGCGCCGCGACAGGGCCGCCGACACACTTCGCCGCCATGACCGTCCCGCCCATTGGCACCATCACCTTTCTGTTCAGCGACATCGAGGGCAGCTCGAAAAAGTGGGAGCAGCAGCCGGAGGCCATGCGCACGGCTCTCGCCGCGCACGACCGGATGCTCCGCGAGACCTTCGAGGCGTGCGGCGGCTATGTTTTCAAAACCGTGGGCGATGCCTTCTGCGTGGCCTTTGACACGGCGCAGAGCGCGCTCGCCGGGGCGCTGCAAAGCCAGCGCTCTTTGCGGGCCGGCGACTGGGGCGGGATCGGCGAGATGAAAGTCCGCATGGCGCTGCACACCGGCGCGGCCGAGCAGCGCGATGGCGATTACTTCGGCCAGTCGCTGAACCGCGTGGCGCGCATCCTCGCCGCCGCGCACGGCGGGCAGGTGCTGCTCTCGCTGCCGACCGAGGAGCTGGTGCGCGACCACCTCCCGCCCGGCGCGCAGCTCCGCCATCTCGGCGAGCACCGGCTGCGCGATCTCGCGCGGCCCGAGCATCTTTACCAGCTCGTCGCGCCGGATCTGCCGTCGGAGTTCACGGGCCTGCGCTCGCTGGAAAGCGTGCCGAACAATCTGCCGGTGCAGCTCACCAGCTTCATCGGGCGCGAGCGCGAGATGGCGGAGGTGAAGCGCCTGCTCGCGAGCACGCGGCTGCTCACGCTCAGCGGCATGGGCGGCACCGGCAAGACGCGCCTCTCGCTGCAAGTCGCCGCCGAAGTGCTCGACACTTTTTCCGACGGCGTGTGGCTCGTGGAATTCGCGACCATCGACGACGCCGCGCTCGTCGTGGAGACGGTCGCCGCCGCGCTTGATCTCCGCCAGGAAGCCGACCGCCCGCTCGCGAGCACGCTCACGAATTTCCTCCGCGAGCGGAATCTCCTGCTCATCCTCGACAACTGCGAGCACGTCGTCGCCGCCTGCGCCCGCCTCGCCGAGTCGCTCCTGCGCGCCTGCCCGAAACTGCGCATCCTCGCCAGCAGCCGCGAGCCGCTCGGCATCGCCGGCGAAACCGCGTGGCCGGTCCCGGCGCTCTCGCTCCCGGACCACTGGCGCGAAATCACCGCCGGCCCCGACGCCATCGAGCGCCTCACGCAGTACGAGGCCGTGCGCCTTTTCGTCGAGCGCGCCACCATTGCGCGTCCGGCGTTTCAGCTCTCAAACGACAACGTCCACCTCGTCGCGCAAATCTGCTGGCGGCTCGACGGCATCGCCCTCGCCATCGAGCTCGCCGCCGCGCGCGTCCGCGTGCTCACGCTCCAGCAAATCGTCGAGCGGCTCGACGACCGCTTTCACCTCCTGACCACCGGCAGCCGCACCGCCGTGCCGCGCCAGCAGACCCTCCGCTCGCTCATCGACTGGAGCCACGACCTGCTCGCCGATCCTGAGCGCAGGCTCTTCCGGCGGCTGGCGGTCTTTGCGCGCGGGCGCACGCTGGAGGCCATCGAAGGCGTCTGCTCGGGCGAGGGCGTGGAGGCGTGGGATGTCGTCGATTTGCTCACGCAGCTCGTGGACAAATCGCTCGTCTATGTGGAAAAGACGCCTGAGCACGGCGCGCGGTATTTCATCCTCGAAAGCATCTGGGACTACGCGAACGAGAAGCTCGTCCAGGCCGGCGAGGCGGAAATATTTCGCATCCGGCACCTCGACTTTTTCCTCCAGTTCGCCGAGGACGCCGCGCCGAAACTCCGCGGCCCCGAACAGCGCGAGTGGCTGGAGCGCGTGGAGCAGGAGAAGTTCAATATCCGCTACGCGCTCGACGCCGCCGCCGAGCTGCCGGGGCAGGTGCCGAAAGGGCTCCGCCTCCTTGCCTCCACCCGGCGTTTTGTCGAAGTGCGCGGGCTTTTCAAGGAAGCGCGCGAGGTCGCCGCGAAACTCCTCGCGCATCCCGACGCCGCGCCGCGCGACGCCACCCGCGCGCAGGCCCTGGCTGCGGGAGGCCGCCTCGCGTGGGTCGCCGATGACATGCCTGCGACCGGGGAATTGCACGGGGAGGCGCTCGCCATTTTCCGCGAACTCGGCGATGCGCGAGGGGCGGCCATCGCGCTCACCGATCTCGGCTTCCTCGCGCTCGACCGCGGCGATCCGGCACGCGCCCGCGCGCTGCTCGACGAGGCCGCCGCGCTCGCGGCACCGCTCGATGATCCGCGGGTCACGGCGCATGTGCAGCACGTCCGCGGCGTCCTCGCGGCGGGGGAAGGCGACTTTGCGCGGGCCTTCGCTCTCGACCAGGAAAGCCTCGCGCTGAACCGCCAGGTCGGCGACGCGTGGCTGGCGATCATCGTCGGATGGGGCGTGGGGGTGAACGCCGCGGTGCTCGGGCGCTTCGACATCGCCCGCACGCACCTCGCGGAATGCCTCCAAGTCGGCCTCGATCTCGGCAACCGCTGGGGCGCTTCCTATCCGCTCGAAGCCTTCGCCGTCCTCGCCGTCGCCGAGCGCCATTACGACCGCGCCGCACGACTCTTCGGCGCGGCGGAAGCCCAGCGCACCCGCACCGGCCTCGTCCCGCACGCCGCCGACCACCCCGGGCTGCGCGCCATTCTCGACGCCGCGCCGGACTTCACCGGCCCCGCCATCGAAGCCGCGCGCCGCGAAGGCCTCATGCTCGGCCTCGACGCCGCCACCGCGCTCGCGCTCGGGAGTGCGTGATCTTTCCCGCCGGCCCTACCGAGGCACCCCGCACTCGTAGGCAAACCACGCCGGCTTCAACTCCGCGAGCGGACCTTTGAGCTTTTCCAATTCGGCGGCGGGGCCGTGGATTTCGAGGCGCTCGACATCGGAGATTTTCAACATCTCGCCGAGCAGCGCACCCACATTTTCCAGATGCGCGAGCGCGCCTGCCGCATCGGCATACGCCTCGCGGCAAAAGACCGTGTCGCCATTGAGCGTCCACTCGTAAAAGACGCACCCCGGCTCGCTCCGCGTCTTTTCCACAAACTGCGGCCGCAGCGCTTTCGCCGCGTCGGACTGGCCGGGGTGGATTTTGAAATAGGGATGAATGCTGACGGTGGGCTGGCTCATGGGTTGGTGCTTAGTGGAAACAGGAAAGCCTGTCGAGAAGCGCCGCATCTGTAGGGGAAGCTGACAGCTTCCCCTACAGATGCCGCGCTTCGCGGCGCGGCTGCGGGGAATCGCCGATCGTTTAGTGCTTCGTCTCCCCCGCCCCGCTCGCAGATTTCACCGCCATCACGTCGCCCTCGCCCAGTCGGCGTTTGAATATTTCCCGCGCGAGCCCATAGCACTGCTGCGCGAGCACGGGGTTGTAGCGCGGGCCTTCGTCGCGGAGAAAAGCGTGCGCGCCGTTGACTTCGTGCCATTGGAAAAATGTGCCGGCGGCTTCCATCGCGGCGTGGATTTTCAAGCGGCCCTCCAGCGGCACATGCGGGTCCTGGCGGCCCCAGATCATCAGCATCTCGCCGGTGATCTCGGGGATGCGGTCGAGCGTGTTGTCGTTCATCCCCGCGCCGAGGCTGCGCTTGTGGATGTCGGTCGCGTAAAAGCATGCCGTCGCGAGCACGCCGGGATTCATCGCCGCACGGAAGGCAAGGTGCCCGCCGATGCAGATGCCCATGCAGCCTAGCTTCCCGGTCGATGCGGGATGCTCGGCGAGGTATTGCAAAACGGCGCGCGCATCCGCGTCGTAGGCGTCGAGCGGCTTCGTGGTCTTGAGCGCGTTGCCGCGATCCGCGCCCGCGCTGTCGTAGGCGAGCACGGTGTCGGCGGGTTCGTATTCGTGGTAAATTTCCGGCGCGGCGACGACGAAGCCGTGTCCCGCAAGCATGGCCGCGGTGCGGCGGATGGGGCCGGTGACTTGGAAAATCTCGGAGTAGAGCAGGATGCCAGGGTAGCGTCCCTCGCCGACGGGACGGAAGACGTGCGTCCGCATCGGGCCGCTCGGCGTGGGGAGATCGACGGATTCGTGATCGGTGATGGTCATGGCGGGCGCTGGTCTATCGCTCCCGCCGCGACCGATCAAGAGCCCGCGCTCACTTCGCCCCAGTCTTCGCTTTCGCCTCCGTTTCGATGCGTTTCGCGCGCTGCTGCATGACCCACGCTTCGATGTCCTCCGCGCTCTTCGTTTTCAAATCGACGTTTGCGGGCAGCTCAACGGCTTGCAGATCGACCGCGCCACCTGTCGCCAGGCCGATCCGCACGCGCACGGGGAAGCGGTCGATCTTCGGGTCGGGGTTGTAGTGCTGCTCGCCGTCCCAGCCCGCGCGAGTGATTTTCATGAACCATTCGTAGTGAATCTTCGGCTCCTTTTCGCCGAGCCTCGTCGTCGTGCCGGGGCCGGGCTGGATGGTGAGAATGTGCGGCGTCTCCTCGCCGGAGAGCGCGGCGTAGCGGACGAGGAAGGCGTTGAAGGCGGCGGTGTCGCCCGCGAAGAAAAACACGTCGCTCTGGTTCACCCAATAGCCGGAGACGCGGTGCGGATCGTTCGCCAGCTCCACCGCGCCTTTCGGCCAGCCGTCCTGCTGCACGGCGGGCTGCGTGCCGGTGTCCATGCCGAGCGGGTAGGCGGAAGCTGCGAAAAAAAGAAGTGCGGTGAGACAGGCGGTGAAGGTTTTCATGGCGGGTATTTGAATGACGGAATGGGGCGGTGGTTTGTTAGAGACTGGGAAAGAAGTCAGGTGGATGGCGTCGCTCCGCGCGCCATGCGAAGCCCTCCGCCGAAGGCGCACTTCCTATCCACGCGGGGAAGTGATGGGCGCTGCGCGCGGGTTGTGGGCATGGCGCGCGGAGCGACGCCATCCACCCGCGTGACTTTCTTTTCACTGTCGCTCAGCGCGCGAGCGCCTTCGCTTTTTCGAGCAGGGTGATGAACTCCGCGCGATAGCCGGTGGCGTCTTCGCCTTTGCCTTCGACGGCGAGTTCGCGGACGGAATTCCATGTCGCGGTGCCCTTGTGCGGCGAGTCGCGGAGGAGCATGCCGTAGCCGGCGACGGCGGCGGCGAAGCGGAAGTCGCGGGAGGATTTCTCCCACGTCGCGCCGGTGTCGGTGAGCGGGAATTCGAGGAGCTTGCTCACATCGCCGTCGGGCGCTTTGTAGCGGAGTTTGAGCGTGAGCAGTTCCTTCGCGACTTCGGCGGGCACTGGCTCGACGCCGTGCTCTTTCAAATTGCGGACGTTCGGATTGTCCACGCTTTGCGGCGCGTACCGCAGTTTATCGACGTTCGGATTTGCCGCCGGTACCTCGCCGCCCGCGGGCACGATTTCATAAAGCGCCGTGACGGTGTGCCCCGCACCGATCTCGCCCGCATCCTTCGTGTCGTCGTTGAAATCCTCCTTCGCTAAGAGCCGCTTTTCGTAGCCGATGAGCCGGTAGGCGGCGACCTGCGCGGGGTTGAACTCGACCTGGATTTTCACGTCCTTGGCGATGGTCACGAGCGTGCCGCTGAGCTGGTCGGCGAGCAGCTTTTTCGCCTCGATGAGCGTGTCGAGGTAGCCGTAGTTGCCGTTCCCTTTGTCGGCGAGTTTCACGAGCATCGAGTCCTTGAGATTGTCCATGCCGACGCCGAGGACGGTGAGGAAAACGCCGCCCTTCGCCTTCTTCGCGATCATGTCGAAAAGGTCGGCGGGGTTCGTGATGCCGACGTTCCAATCGCCGTCGGTCGCGAGGATCACGCGGTTCGTGCCGCCTTTGATGAAGCTCTTCTCCGCGATCTCGTAGGCGAGCTGGATGCCGCTCGCGCCATTGGTCGAGCCGCCGGCTTCGAGCTTTTTCAAGGCGACGCGCATCTTCGCTTTGCTGTGCGTGGGTTCGAGCACGCAGCCGCTGTTGCCGGCATACACGACCATCGCCACCTGGTCCTCCGCGCCGAGCTGGTCGATAAGCAGGCCGAGGCTTTGTTTCAAAAGCGGGAGCTTGTTCGCGGGCTCCATCGAGCCGGAGACATCGATGAGAAAAACGAGGTTGCTCGCCGGGCGCTGGTCCTTCGCGATCTCGCGGCCTTTGAGCCCGATGCGGACGAGCCGGTGCGCGGGCGTCCAAGGGCAGGCGGCCACTTCCATCGTCGCGGAGAAAGGCGCGTCGCCCTGCGGCTGCGGGTAGTCGTAGGTGAAGTAGTTGATGAGTTCCTCGATCCGCACCGCGCCCTTCGGCGGCAGGTGCTGCTCATTGAGAAAGCGCCGCACGATGGCGTAACTCGCCGTGTCCACGTCGATGCTGAAGGTCGAGAGCGGCGCTTGCGCGACGGGGAGAAAGGCGTTGTCGGCGATGAAGTCGTAGGACTCGGCGGAGTCGGAAGGGTCGGAAGGTGCGAGGTCAAGACCGCGCGGCTGCTCGCGATCGCCTTTGTTTCCCCAATGGAATTTGCCGTCCGCGCTGCGTTGCAGAACTTCCGGGGAACCATCCGGGGCGTCAAAATAGTAATCGTGCCCCGCCTTCGCTAACGAAGCTGAATCTTCGCTCCTCGGAGATTCAATGTCCGAGCCCTGAACGCGCTGGATAAGGACGGAAGCGATGCGCATCTGCGAGTTTTGGAGTGCGCGCTTCACGGAGACTTCAGCACGGGGGATGGTTTTACCGGCGATGGCGATGCGTCCGACTTTGGGCATGATGATGTATCCACCACGGCGAACTTTGTAACGCGCGTTGAGGGACTGGTCTTCATCGACAAAAACTTCGAGCACTTCGCCTGAAACGATGGCTTCGTTGCTCGCTGTGGCGGCGTCTTGCTGTCCTTGCGTTGCGACATCCAACTCTTTCTCAACCTGCGCGAGTTGCGCGCGAGTGGCGTCGAGGCGGGCTTGCCAGTTTTTGGATTCCTGATTCAGACGATCCGTTGCCGCGATATTTCTGCCTGCCGTCTGAGCTGCGAGCTGTTTCTGCGCGGCATCCAGCTTGGCTTGGGCGTAACGCGCCTCGCCTGCGAGCGTTTCTTTCTTTTCCGTTAGGTCATCAAGATTCGGAGGTGTCGTCGTAGGCGCTGGGTTGGCGGGTGGAGCAGGTTGTGCCACCGCTTCCGCAATTTTTAGCGCGGGTGCTTCCGGCTCGGGATGCGGGGCGGCGACTTCTTCAACCACGGGCTGATCCGCCGCCGGTGACTGCGGGGTGATCGTCAGATTTTCCAAAGACGGACGCGGCTTTTGAAACTCCGCTTTCCACGCCAGCGACGCGCACAAGACCACGCTCGCGGCGAGGGCCAGCGAGCCGAGCACGCGGGAGGGACGCCACGGACGAACTCTCGCCTTTTCCAAATCCGACGAGCCACGAAGGCTGATGGGCACAGTATTCGCAGCCAGCACGGCGGCGCGCTGCGCGTCGGTGAGCGGGGCGGATTGCTCGCTTTGCAACTCGCTGCGGAGACGCGCGGCGAGGGCGCGGGTTTCTTCGGCGTCGGCCGCGGCTTCGGCGTCGGCGGCGAGGAGGGCGGCGATTTCCGCGCGCTCGGCGGGCGTGAGGTCGTCGAGTTCGCCGAGGGCGTGGGCGGTGAATTTGGGGTCGTCGGTCTTCATAGCGTGGAGCGGAGGGGGAGATCGAAATCCGGGAGCGGCTGCTCGCGGAGCAGGGCGCGGAGTTTTTTCAGCCCGGTGTGGAGGAGGAAGCCGACGTTGGTCACGCTGAGCTGCGTGACGTCGGCGATCTCACGGTAGGAGAGGTCGTTTTGGAATTTGAGGCGGATGACTTCGCGCTGGTTCGGGCTCAGCGCGTCGAGCAGGCGGAAGAGCGAGGTGGCGGCCTCGCGCCGCTCGAGGGTGGCGGCGGGGCCGGGCTCGCCGCTGGGGCGGTTGTCGGGAAGTGGCATGGGGATGATGCGGCGGTGTTTGCGTTGGTGGTCGAGCGCGCGGTTGCGGGTGACGGTGAAAAGCCAGGCTTCGGTGGAAAGGCGGAAGGCGGAAGGCGGAGGACGGAAGTGGGCAGCGATCTCCCCGCCGTCGTTTGGCGGCGGAAGATCGGATGTCGCCGCTTCGGAAGACGCGCTATCGCTGCCGTTCCGCCTTCCGCCTTCCGCCTTCCGCCTTTCCCCCATTCCCCCCTGCGCCAGTTTGATGAACGTCTCCTGCACCACATCGCGCGCGGAATCGAGATCGCCGACGATGCTGCACGCATAGCGCACGAGCGGGCGTTCGTAGCGGTCGAGCAGGGCGAGGAGGTCGGGCGCGTCCGGGGCGGTCATAGGGTTCTATGGCGCAAACGGACGGGCGGCGCGATTTCTTAGCGATGCCGGGAAATTCGCACATTTATTTTGAAAACGCAGAGACGCAGAGGCGCAGAGATCGCGGAGGAAAGTCCGGATCCGGCGCTGGGTGGAGGCGACTGCCCGGAAGGGATTGCCGGAACTCATCCCGGCCTGGTTTTGGCGTTGGAATTTCGATCCCCCTCTCTACGTAAAACCTCTGCGTCCTCCGCGTCTCCGCGCCTCTGCGTTAAAAAAACATCGCCTTACCTCCCCCACCGCTTCCGAAGCAAAAAAATCAGCGGCGCTCCAAATGCGCGAGGACTTCGATCTCGGCGGTCTGGGGAAACATGTCGAGCGGGGTGACGGCGGTGAGCGCGTAGCTGCGGCCAAGCAGGGCGAGGTCGCGGGCGAGGGTGGCGGGGTTGCAGGAGACGTAGAGAATCTCCGACGGCGCGGCGGCGAGGAGGAGATCGGTGACGCGGGCGTCGAGGCCGGTGGCGGGGGGATCGAGGAGGACGGTGGTGCGGGTGGCGTCGTGGGCGGCGAGGAGGTCGGCGAGGTGGGCGCTGACATCGCCGTGGAGGTAGTGCTCGTGCGGCTCGGTGGAGCGGCGGGCCTTCTCGATGGCGCTGGCGTTTTCCTCGATGCCGGTGACCTGCTCAAAAAGGGCGGTGAGCTTTTTCGCGAAGACCCCGGCCCCGCAATACGCATCCACGAGCAGCGCCTGCCCGCGCCGGACGGTGGCCTCGACGAGCGCGAGCAGCGCGCGCGTGACGTCGGGATTCGTCTGCTCGAAATAGGGGCCGCCGCCTTTGGCGCGCAGCGCGTAGTCACCATCGCGGACCCCGGCCAGGCGCAGGTCGCGGAGGGCCTTGTTCACCACGGGCGCGGCGATGGCGCACTGCTCCACGTCCACGAGGGTGCGCCCGTCCTGCGCGTAGAAGCCGGTGCGCCCGCCGGCGACGTGGACGCGGATGCGGTTGCGATAGCCGAAGGGCTGCGGCGCGGCGACGATGGGGCGCATCGGGACGCCGGCCAGCTTTCCCACACGCAGGAGCGTCTGCTCGACCTGCGCGGCTTTGATCGCGAGCTGCCGCGGATAGGCGATGTGCTGGTAGCTGCAGCCGCCGCAACGGCCAAAGTATGGGCACGGCGGGGCGACGCGGTCCGGCGAGGCCTCCGTGACGGCGATGAGTTCGGCCTCGCCGAAGTTTTTTTTCTGCCGCACCACGCGCGCGGTCACGGTCTCGCCGGGGATCGTGAACGGGACGAAGAAAACCTTGCCGTCATGGCGCGCGACGCCTTTGCCGCCAAAGGCGATGTCGTGGATCTGGAGCGTGAGTGGAGCGTCGGCAGGCATGGAAAAAAAGAGGCTTCCGTCGTGAAACGGAAGCCTCTTTGGCGAAAGGCGAAGGGTTTTACCAGCCCGCGTAATTGCGCGTGTAGCGGTAGCGGCTCTCGAAGCCCAGCTCCGGCGGGAACTCCTCGTAGCCGCCATGGATCCACGGGATATTGCTCTTGTACGGCGGGCGGTAGGAGCCCTTGTAGGTGGCGAAAGGATGCGTGGCGATTTCGTAGAGGCCGATGCCCATGCGGAAGAAGAAGCGGCCAAAACCCTTCGTGGCACCGTAGAGCAGGCCGGCGGAGTTGCCCTCGCGCTGGTTCAGCTCGGCCACGTTCTGCACGGGTTCGACCCCCGCGAAGGCGACGTTGCAGAGGCCGCGGGCGAGTTTGCGGGTCGGGCCGAAATCGTTCATCGGCGGATCCTGAATATCGGCAAAGGCGCTGACGGCGAGAAAGGCGAGGATGGAAATGCTGAGGAGGGTCTTCATGAAGTTGGGCGAGATTACAGCGTTGCTTGCGGAAAAGGCAATCGGCTTTTTCAAGAAACTTGCGGAGGGGAGCAATGACGAATGACGGAGACGAATGAAACCCGAATGACGAATGGCCGGACATTCGCCGCGCCCTTCGGTCTTTGTCATTCCCTTGTCATTCGTCATTCGTCATTCGCCCATTTCACCACCCGAAATGCTGCCACAGCCGGCTGATCCCGTGGCCGGCGGCGGCAAACATGACGCTGAAATAAATCCACGCGGCCACATTCACGCAATGGCCGAGGAGGACGAGGAGTCCGTCGCGCTCAATCATCCCGGCGGTGAGGAAAAGCACGGCGAAGGCGGGGATGGTATTGGAGAAAGGGATGAGCGGCGGCAGCGGCAGGGAGAGGAGCAGTCCGCCGGAGGCGATGCCGAGGCCGATGAGATTGAGCATGCCGGGCCAGCGCTGGAGAAAGTGCATGCGGGGCTTCACCACCTTCTCCAGCCGCACGGAAAGCTTCAGCCCGAGGCCGACGATCTTTTCGAGGACCGTGTATTTGATTTCGCGCCGCAAAATAAACGCCGGGAGCCACGGCTTTTGCCCCGCCGCGAGGCGCACACCGATGAGCATGATGACCAGACCGAACGGCACCGACAGCCCAGGGATGGCGATGGGAAAAGTGAACGGCAGCGCCAGCAGGAGCAGGAGCATGCCGAAGCCGCGGCCCTGCAGAATCTGTTCGATCTCGCCCAGGGTCATCGAGCGGCCCGCGGCCTCGCGCAGGAGGGCGCGCAGGTCCGCGGACAGGCGGTGCGGCGCTTCCGGAGGTTCGGGGTTCATACCGCCGCCGGTCAACGGCCCCCGCCTTTCACTCCACCACCAGCCGAGCCCGGCAATGACGGTGCCACAGACCGAAGGCGCTGTGTGGTGAACGGCGGCAAGTCGCGCACCGAGAAAAGCCACGACCCAGCCGTCTCGCAGAATCAAATCCACCGCGACGAAGCCGAGCACGCCGCCGCCGAGCCAGATGATGAGCGGAAAGCGGTTCATCAGACGCGCGAGAATGCCGCTGCCCCAGACGACGAGCGGGATGGACAGCAGCAGGCCAAAGATCACCAGCACGAGATCGCCCTGGGCCGCCGCGGCGATGGCGATGACGTTGTCGAGGCTCATCACCACGTCGGCGAGAATGATGACCCCGATGGCCTCCTTGAGCGTCGTGCCGGAGCGCACCCGGCCGTCCTCCGCGTGGCCGGGGCGCACGAGCTTCACGGCGATCCAGATGAGCAGCAGCCCGCAGACGAGCTGGAGAAAAGGCACGCGCAGCAGTTGCGTGACGACGAAGACAAAAAGCACCCGCAGCACCACCGCGCCGAGCGTGCCAAAAACGCGCCCGAAAAACTGCTCCCGCGCCGGCAGTGAGCGCACCGCCAGCGCGATGACCACGGCATTGTCGCCCGCCAGCGCGAGGTCGATGAAGACAATGCGCAGCCAGCGGGACCAGAATTGCGGGTCGGTGAGAAAGTCCATGGAGGATGCCGCTAGTTCGCCCGGCGCAAAACCCGCGGGGCTCGGGGCATCGCGCTCAGCGCGGGCGGAGCAGGCAGCGCGCGGGCGCTCCGTCGCCTTGGTGAAATTTGATCGGCAGGCAGAGCAGATCGTAGTTGCCCGGCTTCACTTTCGCCAGGTCGAGCCCCTCGATGATCCAGACTTCCGCGCCGAGCAGCACATGATGCGTCTCAATGCCATCCTTGTAGAAACCGCCGACGCTCAGGTAATCCACGCCCACCGTCCGCACGCCGCAATCCACCAGGTACTGCGCGCCCTCCTTCGAGATATAGACGAAGTCCTTGTCGAACTCCGGCTTCGCCCAGCCGACCGCCGAGTTGCGCGTTTTGAAAAGCAGCCGCTCGCCTTTCCGCAGTTTCAGCTTCTTCAACTCCGCCGGCTTGATCGCCTCCTTGTCCTTGATCTCGACCACGCGCGCCGGCCCGATCACCGCGTCCCACGGCACGTCGTCCATCGTCTTCGTGCCGGGCAGGAAATGCAGCGGCGCATCCATGTGCGTGCCGGTGTGCGAGTTGAAATTGATCGCCGACACATTGCACACGTCGCCCTTCGCCGTGCCGAGGTGCATGGTCACGACCGTGGGCGGATTGCCCGGCCAGCCGTGCATGCCATTGCGGAGAGGAACAGAAACATCAATCCAGTTTTTTTTGCTCATAAAAGCGGGGAATCTCGCGGTCAGCGGAAGTCGATCACGTTCTTGATGCCCGTCGCCTTGCCCACGAGCAGTTCGCGGTGCGCGTCGATTCCGTGGCGGCCCGTGATGAGCGCGCCGACGGCCTCCGGCCAGCGCTTTTTGAATTCGCCGAGGTCGCGAATGGCGTCCGCGAAATCCACCGGGCTCGCGTTGACCGTGCCGATGATGGCCTGATTCTTGAGCGTGATATTGCGCATGATGTTGTCCGCAAAAACCGGGATCGGCGGCTTCTCCGCGGGGATGCCGGTGAGAATGTAAATGCCGTTGATGCCCAGCACGCGCATCACGTCAAAGGTCAGGTGCCCCTCGCCCACCGCCTCGTAGATGAGGTCGATGTTGCCCACGCGCGCGGCGAGTTCATCCACGGAAACCTCCAGGTTGGAAATGTATTCCGCACCGATCTGCGCGGCGATGTTCGCTTTGAAGTTCGGCTTCGCCGAGCGCGAATAGATGAACACGCGGAAGCCCTCGATCAGCAGCTTCATCGCGCCCAGCAGACCGATCGGCCCGGCCCCGAGCACCACCGCATTGCGCCCGTAGCCGCGGCCCTTGCCATCGCGATTGTGATGCTCCCAGCTCAGCCGCTTCTGCACCTGCCACGCCTGCGCGAGCCCTTTTTCCGCGATGGTCAGCGGCTCCGCCATCACCGCCACATCGCGCAAATCCGGCGGCACCGGCGTGAGGTAGGCCTCTTCCTCGACGAAGAACTCGGTGAGAAATCCATGCACCTGATTGATGCCGCGCTCGGTGAATTTCCAGGTGCAGCAAAAGTCCTGGCGCCCCTCGCGGCACGGCGCGCAGTTCGGATCCGTGCAGGGCCGGCGCACGCTCGGCACCACGAGATCGCCGGGCTTGAAATTCTTCACCGCCGCGCCGACCTCCACGACTTCGCCGAGGCATTCGTGGCCCAGCAGCAGGTAGTCCTCGCCGCCCGGCGGCTGGCCGTAGGCAAAGGTGCAAATCTCCCGATCGGTGCCGCAGATGCCCACCTCGATGGTGCGGATCTTCAGCTCATGCGGGGCGGAAATCGCCGGTTCAGGATGCTCGATCAGACGCAGCTCCCGGTGCTTGGGAACCACGCCGACGCCTTTCATGGTTTTGGAACTCATCGTGTCTGTGCGGGAAAAAATAGAACCCCCGAACGCCAGCGGGCGGGGACGGGAGGCGCGGGAGGATACCGAGCAAGCGGGCGGTGGGAACAAAAAATTCAAACCTGAGACGTGAAACCTGAAACCTGAGTAATGAGCAGCCCCGGCCTCAGCAACTCCGGTTTCAGGTTTCACGTTTCCGGTTTCCAGTTGACTCCCATTTCCGCGCCTGATTTCTCCCGACCACCGCCATGCCCCATCCCCTCCAGACCCTCGCCGTGGCTTCGGCCTTCGGCCTCGGCCTCGCGAGCCTCGTGGCCAGTGCTGCGGATACCGACGGCGGCAAACACCTCCCCTTTATGGAAAAAGAAACCTTCGGAAAAACCCCCGACGGCGAGACCGTCGAAATCTTCACCCTCACCAACAACCACGGCCTCAAGGCCAAAGTCACCACCTGGGGCGCGGGCCTCGTCGCCATGCTCGTCCCCGACCGCAAGGGTGTGCTCGCCGATGTCACCCTCGGCTTCGACAAGCTCGACAGCTACCTCGCGGGTCATCCGCATTTCGGCGTCACCACCGGTCGTTTTGCCAACCGCATCGCGAAAGGGAAATTCACCCTCGACGGCACCACCCACACCCTCGCCACGAACAACGGCCAGAACCATCTCCACGGCGGCCTCAAAGGCTTCGACAAGCGCAACTGGAAAGCCACCGCGGAAGGCAACGCCGTCCGCTTCACCCACACCAGCGCCGACGGCGAGGAAGGCTACCCCGGCACCCTCCAAGTCGCCGTGACTTACACCCTCACCGACGCCGACGAACTCCGCCTCGACTACGAAGCGACGACCGACAAACCGACCGTCCTCAACCTCACCAACCACGCCTATTGGAACCTCGCCGGCGCGGGCGCGGGCGACATCCTCGGCCACGAACTTACCCTGCACGCGAGCCGCTACCTGCCCGTCGATGACGGCAGCATTCCCACCGGAAAAATCGAGCCCGTCGCCGGCGGCCCCATGGACTTCACCCAGCCGAAAACCATCGCCCGCGACTTCGCGCAGATGACTGGAAAGCCCGGTGGCTACGACCACTGCTTCATCATCGACCAGCCCCTGCCTCCCGGAATGCTCAACGTCGCCGCCGAAATCCGCGACCCCGCCAGCGGCCGCACCATGACCATCTCCACCACCGAACCCGGCATCCAGCTCTACACCGCCAACTACCTCGACGGCACCGTCATCGGCAAAGGCGGCAGCGTTTACAAAAAAAACTCCGCCTTCTGCCTCGAGACCCAGCACTACCCGGACTCGCCAAACCAACCCGCCTTTCCCACCACCGTCCTCCGCCCCGGCCAGACCCTTCGCAGCACCACGGTGCATCGGTTTTCGATAAAGTAAGTCCCCCGAAAACGCGAAAAACGCCTAATGACCTCAAGCGCTGGCCCCGAGCCGGGGGCGCTGGAGCCCTTACTACTGTTCCGAGCAGAAGCACCAAGAACAGCGCGGCGGCGCATCAACGAACATCCATCGGATGGAGACTTTCGCGGCGTTCGTTGCGGCGTCGGGCAAAAGTGAACGCTGACCGGGAACCTCCCTGACAGACCCCGCGCGTCCGCTACGTTCCCGATCCATTTCCCATGAAAAAACCATCGTTTCTTCTCGTGACTCTGCTCGTTCTTGCGCCGCTCCGCGCGCAGATCCCTGCGCCTCCGTATCTCCCCAGCCCCGCTCGCCCGGCGGGTGCCACGAACCCGGAGGAACTTTTCGCCCCGGACAATCTGCACGCCTGGTGCGCCGTGCCTTTCGACGCGAAACAGCGCGGACCGGCAGAGCGCGCGGAGATGCTGCAAAAGCTGGGTTTCAAGCGGTTCGTGTATGACTGGCGGGCGAAGGACATTCCGACTTTCGACGCAGAGATTGAGGCTTTGAAAAAACACGGTGTCGAGCTCGCCGCGTGGTGGTCGCCAACCAGTGCGCGCGATCCGGTGCTGCTCCAGACGCTGGAAGTTTTCAAGCGCCAGAATGTGCATCCGCAGCTCTGGGTGACGGGGAGTGGCGCGCCGGTGAAAACGCCCGAGGAGCAGCGGCAGCGGGCGGAGCAGGAAGCCGATCGCATCCGCGAGATCGTGGAACTCGCGAAGCCGTATGGGTGCAAGGTTGAGCTTTACAACCACGGGGGTTGGTTCGGTCAGCCGGACAATGAGGTCGCGATCATCGGGCGGCTCAAACAACTCGGCGTCACCGATGTCGGGATCGCGTATAACTTCAGCCACGGCCATGGCGACATCGCCGACTTCCCGGCCCTTTGGAAACGCATCCAACCTCACGTCGTCGCGGTGAACGTGACGGGCATGGTTGAGAATGGTGAGTCGAAGATCATGCCGCCGTCGCAGGGCAGGTTCGAGCTGGAGATGTTGCGCGTGGTTTTGGACAGCGGCTGGCGCGGGCCGATCGGCCTGATCGCCGAGCAGGGCGGCGATGCGGAGGTGACGCTGGGCAATGGTCTGCGCGGGCTCGATTGGTGCAAAAAAGAACTCACGCAACCGGGCTCGGGCGGACCGAAGCCGGACTTCGTGGAGGCTGCACGCGCGGCGAAGCAAGGCGGCAGGCTGGTTCCCGGCCGCTTCGGCAAGGCGCTCGATGCGGGCGATGGCGGCGGTTTGCTGATGCCGGGCAGCGACGAGTGGCGCGCGGTGCCGATCACCGTCGAGGCCTGGGCGAAGCTCCGCAATGCGCAGAGTTTCAACGTCGTCGTCGCCAGCGACACGAAGGATTCCAGCGCGCACTGGGAGATTTATTCCTACGCCGGAGCGGGCGATCTCGCGGTGTTTCTGCCGGGGCAGGGCGGCGAGGTTCGGAGCGGCGCGAAGATCTGCGACGATGCGTGGCATCATCTCGCGATGGTGCTGGAGAAGGAGCGCGTGCGACTCTTCGTGGATGGCAAGCTCGTGAAAGAGCAGGCGCTTGCGGCGCGCGTGCGCGCGGCGGTGCCGGGCGAATTGGGAATCGGGCGCACGGTGGAGGATGGTGTTGGGTGCGACGGTTTGGTGGACGACGTGCGCATCTCGCGCGGCGTGCGCGAGATCACTGCCGCGCCCGCCGCTGCGCTGACTCGCGACGAAACCACCATCGGCCTCTGGCCGCTCGACGAACTGCCAAAGACGACCTCGTTCATCCTGCCCGAACGCGAGCCGCTCGACCCAGCCGCGCATCCGCTGCACACGCATCCGATCAACCGCGACCGCATCTACGACTTCTACGCGAAGGAGGCGCGCGACTTTGCCGCGAGCGCGGAAAAGCCGGAACTGCTGCCCGCGTTTCCGGGCCTCGACGGGGGGCGCTCCGGGCACTGGGGCAACCAGACCGAGGCGAGTTGGAACAACGGTCGCTGGAACCAAATGGACATCGGCTCCGTGCAGGCGGGCATCTTTCGCCGCGGCGCTCGCACCGTCCCGCGCGCCGTGTGCGTGCGGCTCGAAGACGCGGCGGTCTGCTTCGATCCGGACACGCTCACCTGGCCCGAGGCCTGGCGCGGCGGCTTCGTGCGTTTCGGCACGGCGCGGTTCGGGTTTCTCGGCGGAATCGATCCGGCGGGTGAGGCAATCGCGGCGCCGAAAGGCGAGCCGGCCAAGGCGGGCAGCTTCACCTATCGCGGCTTTTACCGGCACGGCGCGCGGGTGATTTTTTCCTACGAACGCGAGGGCGCGGAGTGGCTGGAATCAGCCTCCAGCCAGGGCGGGAGCGTGGTCATCACGCGTGAGCGCGCGAGCGAGGGAAAGCTCGGCGCGCTCACGCGTGGCGGCCCCGCGCAGTGGCCGCAGATTTTTGAAACCAACGTCACGCCCGGCACCGGCAAGCCCTACGCGATCGACACGCTCACCCTGCCGGCGCAGACGCCGTGGCGCTCGCTCTGGCACTTTGGCGGACTCGATTTTTTTCCCAATGGCGACGCGGCGCTTTGCACCATCGAGGGTGAGGTGTGGGTCGTCTCGGGCATCGACGACAAGCTCCCGCGGCTGAAGTGGAAGCGCTTTGCCGTCGGGCTGCACCAGCCGCTGGGGCTGAACATCGTGGACGGGAAAATCTGCGTGCTCGGGCGCGATCAGATCACGCGGCTGCACGATCTCAACGGCGACGGCGAGGCGGACTTTTACGAGTGTCTTTCCAAGGCCTACGAGACGCCGACGGGCGGGCATGATTTCGTCACGGGCCTCCAGCACGATCGCGAGGGACGCTTCTACCTCGCCTCGGGCCGGCAAGGCGTGGTGCGGGTCACGCCGGGCGCGACGCCTGCCGAAGTGCTCGCCACCGGCTTGCGCAATCCCGACGGAATCGGCCTCGGACCGAATGGCGAAGTCGCCGTCGCCGTGCAGGAAGGTGACTGGACGCCGGCTTCGATGCTCTACGAATTTCTGCCGAAACCCGGCGAGGCGGCGGGCCACTTCGGACATGGCGGCCCCCAGCCGGGACCGCGCGGACATCTGCCACCGCTCGCCTATTTGCCGCGCGGAGAAGACCACTCGTGCGGCGGTCAGTGCTACGTGCAGGGCGACCGCTGGGGCGTGCCGGCGGGGACGCTCGTGCATTTCTCATGGGGAAACGGCACCGCCTTTCTCGTGCTGCGCGAGCGGCTCGGCGAGGTGGCGCAGGGCGCGGTCATTCCGCTGCCGGGCGACTTCAGCAGCGGCGCGCACCGCGGCGCGTTCAGCCCGCGCGACGGCCAGCTCTACGTCGCAGGCATGGCCGGCTGGATCACCTACGCGCCGGGGGAAGGCTGCTTCCAGCGCATGCGCTCCACCGGCGATCCCGTGCAGGCGCCGCGCGCGACCGAGGCGCACGAAAATGGCGTGCTGCTGCGTTTCGCCGACCCGCTCGACAAGAACGCCGCGAGCGACGTGCGCCGCTTCTTTGCCCAGGAGTGGAGCTACCGCTACAGCGCGGGTTACGGCAGCGAGGAGTATTCCGTCCGCTCGCCCGACAAGCGCGGACACGACCCGCTCGCGATCACCTCCGCGCATCTGCTCGAAGATGGCCGCGCGCTCTTTCTCGAAATCCCGCAGCTTGCGCCCGCCAACGTGCTGCACCTGCGCTGCGACCTGCCCGGCCTCCTCGCGCGCGACTTCTACCTCACGCTGCACCAGCTCGGCCCGGCCTTCACACAATTCCCCGGCCACCGCTCCATCGCCAAGACCGCGCCGCACCCGCCTGCGGCGACTTCCGACACCGCGCCGAAGCCGGTGAAGTGGGAGCAAGGCCCGCCCGGACGCGCGCTGCGCATCCAGACCGCGAGCGGCATGCAATTCGCGCAGAAAGAGCTGCGGGCAAAAGCCGGCGAGCGCCTGTCGCTGACCTTCGAGAACCCCGACGCGATGCCGCACAACTGGGTGCTCGTGAAGCCCGGCGCGGTGGAACGCGTCGGCGACCTGGCGAACAAGCTCATCACCGAACCCGACGCCGTCGCCCGCCACTACGTGCCCGACAGTCCCGACGTGCTCGCCCACACGCGCATCCTCGATCCCCAAAAGACGACTACGATCCACTTCACCGCGCCCGCGCAGCCCGGCCGCTACCCGTACGTCTGCACCTTCCCCGGCCACTGGATGCTCATGCGCGGCGAACTCGTCGTGGAGTGACGCGCATCACCGGCTCGCTGCGTCAGTTCAAAGCAGAGCACGCTGCGGTAGAAAGGCCGCACCGATGATGAACTGGCAACTTTCTGCGATGCCGGGGGTGACGGAGATCATGCCCATGGACCGCGATCAGGGCGTTTCGTCTCCGCCCTCCGAGGGAGCCTTGCCCGGCCAGCGCGCGAGGCTTTCCTCGTGAAAATGGCGCGCGCGCCGCAGCTTGCGGAACAAGCCGTAGCGCGGGCTGAAGAGATACGCGGCGAAAAAAATCGCGCCGAGCACGAGGACGATGCACGCGCCGGACGGGAGGTTTAGCCGGTAGGAAACGAGCAGCCCCGTGCAGGAGCCAAACATGCCGATGAGTCCCCCGCCCCAGAGCATCGCCGGATACGAATCGCACAGCAGATAGACCGTGGCCGCAGGCGCAATGAGCAGGCCGAGAAGCATGATCACGCCGATGGCCTGGAGCGAGGCGATCATCGTGAGCACGAGCGCGATCATCAGGACGAAGTTCAGCAGGTTCACGCGGATGCCCTGGCTGGCCGCGACCGTGGGATCGAAAAGCGTGAGCAGCAGCGGGCGCTGGAGTGCGGCGAGCAGCGGCACGACCACGAGGCTGATGCCCCAGATCATCCACAGGTCCGTATTGGAAAGGCCGAGGATGTTTCCGAAAAGCCAGTGCATCAGCGAGACGCGCACCTTGAACAAACCGATGAGCACGATGCCCACGGAAAAGGCCACGGTGTAAAGAATGCCGAGGGCCGTGTCCTCCTTCAGCCGCGAACTGCGCGCGAGCAACTGCGCGCCGAGCGCCACGGTCAGCGCGGCAAAAAGCGCACCGCCAAACAAAGCGCTCGGCACAAGTCCGCCCGCGAGGATCCAGCCGATCGCCAATCCCGGCAGCAGCGAGTGCGAAAGCGAATCCGCCATGAGCGCCATGCGGCGGAGCACCACGAACGCGCCGAGGAAGCCATTGGTGAAGCCGATGAGCGCGCCGCCGACAAAAACGCGGCGCATGAATTCGTGGTGAAAAGGTTCCGTGAGCCAGTCCATCGGGTCAGTCGTAAAGCCGTGTCCAAAGCAGGCCAAAGCCCGCACTCGCATCCGTCCCATAAGTCCCATAAGTCATATGGGTCGCATCAGTCATGCGCGTGGCCGTGGTGATGATGATGCGCCGCCGGCCCCGCAAACGTCGGCGTGTCGTAGGTCTTGCGAAGATGCGCGTCGGTGAAGACTTCGCCGATGCTGCCGGCGGCGATGAGTTCGCCATTGAGCAGGATCGCCTGGTCGAAAATCTCGCGCACGCTCGGCAGGTCGTGGTGCGAGGCGATGATCAGTTTCCCCTGGTCGCGCAGCCCGCGGAGGAGCTGCTTGAGATTGTCCTGCGTCGGCTTGTCGAGGCCGGTGAAAGGCTCATCGAGCAGAAAGACATGCGCCTGCTGGGCCAGCGCGCGGGCGAGAAAGGCGCGCTGCTGCTGCCCGCCGGAAAGCGCGCTGATCTGCCGCTGCGCGAGCGGTTCGAGGTGCATCGCGGCGATGGCTTCGTCCACCGCCTTCGCGTCCTCGCGCCCATAGCCGCGCCACCAGCCCACGCGCAGATAGCGCCCCATCTCCACGAGCCCGCGCACCGTCGTCGGAAAGTCCCAGTCGATCGCCTCGCGCTGCGGGAGGTAGGCGAAATCGCGCGTCGCCCCGCGCACCTCGTGCCCGTGAAAAGCGATGCGTCCCGTCTCGCGCGGGAGCAGCCCGGCGAGCGCCTTGAGCAGCGTGGATTTGCCCGCGCCGTTCGGCCCGAGCAGCGCCACGCACTGCCCGCAGCCGACTTCAAAGGCGATGTGATGCAGCGCGGGAATGCGGTTGTAGCTCACCGTGAGATCGCTCACCGCGAGCCCGTGCGCCGTGCTGAGGGAGGCGCGCAGGGTCATGGGAAAGTCACCACTTCCTCCGCACTCCCCTGCCCCCAGACGCTGTGTTCATGGGCATCGCCAGCCGGATCGGTCAGCGTCGCCCGCATCGCCGCGAGCGGCGCACCGGCGGGCCATTCGATTTGAAACTGGAGGTCAATGCCCGCGTCGGGATACGCGAGCTTCAGCGTGCGCTCCAGTTCCGCCACCGGCGCGGTTTCGCTCCACACTTCCTTGCCGAGATGCAGCACCCTCACCGACTTCGGCACGAGCGTGAAAGCCAGCCGCAACCCGACTTCCTTCGCCTCGACCACCACCGCCTTCGGCTGCTCGCGTGGCGCATCACTCGCATCCGTCAGCCGCCGCAGCGGCCAGCCGAGCGCGAGGATCGCGAGAAAAGCGAGCAGCGCCCGCAGCAGTGGGGAGCCGCGCATTTACTGGAGCGCCTTCACGATCGTCTCGACGTTGTGCCGGTACATCCCCTCGTAAGTCGCCGCCTCGCCTTCGCCCAACCCATCCGCATGCAGCTCCCCGCCCAGCCTCGCCCCGCTCTCGCGCGTGATTTCCTTGAGCACTTTCGGATTCTCAATCTTCTCCGGAAAAATCGCCTTCACGCCCTGCGCCTTGATCGTCGCAATGATGTCCGCGACTTTTTTCGACGACGGCTGATCCGCGCTCGAGATGCCCTCGATGGCGTAGATCGTGAACCCGTTCTCCTTCGCAAAATACTGAAACGCGTCGTGCGAAGTGACCAGCTTCCGCTGATCGCGCGGCAGTTTCGCCAGCTCCGTCTTCGCCCATTTTTGCAGCGCGCCGAGCTTCGCCAGATACTTCGCCGCATTGTCGGTAAAAACCGCCGTGTCCGCCGGACTGGCCTTGATCAAAGCATCGCGCACCACCTTCACCGCCTTCCCCATATTCGTGATGCTGTGCCACCAGTGCGGGTCTTCCACGATCTTATTCGGGTCATCCTCCGCCTTCATTTTCAGCGACGCAAACCCATCGCCCACCTCGATCACCGCGCCCTTCGTCCCCGTGCTTTCCTTCAGTTTTCCCACGTAGCCCTCCATGTGCTTCGCCGAAAGCAGAATCACCTGCGCCTCGCCCACCGCCTTCAAGTCCGCCGGCTTCGGCTCGTATTCATGCGGATCGACGCCCGGCTTCACATGCCCCGTCACCACCACCCGCTCGCCGCCCACCTGCTGCGCGATCTCCGTGAGGATCGTCGAAAAACTCGACACCCGCAGCTTGCCCTCCGCGAAGGAGGAGAGCGTCAGCGCGAGCAGCGTCAGCAGGGAAAGAGCGTGGGCTTTCATCCCGCGGACAATAGAAAACCCGCGGAGCGCGGCAAGAGCATTGCGCGGATTTGGCTTCCGTCGCCCGGCTCACGGCACGGGCGGAGTGCCCGCGCGCTTTTCCGCTTCCCGCGCCGCTTCCGTGCCGGCGTAACGCTTCGCAAAATCCCGCGCATCCGCCGCCAGCTTCGCCGCGTTCGCCCCGCGCTCGCCCTCCAGCAGGCGCTTCCACGCGTCCGCCGCCGTCGCCTCGCGGGCCAGTGCCGGATCGGCGCGCAGCTTTTGCACCGCCGCCTGCGCCTCGCGGATTTGCGCAGCGAGCGCCGGCTCCATCGCCAGATTCCGCGCGCGGGCGTAGGCGAGCAGCGCGTCGCCCGCCTTCAGCCGCTCCCACGGCGCAGTCTGCCCCGCATAGGTTTCCGCCAGCCGCTGCGCGTAGGCCGTGTAGGCCGGCTTGAGTTCCGCCCGCGCCGGGCCTTCGGTGTAAAGCTGCCGCTCCATCCAGTCCAGCGCCGCCGCGAACTTCTCCGCCGGAGCCCACTCATGCCCGCCGGAAAAAGTCAGCGGCAGAAACCGCCCCGCGCCCGGCACCGCCGCGCGCACCTTTTCGATCTCATTGCGGTTGTCGTCCGTCTCCCCCATCGTCAGCGCCACCAGGAACCCCGGCAGCTTCCGCAGCCCCGCCGTGTGATAGCCGCCATGCGCGTCCGGCGCAAACCCCGCACCCTGCCCGATCCACCCCGCAAACCCCGGCCGCATCTGCGCAAAGAGACTGCTCCCGCGCGCCCCGCCCGACATCCCGGTGGCAAACTTCAGCCCCTCCTGAATCCGCACCCGCTGCACCAGGTCATCGTGCGCCGCCAGGAAATTGCCCACGATCGGCACCCACGGCCCGTTCTTCGACTCCACCAGCATCGCCACCACATAGCCGCCCGCTTGCAGCCGCGCCGCCATGTTCCCCATCCCCGCATTGCCGCCGGGGTCCGCGATGAACATGCACGGCCACCGCCGCGCCGTGTCCGCCAGATAACCCCGCGGCAGCCACAGCTTGTAATGATAGCTGCCCCGCGCCTGCTCGCTCTCCTTCGCCGAGCCAAAGACCGGCACATTCTGATGCGGCTCCGTCTTCGCCCATTCGCACGCGATCACCGTCTCCCGCTCCTCCGCCAGCGGCTGGGTCAAAGGCGTCGTCTCCGCGCCGGCGATGAGTGGGGCGGTGAGAAAGGTGAGCAGAGCAGGCAGGAGTTTGGTAGGTGGTGTCATGGGTGGTTTTTTTTGACTGGGTTACGATTACGCAGACCCGTCACTCTGCCCGCCGCGCAACCAAGTTGCCAGCCCGCAGTTTTGCGCTCTCAAAGCCTCACTTTGGGAGCGAGGGGCTAAAGTCACTTTGAGAACGAGGGGCTTAACATTTGTTCGGAAGAAAGAGCGAGATTCTAAGACTGACCCCACCTGCCCTTGTTCTAAAATGCCGTTCAGAACCGACCCATTTCTTGACAAGTAGAGTATGCCATTTTCTCAACGTTGATGATCGATTTCCTTAACCAAGCGTAGGAACACTTCTCCGTTTTGATCGTCGTGCGGGTATAATGTAACCGCCTTGTAGAATTGTTCCGATGATCCGAACTGATGGACTATCGTCAATTGTTTTGCGGGAGTTCTCGAGACAACTTCATCTGGCTCCGCCCAATGGAAGCGGCCTTCCTCACTAAAAGCACTTCCGCCATCTTTGCACCGAATTCTAGCCGTCACTTTATCGCTCGGCTCCCACGACGAGAAGCTAACATCTAAGCGGTGGCAGCCACGAACGCGTGCGTCGTTCGCCCATCTTCGAGGCACTAGCGACCCAGGCTCGAGTTCAAACGTGGATTGGCATCCGCTGACGAGCAGCGGCAAACATAAATAGACGCCCAAGAATGATCGTTTTGTGAACAACATTGGTCTCAATGCGTCAGGTTACCGCCGGTAAGAAAACATGCGACGGCTTTTGCATTGCAGTTTCGACATGCCGCACTTCCGCAAATGGGCCAAAACCACGATAAGGAATTACAATCATTTTTGTCGAAGCATTTATCGTGTTCCAAACAACATTTTTTCCCCCAGCAGTCCAAAATTGCCCCGATGGGATTGGGTGCAGTACATTTATTGTCAAGAACCTCTTTGCTTTTGCCTCCTTTGCAACGGTTTTGCTTAGTCCCGGGTGGCGTGCTTCGCAGCCCTTCTGGATCTATGTATTTCCCCGGGCTATTAAATGCATAACTGTATAGGTTTTCGTATAGCCGAGCTACATAGTGCGTCAAACCAGAGCTGTCTTGCGGATAATACTCTTCAACCCCTGGGTCATAGACGTCCATCACAACTTGTGCCAATTCTCTCGGGAACTGCACGCTGAGGTGAGCCATTTCTCGCTTCAACCATTCGTTAAGACTTGTTTCTATATTTTGAATAGCTTGGTCCGTCTGCAGAAACCTCCCCAAGCTCGCCGAATAAATCCTATTCCGGTAGTCATACACCGCCAGTTCCGCGATCCACTCGCGGCCCGTGAAGAGGAACCGGTTGCCATACGCGCTCGCCGTCAGCACCGTGCCGCTGGCGTTGAGCACGGTGGCCGCGCCGAAGACATCGTAGGTGTAGCGTTCCACCGCGTTGCCGCCCGCGTCGGTCAGGGCGGTCACATTGCCCAGCCCGTCGTGGACGTGATGCACCGTCTGCGCCGCGCTGGGCGCGATGGCCAGGAGGATTTCATCCACCGCCGCCCCATGCACGTAGCGCCGCAGTTCCGTGGCGGGTGGCGGCGGGTAGCTGTAGCCGCTGCCGCCCGCGAACTCCGCCAGCAGGTTCCACCCGTCCCACACGAGGTAGGTGGTGGTCATGCCGGACGAGCCGCTGCTGGTCCGCTTCACGCAGCGGTTGCGGGCGTCGTAGGCCAGGCTCATCGAATTGTAGCCCCCCGGCACCATGCCGTAGCCGCTGGTCGCCCGGTTCTGCGCGTCGTAGGTGAAATAACTCGGGGAGCTGCCGCTGCCCAGGTACACCATGGTCTGATTGCCATTGCTGTCGAAGCCCTGCCCCGCTCCGTTCACGCTGGTGTACTGGTTGAGCGTGTTCGGGGCGTAAGTGCCGGGCGTCTGCCCGGCGCTGTCGGCCACGGTGGTGCGGCTGCCCACCGCATCGTAGTTGTAATCCACGGTGCGGTCCTGGGTCGTTCCGGTGTAGTTGTATTTCACGATGTCGAGCTGGTCTGGCCTGCCCCCGGTTTTTGATCCACTCGCTATGAGAGTTTCTGTTGGTTTTCGGGGTTTGGGTTGGTGGTGTTTCGGTGGGCGGGAAGGGCGCAG
>JAYWEP010000188.1:0-2012 GCA_043779205.1 Chthoniobacter sp. | reverse complement strand
CGCGAAAACACCCGTGTCGGCAACTAGCGCCGTCGCCCCGGCATCGCGGATCGTCATCCTCGATTTCGGCTCGCAATACACGCAGGTCATCGCGCGCCGCGTCCGCGAGTGCCAGGTCTATTCGCAGATCGTGCGCTGCGATTTGCCGGCGCAAAAAATCGCCGCCCTGAATCCGCGCGGGCTCATCCTCAGCGGCGGCCCGTCGAGCGTTTATGGAAAGGACGCGCCGCAGCCCGACGCCGGGATTTTCGACCTCGGCATCCCCATCCTCGGCATCTGCTACGGCATGCAGCTCATGGGCCACCACCTCGGCGGGCGAGTCGAGCACAGCGCCCGGCGCGAGTACGGCAGCGGCATGCTCCAGGTGAAAGAGCGCGCGTGTCCGCTCTTCCGCGGCCTGCCCGCGGCCATCGACATCTGGAACAGCCACGGCGACAAGCTCACCAAACTCCCCCGCGGTTTCCGCACCGTCGCCACCACCGACAACTCGCCCTTCGCCGCCATCGAGCAGCCGCGCAAAAAATTCTACGGCCTCCAGTTTCATCCCGAAGTCGTCCACACCCCGCGCGGCAAGGAACTCCTCGCCAACTTTCTCTACGAAATCTGCGGCTGCAAAATGGATTGGACGATGGGCTCGTTCATCGACCACATCTGCGCGCAGATCCGCGCGCAGGTCGGCAGCGACCAGGTCCTCCTCGGCCTCAGCGGCGGCGTGGATTCGAGCGTCGCCGCCGCCCTTTTGCACAAAGCCATCGGCGACCAGCTCACCTGCGTCTTCGTGGACAACGGCCTCCTCCGCGCCAACGAAGCCGCCGCCGTCCAGCGCCTCTTCGGCGACAACTTTCACATCAAGCTCAAGACCGTCCGCGCCTCCGCGCGCTTCCTTGGCCGCTTGAAAGGCGTCACCTCCCCCGAGCGCAAACGCAAAATCATCGGCAACGAATTCGTCCGCGTTTTTGACGATGCCGTGAAGTCGCTGACCAAAGCTGGAACCAAAACCCGCTTCAAATTTCTCGCCCAAGGCACGCTCTATCCCGACGTCATCGAAAGCGTCGCCATCGCCGGCAACCCCGCCGCTTTAATCAAGAGCCACCACAACGTCGGCGGCCTCCCGAAGAACATGAAGCTCAAGCTCGTCGAGCCGCTCCGCGAGCTTTTCAAAGACGAAGTCCGCGAAGTCGGCGCGCAGCTCGGCCTGCCGAAAGAAGTCACCCTGCGCCAGCCCTTCCCCGGCCCCGGCCTCGCCGTCCGCATCCTCGGCGCGATCACCGGCGAGCGCCTCCGCATCCTCCGCGAAGCCGACGCCATCGTCGTCTCCGAGATGAAAGCCAGCGACTGGTATTACCGCGTCTGGCAGAGCTTCGCCGTCCTGCTTCCCGTGAAAAGCGTCGGCGTCATGGGCGACGAGCGCACCTACGAAAACACGATCGCCCTCCGCATCGTCGAATCCCAGGACGGCATGACCGCCGACTGGGTGCGCCTCCCGTACGAACTCCTCGCGAAGATTTCCACCCGCATCATCAACGAAGTCAAAGGCGTCAACCGCGTCTGCTACGACATCAGCAGCAAACCGCCCGCGACCATCGAGTGGGAGTGAGGGCACTCACCGGTCCTTCTGGATGTCCTTGATGATCTTGTCGAAAATATCCGCGATCTCCCCGCGCTGCTGCTGCTGCTCGCCGAGCTGGCGCTGGAAATAGTCGTAGGTCAGCCGCGGCTGCGCGGCGGTGGTGTCCGAGCGGCAGGCGACCTTGAGGAACGAGATGAAATTCTGATCCGCCGCCGCCGCGTCCTTCGGGCTCATGCGTTTCTTCTTTTCCGCCAGCCATTGATCGATGCGCATCTTGATCGCCGGGTTGGCGTGCGCGCCGGTCGTGACGCGCCCGTGGTTTTTCGAGAGATCGACGAGGAAGTTGTCGAGATCGCCCGTCAGCGTCTCGATGGCCTGCACCTCCGCGGCCTGCGCGTAAAAGGCCGGCCACGCCACCGGCTGCCACGTCTTCACGCTGTCG
>JAYWEP010000187.1:0-7578 GCA_043779205.1 Chthoniobacter sp. | reverse complement strand
ACGGAGGTGGAGCTGCGGCTGACGACGAATCAGAAAGTGAAGGACGGCGAGCTGCGGGTGGAGCAGGGGAAAAAGAGCACGGTGGTGCCGCTGACGGCGGACGGCGGGCAGCTCGTGGCGAAGGTGCCGCTGACGGCGTCGGGGATTTATCGCGTGCGGCTGGTCGGGGCGGAGAGCGGTTTTGAAAACAAATTCAGCCCGGAATACGAGCTGCGCGCGGAGGCCGATCTGGTGCCGCAGGTGGAGCTGGAATTGCCGAAGCAGGATCTCATTTTGCCGGCGAATGAAATCGTGGATGTGCAGGGGACGGCGAGCGACGATCTGGCTCTGGCAAAGGTTTCGCAGCTCATCAAGATCAATGACGGTGAGTGGAAGGAAGTGGTGCTGGCGAAGGACGCGGGCGCGAAGGCGAAGGTCGAGCGGCGCTGGGATTTGTACGAGGCCGGGGTGAAGCCGGGCGATCTGGTGACGATGAAATTGCTGGCCGTGGATTTGAAAGGAAACCGTGGTGAGTCGCGGCCTTTGCAGGTGACGATTACGGCGTCGGGTTTTGAGGCGAAGCGGCTGTCGTCGCTGGAGGCGCAGCGGGCGCTGTTCGAGACGCTGCGGGCGCAGCAGATGGCGGCGGAGGCACTGGCGAAGCGGGCAGGCGAGGCGCGCGATCAGTTTGACCGGCTGCCGGATGGCGATGCGGGGCGCAAGCAGGCGCTGGTGACGGCGACGGCGGCGATGACGGAATTCGAGGCGAAGAACGCAGCGGTGGTGGCGCAGCTCGGCGCGACTTTGCGCGAGGCGGTGCCGGGGCATCAGTCGGGCGATCTCGTGCTGCTCGCGCGCTCGGTGGCGCGGGCAAATGCGGGGGTGGCGCAGAATGCGCGGCGGATTTTCGACACGCTCGCGGGGAATCCGGCGGTGCCGTTTGCGCGGGATTTGATGCGCGAGGCGGCGGATGCGGGCGCTCGTGCGGAGCAGCGGTCGCGGTTGGCGCTGGAAAGCTACCGGGTGTTTCTCACGGCGGAGGATATTGACGTGATGAACGAGAACTTTTTCGTCGTGGCGCGCGAGCAGGAGCGGCTTGCGGAGTTGGCGAAGAACAGCGGCAGCGACGCGGCGAAATGGACGCAGCTCGCGAATCGGATGCGCGTGGTTTTGACGGAAATCCGCGGGCTGGAAGACCTGATGGGCACAAGCGCGGAGCATGCGGCGCTGAATCTGCCGGAGCCGCTGCGGTCGATGCAGAAGGACTTGAACAAACAGCGCACCGCCTTGGAAAAAGCGATGGCCGGCAAGGAGCCGGGCAGTGCGCTGCTCACGCCAGTGCTCGAACTGACGAAGACGATGACCGAGCGGGCGCGCAATGCGCTGTCGATTCGCGGAGGGCTGCAATGGGAGCCGACGAAACGCTACAAGGAATTGCTCGCTGATGCGGAGCCGACCTATGCGAATTTCGGCAAGCTGCGGGAGGAGGCGGAAGTCCTTTCGCGCAATGACAAGCTGACTGCGGAAGCCCGTGCGGGCTTGATCGACGGACGCTGGGAGGCGAAGGGCGCGGTGCTCAAGGCGCATGGCGATGCGGAGGAGACGCGGCCGGATTCGGACAGCTATTTTGTGAATGATGTGCGGACGGTTTCGCTCGCGCTGCTAGGGCTGCACGACAAGCGCGCGACGCTTTCTCCCGAGGAGGTGGCGAAGCAGCTCGCGGCGCTGGATCGGGATTTCCGGCTGCTCGAAAGCGGGCACGACGTGGCGGAGGTGTACGAGGGCTTCAGTCATCTCGCGACCGTGGAGAAGTGGGAGATTTTCAACCCGAAGGCGCGGACGGCGAATCCGCATGATTGGATGTGGACGCAAGATCGGCTGCACGCGCTGCCGGAAGCGCTGGGTAAGGCGCTGACGACGGCGGAGATCAAGCCCGTGATGGAGAAGGTGCGGGAGATTTTATGGAAGACGGGGAATGATCCGGCGTTTGTGCGGACGACGCAGGAGATGGAGCAGCGCTTCAAGACGGAGCGTGCGCCGCTGAGCGCGGCGAAGGACGCGGAGAAGCTGGCGGCGATGGTGCGGCAGGCGCTCGATCTTTTGCGCAAGCCGATGGACGAGGCGCGCAAGGAAATCACGCAGATGGCGCCGACGATCGCGGAGCTGGCGGCGCAGATCGCGAAGGAGACGGAGGAGCTTAAAAAGGAGACGGTGGCGCAGGCGGAGACGGCAAACGACAAGCAGCGGAACGAGGCGAAAGCGGAGGCGAAGCACGCGCTCGCGGAGCAGCAGAAGCTGAATGAAAAAGTGGATGTGCTGAAGGATGTGATCCGCGCCGATGCGAACAAGCAGGACGTGATGAACAAGGACGCCCGCGAGCGGGCGCGCGATGCGGACGATGCGCTGGCGATGCTCAAGGAGCCGCCGCCGCGCGCGGCGGAAGACCTCCAGCGCGCCGCGCAGAGCGAGCAGCCGGCGGCGCAGCAGCAGGCGCTGACGCAGGCCGCGAACCAGCAGCAGAAGCTGGCCGACGTGCTGAACCAGCTCGCGCAGCACTTTGATAATCTGGAAAAGGGCAAGGCCGACGAGACGCGCACGGCGTTGCGCGCGACGGAGGAGGAGAACGGCATCAAGGCGGATCTCGACGCGCAGTTTGCCAAGGCGGAACAGCTCGCGCAGATGGCGCAGCAATCGCCGCAGGAAATGCTCGCGCAGCTCGAAAAGGCGCTGCCGCAGAATCCGCAGATGGCGAAGGAACTGAGCGCGATTTCGCAGAATGAATTGAAGGACGCGGGGGAGAAACTGCAGCAGGCGAGCGGACAGGAGAATGCGGTGGCGCAGCAGGTCGCGCAGGCGGCGAATCCGAATGCGCCGACGACTCCGCAGACGGCGAAGCAGGCGGCGGAAAAAGCCGCCGAGGCCGCGAAGCAGGCGGTGCAGGCCGCACAGCAGGCAAAGGAAGCGGCGAACAACGCGGTGCAGTCGGCGAAGGCGGCAAACAATCAGACCGCGGCCGAGCAGGGCCGGCAGGCGCGCACGCAAGCCGAGCAAGCGGCGCAGAGCGCGCAGCAGGCGACGCAATCGGCGCAGCAGGCCGCGCAGCAGTCGGGCCAGCCGCAGCAAATGGCGGAGAGCGCGAAGCAGGCGGCGCAGCAGGCGGGCGAAGCGGCGGCACATGCCCAGCAAGCGGCGCAGGCGGCGCAGCAGGCGCAGGCGACGGCGCAGCAATCCGCGCAGCAGGCCGGGCCGACGCAAACGCCGAATCAGGAAAGCGGGAAGCAGGCGGCGACGGCGCAGCAGGCCGCGCAGCAGGCGGCGCAAGCGGCGCAGACCGCGCAGGCCGCGGCGCAGCAAGCCGCCGCGCTGGCGCAGCAACCGCAGATGGCGCAGAACGCGGGGCAGCCGCCGCCACAGCCGAGCGGCCAGCAGCCCGCGGCGAATCCGCAGCTCGCGCAGGCGGCGCAGGCGCAGCCGCAAATCGCGCAGGCGGCGGGCGAGGCGGGGAGCGAAATTTCGCGCGCGGGACGGCATGAGGAGCGGTTGCAAAACATGGGGGCGGGCGAGCAGCTCCAGCAGCTCGGCAGCGCCGTCCAGCAGACCGCGCAGCAGCAGGTGCCCGCCGCGCAGCAGGCGCTCGCGCAGGCCCAGCAAGCCGCGCAGGCGCAGGGTCCGGTGAACGCGGCGAATGCGGAATTGAAGAGCGAACTCAATCAACTCGGCGCGGCGCAGAATTCCGGCCAGCCGCCGACACCGCAGAATCCGCAGGCCGGACAACCGCCATCCGGGCAGCCAGCGGGACAACAGCCCAGCGGCCAGCAAGCCCCGTCCGGCCAGCAGCCGGCAGGGCAACAAAGCGGGCCACAGCCGGGACAGCAGGCCGCGCAACCAAACGGCCAGCCGCCCGGCGAGCAGGGTGCGGCTCCGGCTTCACCGCAGGAGCAGGTCTGGATGGCGCGCACGCTCGACGCGCTCGACGCCGCGCTCAACGCCCAGGCCGCGCAGAGCGCCGATGCGCAGGCTTCCCAAAACCAGCAGGGGCAACCGGGCCAGCAAGGTCAGCAACCAGGCCAGGGACAGCAGCCCGGCCAGCAACCAGGACAACAACCGGGACAGGGCCAGCAGCCCGGCCAAGGCGACGCCATGAGCGCGGCGCAAGAGGCGATGGCGCAGGCCGCGCAGGCGGCGGCGGCTTCGATGAAAGCGGGCCGCTCCGAGCAGGCTTCCGAGCAGCCCGGCGGGCCGATGGCGCAAGGCGGACAGCAGGCGATGTCGAAAGGCGGCGCGCAGGCGCAGGCGGGCGCGCTTGCACACTCCGCGCTGGCCGAGGCGAAAAACAAAGCCGGCGACTGGGGCAAACTGCCGAAGCAAATGGCCGAGCAACTCACGCAGGGGCAGCGCGAGGGCGTGGCCGGTGAGTATCGGAATCAGATCGAAACGTATTACCGCGTCATCGCGGAGAAATCGAAAAAGCCGTGAAGGGATTTCAGATTTCAGATTTCAGATTTCAGATTTGCCGCGGACTCGCGCGCTGGACTTGCGTGGCGGCGATTCTGAGCGCGGGTCTTTTTCCGCGGCAAATGCGTGCGGAGGAGAAGGTGGATGAGGTTTTGAAAAAGGCGGCGCAGTATTTGATTTCGCAGCAGGAGCCGACGGGCGGGATTCACAATAAGCAGCGCAATGAGACGGCGATGACTTCGCTCGCGGTGCTGGCGCTGGCGGCGTGCGGGAATCAGCCGGGCGATCCGTCGCCGGAGGGGCAGGCGATGCGGAAGGCGCTCGCCTATGTGCTGCGGCCCGAGGCGCAGACGAAGGATGGCTATTTCGGTGAACTCGACGGCTCGCGGATGTACGGGCACGGGATCATCACGCTGATGCTTTCGGAGATGCTCGGGATGGGCTTCGACGCGCAGCAGGACGAGTTGATCCGCGACAAATGTCGGCGGGCCATTGATCTGACTTTGAAGGCGCAGCGGATGAAAAAAAACGACGCGAACGCGGGCGGCTGGCGCTATTCGCCGGACGCGGGCGACTCGGATATGTCGGTGACGGTTTGGCAGACGATGGCCCTGCGCTCGGCAAAGAATGCGGGCATCGACGTGCCGCGGCAGGCCATCGACGACGCGGTGAAATATATGAAGGGGCTCTACTCGCCCGAGGGCGACAAGAAGGGCAAGGGCCGGCCGGGAGGCTTTGGCTACCAAGGCGCGGGGCGCGAAACTTCGACGACGGCGGAGGGCCTGCTGGCCATGCAGGTCTGCGGCGAATACGAGGCGGAGGAGACCATTGGCGCCGCCGAGCATCTCCTCCGGGACGGCGTGAAGCCGGGCGACCGCTGGTTTTTTTACACCACCTACTACTACGCGCAGGGGATGTATCAGCGCGGCGGGAAGCACGCGGAGGAGGGGAAAAAGGTCGTCGCCGAACTGCTGCTGCCGCTGCAATCGCGAGAGGGCTGGTGGGAGGGGATGAACGGTGAGGAGCGGCAGGGCGGGAAGGTCTATGCGACCTCCATGGCGATTCTCAGCCTCGCGGTGAAGAACCACTTTCTGCCGATCTACCAGCGGTAATGTGTCGAAAAGTCCGCGTGGAAAGTCTGCCAAGGTGACGGCCTTGTTCAGTGGTGTTCGTTGGTGGTTGATGGGAGCTGCTTAGTGCGGCTCCCCTCAAAACCAATTCTGCATGGCAGTGAGTGGAAGTGAAGCCGTTTGTCCCGCATTTGTCAGGCGTCAGCGCAGGATTAAACCGCAATCCTTTCCCTCGCTCTGCGTGGCGGCGGCTGATATGTCTTCGCCTCTTATTCACATGAAGGAAGCTGCCGCCCGCATTAAGATTAACAAGCTGCTCGAAAACGCTGGCTGGCGCTTTTTCGCGGACGCGAAAGGTCCAGCGAACATCCAGCTCGAACCCAGCGTGACCTTGAAGACGCAGGATCTCGACGCGCTCGGCGAAAACTTCGAGAGGGCTGGCAAAGGGTTCATCGACTTCTTACTCCTGAACGAAAAAGGCTTCCCCTGCATCGTGCTCGAAGCCAAGGCCGAGGACAAAAGTCCGCTCGTGGGAAAGGAGCAGGCGCGCAAATACGCCAAATCGCAAAACTGCCGTTTCGTCATCCTCTCCAACGGCAACCTGCATTACTTTTGGGATCTCGAGCGCGGCAACCCGTATATCATCACGGCGTTCCCCACTCCGACCTCCGTCACCGGCTACCAAAAGACCACGCCAGATCCAAAGCGGCTCATCGAGGAAGTCGTCAATGATGACTACGTAGTGCTCACGCAGCGCCCGAACTACACCACGGAAGCTGCATGGAAGAACGAAGGCGAGCGTGCGCGCTTCGTCGAGGTGAACGGCCTGCGATTCCTGCGCGCGTATCAAAAGAAAGCCATCTTCGCCATCCAGCAGACCGTGAAGAAAGGGGGCGACCGCTTCCTCCTCGAAATGGCCACCGGCACAGGCAAGACGCTCACCGCCGCCGCCATCATCAAGCTCTTCCTCCGCACCGGCAACGCCCGCCGCGTGCTCTTCCTCGTGGACCGGCTGGAACTCGAAGACCAAGCGCTCAAGGCCTTCAAGAAGGTTCTCGCGAACGACTGCAAGAGCGTCATTTACAAGGAGAATCGTGACGACTGGCGGCATGCCGAGATCGTCGTCACCACCGTCCAGTCGCTGCTCTTCAATAACAAAGGGTCTTAGCAACTTTACGAGGAGGTGATGAGCATAAGATGCTGATCCTCAGTGAAAAACCGATACGTCAGGCACGCGCATATTTCCGAGGTCATTTTCCGGATGGTCTTGAAGTTGTTTTGCGCGGACATTCCTGCCCTGACGGCGGCGGGGTTGGCGGGCTTGAGTGTGCAGAGCACGCAGAGTCTTTATGATGGGTTGCGCTTGCGGATTTTGGCACTGACCATGGAAGAGGCGCGGCCTTTTGCGGGCGAAGTGGAGATCGACGAAAGCTCCTTTGGGCCGCGCCGGGTGCGCGGCAAACGCGGGCGTGGCGCGGGCGGCAAGACGCCCGTCATCGGCCTGCTCAAGCGCGGCGGCAAGGTCTTCACCGAGATCGTCGAGAACTGCTCCAAGCAAGCCCTGATGCCGATCATCAAGGGCCAGGTGCTTTCCGAGGCCACCGTTTATACCGACGGCTGGAAGTCCTATGACGGCCTCGTCCTGGGCGGTTACAAACATCACCGCATCCACCATCACCGAAACCAGTTCGCTCGCGGAAAAAACCACGTCAATGGCATCGAGAGCTTCTGGAGCTTTACCAAACTGCGTCTCGCCAAACTGCGCGGCATCCGTGCCCAATACTTTTTCCTCCACCTCAAGGAATCGGAATGGCGTTGGAACCTTCGTCACGATAATCTTTACCTCTTCCTCCTCAAAAACCTCCGCTCAGAACCTCTCTAAAGTTGCTAAGACCCTTTATAATTCCGGGTGGGTTGATGCTGTAAATGGTCTGGCGGCCATCTTTTTGGCATTACTACAGTCTCGAACGGTTTCGTGGCCTGCTCCCCAAAAGTTGATCCAGGCGCTATGAGAGTTTGAGGCACGCGAAGCGCGCCAGCAAACTCCATGAAACGCAAACGACACCCCCCCGAA
>JAYWEP010000186.1:0-39510 GCA_043779205.1 Chthoniobacter sp. | reverse complement strand
GCTGCGCCCTTCCCGCCCACCGAAACACCACCAACCCAAACCCCGAAAACCAACAGAAACTCTCATAGCGAGTGGATCAAAAACCGGGGGCAGGCCAGGTGAACTTGAACGGTTTAGCCTTCCGAGATGCTCGAATTCTTCCGGCCTATCGCGACGCCCGCTTGGCAGAATTGAAGTGGGCCGTCGTTGTGCAGGAATTGAAACGCAAGGCGATCGAGGAGCAGCGCGCGATTCAGGAGCAAATGAGGGAAGACGAAAAAGTTCAACGCGAGCAAGAGCGTGCGGTTAAAGACGCTCAGGAGAAGGAAGAAGCCATCAAGATCGCTCTGAATACCGCTCTGGAAAAGGCTCGCCTAGAAGCAGAACACGCAACAGCGCAAGAACGCGCCAAGTCTGATGCCCAGATTGCGGAACTCACCCAGCGGCTCGCGGAAGCGGGAGCCGTGAAGGAGCGAGAGATTTCCATGGCTCAACTAACTCGCGTGGGGAAAGTGTACGTCATTTCCAACATTGGTTCTTTCGGCGAGGAAGTGTTCAAGATTGGCATGACACGCCGCCGCATACCAATGGATCGCATCTGGGAACTTAGCGACGCCTCCGTGCCGTTTGACTTCGATGTGCATGCAATGATTTCGAGTGATGACGCGCCAGCGCTCGAACGTCTCCTTCACAACAAGTTCCGTGATCTGCAAATCAACAAGGTGAACAACCGGAAAGAATTTTTCCGCATCCCATTGGAACAAATCCGCATGTTCGCAACCGAGCAAGGACTTGACGCCACCTTCACGATGGCAGCCGAGGCGCGCGAATACCGCGAGACCTTGGCCTTGGAGAAAATGACGCCCGCAGAGCGGGAGAAATATCGCCTCCGCGAAATAGAAGGAGAGAAACGGCGGGTGAATAGTTTGCGTGATTCGCCATTGGCCGCGACGGAGTGAGCACCTATTTTTCCCTCGTTACGAAGCTGAGGGCTTCGTAACGGATGCCTGCCGGGGAAGCTGTGCTTCGCGGCTTGGGGGACGACGGTGGAATAACATACAGTGCATGCACTCCACCCACCCATCCCGCGCAACGGGAGTTGCCCCGGCAGCGCGGCCCTACTTGGGTGATTACATACGTGGCACAGCGAGCGCCTTGACGGCTGGCGGGCGATTTGTCAGCCTATGGGAAAGTATGGACCTATTTCACGCGCATGTTTTTTATTCAGTCGGTGAGCTTCTTGGGAGGGCGGAAGGCGCATCTGGAATGCCACTCCTGAAAAGCTCGAAAGTGAACGAAGACTCGCGGGGCCATTTGCTCAATCACTTCCGGGAAATCCGCTCAGAATGTAAATCAATCGGACTCACGGTGTCGGCTCTTCATTTCGACGAGGTGATCCCGATTTTTGAAACCTCTGGCGCAACATATTCAGAGGCGTCTAAATACAGCTCTGCTTTGTCGGATACGATCAGGCGGGAGATGCAGGCCATGAAGTTTTTTAAGCTAAAGAGGGAGACGCAAATATGGTTTGACGCAGTGGACTTATTTGGTGAAGAGACTTCCGCATCGTTTCCTAGCGCTTCTTATGATATTCGGGAGGCGGGTAGCTGTTTGGCATTAGGAAGATGCACGGCCAGCGTTTTTCATGCGATGCGAGTATTAGAGCACGGATTGCGCGCATTGGCCGGTAAGTTCAAAGTTCCATTTGAGAATAAGTCATGGAATGATGTTATAGAGCCGATTGAAAAGAGAATAAGGGACTTAAAGAATTCCTCTGCAAACAAACCGACGATAAAGAAGCCGAAAAACTGGAAGCGTGATGAGCAGTTTTACTCCGAAGCGGCTTCACAGTTCATGCACTTCAAAAACGCATGGAGAAACTATACGGCCCACGTTCAGTTCAAATACACCGAAGAGGAGGCAGAGGCCATACTTCGGCATGTGAGGGACTTTACAAAGCACATATCCAAAAAGCTAAAGGAGCGGAGACGCTAGGTTGCCGTCTTTCACCCTCGTTGCCCAGTCGAGGACTTGTCCACGCCGTATTTGCGCGGGGAAACTGAGCTTCGTAGTGAGGGGCGGGACTGCCTGGAGCCAGTGCGGCGGCGCGTGAACCCGACCACCCCACCCCGCGCAATGGAATTGCCCCGCGCAAGCGCGTCACCTCGCCCGTTTCACTTGCCGCCACTTCTCGCCCACGGACACCGGCCATCACTTGTCCCGTGCGCCGCTGCCTCGGTCCTCACCTTGGTGACGAGGAATAACTAACCCGTCATCCTGAGCGGAGCTTCGGCTTTGCAAAGCGCAGTCGAAGGGCCGCTGACTGAAACGCGGGCGGAGGAGGCGGGGGAGAACGCACCCGCAGCGCCCACCGCCTCCGCCCATTTAGAGTCAGCGAATCTTCACTGCGTTCAGGTCGCAAAGCCTCCCAGAACTCCGCTCAGAATGACGGCATTTTTTCAGACTAACCCACCTCAGACCCATCTGGCGGCGGCTATCGCTTTAAGTTTCGCCCCGCGAAGAACCCATCAGGCCAGCTTGGGGATGGCGTATTCGCTCTTCTTGAGGATGCCGGGCTGGGGGACGGGGTATTTGCCTTCGGCGTCGCAGGGGAGGAAGGCGGGGCTGTCGAGGGTGAGCTTTTCCACGCCGGGGGCGAAGACGTCTTCGCAGGCCATGAAGTCATCCCAGGTGATCTCCTGGCCGGTGTGCGCGGCCATGCGGCCCATGGAGGTGGCGACGCTGGCATCGACGCCGCGTTTGACTTCGCTGTACGGGCGGTCTTCGCGAATGGCGGAGATGAGGGTGTCCCATTCGTTCTGGTAGGGATTGGAGGTGTCGGTGCTTTCCCAGATGAGGTGTTCGCGGCCGGGGCTTTGCCCGCGGTAGGTGGCGGATGGGGTGCCGCAGTCACCGTTCTTCGAGAGGACAGCGAGGCCTTTGCTGCCTTGGGCGAAGCTATTATACATGGGCACGGCACCGACCATGCAGCGGCCGTCCATGAGGAATTTGGTGTTGTCGGCGAAGGTGTATTCGACGCCGTAGCTGTCGAAGTTTTGGTCCACGTAGTTGTAGCGGTAGTGGCGTCCGCCGACGGCCTGGGCTTTGACGGGCCAGGCGTTTTTCATCCAGCAGCAGTGGTCGATGTGATGGATGTAGAAGTCGCTGTAGCAGCCGCCGCTCGCCCAGAGGAAGCTGTGGAAGCGGCTGATCTGCCAGAGGAGTTCGCTGCCGGTGCCGGGCCATTTTTCGGAGAAAGCGGAGGCGAGCGGGCCGGCCATGCGGTAGCCGCGCATGAGGATGATCTCGCCGATTTCGCCGTCCGAAACGCGGTCGTGCAGTTCGATCATCGCCTTGCTGTGGCGCGACATGAGGCCGACACCGACTTTGAGGTTCTTCGCCGCCGCCGCGTCGGCGAGGGCGTACATCTTTTTGGCGCTCGTGCCGTCGGCGATGAGCGGCTTTTCCATGAAAACATTGAGCCCTTTCTCAATGGCATACTGAAAATGCACCCAGCGGAAGGCGAGCGGCGTGGTGAAGATGGCGACGCCGCCGGGCTTGAGGGCATCCATGGCGTGCTTGAAGCCGTCGAAGCCGACGAACTGTCGCTCGGCGGGGACGTCGATTTTCTCGGCGTGCTTGGTGTTGAGGGTCTGGAGGCTGTTGTCGAGTTTGCCTTTGGAGACATCCGCCATGGCCACGAGCTTGAGCGGCGGGCCGGAGACGGCGAGGGCGTTGTCGGCGGCGCCGGTGCCGCGTCCGCCGCAGCCGACGAGGGCGATCTCGATGGTGCTGCTCTCGGCGGCGTGGACGAAGGGGATCTTGATGCCGGCGAGCGCGGAGACGGCGGCGGTGGTGCCGGCGGCTTTGAGAAAGGCGCGGCGGGAGCTGGTGGGGAAGTGCGGAGAATTCATGGGGCGGGAGGCTGGGGCGGAACGGCGGGGCGTGTCAATGACGCGCGTGCGATTTGGCGGGGATTCCAGCGCGAAAACAGCGCGAACGCGGCGGGTTTCTGCGTATCGTCGCCTCATGTTTTCCAAAGCTCAGCAACTCCCCGCGACGGCGATTTACTTCACGGAATTCTCCTCTCGCGTCGGCACAATCCAACTTCGCGGCACGGCGACGGCGCTCACGGGCGTCTTCATGGAGAAGCATCGCCACGAACCCTCGCGGCCCGTCGGCGCGGTGCGCGACGCCGGGCCGCTGCGTTCGGCGCAGCGGGAGTTGGAGGAGTATTTCGAGGGCGGGCGGCGCGAATTTTCGGTGACGCTGGCACCGGCGGGCACGCCGTTCCAAATGCGCGTCTGGCAGGAGCTGCGGACAATTCCGTACGGCGAGACGATCAGCTATCTCGATCTCGCGCAGCGCGTCGGGAATCCGCGTGCCTTTCGCGCGGTCGGCCAGGCGAATGGACACAATCCGATTTCGATTGTCGTGCCGTGCCACCGCGTCATTGCGGCTGACGGAGCGCTGGGCGGCTACGGCGGCGGGCTGGACCGAAAGCGCATCCTGCTCGCGCTGGAGTCGGGCTCCGCGCCGCTGTAGGGGAAGCTGCCAGCTTCCCCTACAGCGGTGCCGTGTCGCGGTGCGTCGGCTGGGGCTTTCCGGGGCGGAAGGATTCGAGGTGATCGAGTTGCGGGGTGAGGCCGGGAAAGTGCGACGGCAGCCCGGCGACGGCGGCGCGGACAGCCTCGCGGATCATGTCGGGATCAGCCTCGGCGCGGCAATTGATGATGAGCTGGCCGGCGGTGACGGGCGCTTCGAGCCGGAGCGAAAGCTCGGGGACGAAATCGCTGCGGACGAGATTGATGACGGCGATGTCGCCGAGGCCGCCGTCGGGGCTGAGGGTCATTTTCAAATGCGCGATCTCGGCGGCGGCGAGGCGAAGCTGAATGTCGCGGGCGAGCTGCATCAGAACCGTCTCGGAGTCGAAGCCCTCGGCGCTCGCGAGCTGCACGGTGGCGTTCAGCCAGCCGAGGAGGGCTTCGCCTTCGGCGTAAAGTTCGTAGTCCACTTCCATCGTCGCGCGGGTGCGCTGCTCGCCGGTTTCGAGACGCGCGAACCACTCGGAGAGACCGCGGTTTTCACGGACGGAAACAGCGAGGATTTCGGCGTGCGGGAATTCCTGCGCCAGCCGCGCGAGCAAAGACTGGAGCCGATCCGCTGGCAGCAGCTCGCTTTTCGTGACGACGATGAGGTCGGCTTCCTCGAGCTGTTTGCGGTAGATGTAGAGCACCTTGTCGGAAAACTTTTTGCCCTCCACGAGGCCGAGGATGCGCTCGGCGCGGACGGGATCGACGAGCACGCTGAGCGGGGCGATGACGAACTGCGCGCCGTAGATGCGGCGCAGTGGGTAGGTGACGGTGGCGACGAGATCGGTGCAGCTCCCGACGGGCTCGGCGATGAAGACGTCGGGCTTCGTGGCGGCGTCGAGACAGCGCGCGGCATCGACGAGGGAATTGAAGCGGCAGCAGAAACAGCCGCCGGGAATTTCCTCGGTGGCGAAGCCGCGCGCGCGGAGCATCGCGGTGTCCACGAGTTCGCTGCCCTGGTCATTCGTAATGAGGCCGACGCGCAAACCTTTGGCCGTGAGATGCTGTGCGAGCGCGGCGACGGCGGTGGTTTTTCCAGCGCCGAGAAACCCGCCCAGCATGATGTAGCGGGCCTGCGCGGAGGTTGGAGGTCGGAGATCGGAGGTCGGGGTCATTCTTCGTGAGCCTGTTTTTCGAGGATGCGGTCGATGGTGGTGTCGAGGAGCGCGCGATAGGCGTCGAGATCGACGCACTTCGTATCGGGCCGACCTTCTATGGTGTAAAGCCAGCCTGCGGCGTAGGGCTCGCGGCTGACGATCTCGATGTCGTCGCGCAGCGCGGGATTGCCGCCGGCGAAGCGGCCATCAGCGACGCAGTAGATGTCGCTGATCGCCTTGAAGCCCTCGATGGAGCCGATGATCTCGCCGCTCGCGACGGGCGTGGCGTCCGCCTTTTCCCACTGCACCTCGACGATCTCGCCGAGCATGCGCGTGGCGAATTTGGTGAAGCCGACGCGCCAGCGGCCCGGCTCGACCTCGCGCAGCCAGAAATGCGACGGGCTGTAGAGGCAGTCGGCGGGGAGATGGGTGACAAAGTTGGAGCGTTTGTAAAATGAGGAGGACGCTGGAACGGACACGGCGCGACGGTAGCGGCGGGAGTGGGCGGCGCAAGCGCGCTCGTCCGGCGGACGGGAATGGAATTGTCGCGCGCTCGCGAGCCGTTATTGTTCGCGGCAATGTCCCGGCCGATTACGTTGAAAAAGCTGCTTTGCCAGCGCGATGATGGGACGTGCGGGCTCGCCTTGCGGATCTCTGCGCCCGGACAAATTATATGATCTACTTCGATCATAACGCCACATATCCCGTCTCCGCGGTCGCGCGGGCCGAATGGATGGAGGCGGTGGAGCGCTTCATTGGGAATCCATCCAGCCCGCACCGGGTCGGCGCGCGGGCGGATGCGGCGCTGGCGCAAGCACGGGAGCGGCTGGCGGGCTGGCTGGGGTGCGACGCGGCGGAGATCGTGTGGACGGGCGGGGCGACGGAGGGGAACAACGCGGTGCTGCATCACGCGGCGCTCGCGGGAGCGGGCGAGGTGTGGATTTCGGCGATCGAGCATCCGTGCGTGCTCGCGGCGGCGCGGCGCTATTTTCCGAAAGCGCATCGCTTGATCCCGGTGACGCACGAGGGCGTGGTGGAGATCGCGTGGCTCGCGGAGGAGCTTCAACACAGGCGTCCGGGGCTGGTCGCAGTCATGGCGGCGAACAACGAGACGGGTGTCCTGCAGCCGTGGCGGGAGGCGCTGGCGCTGTGCCGCGAGCGTGCTGTGCCGTTTTTTTGCGATGCCGCGCAGTGGGTGGGAAAGCTTCCGGCGGGCGGGTTGGGAGGTTGCGACTTTATGAGCGGCTCCGCTCATAAACTCGGCGGGCCGCAGGGTGTGGGTTTCATAAAATGCCCGCTGAAATTTCATCCAATGCTCGTCGGCGGGCCGCAGGAGGAAGGGCGGCGGGCCGGAACGGAAAACGTGGCCGGGGTGCTCGCGATGATCGCGGCGCTGGAGGAGCGGGCAGGGTTGCTCGCGAATGGCGAAGTGGCCCAACGGCTGGCGATGCGGGCGAGTTTTGAAGAAAGACTGGTGCGCGAACTACCGGGCGTGCAAATCGTCGGGGCGGCTGCGGAACGCCTTTGGAACACAGTTTCCGTGGTCATGCCCGAGTTGCAGGACTGCCGCCAGCGCTGGGTGGTGCGGCTGGACAAGCTGGGTTTTGCCGTCTCGACGGGCTCGGCCTGTGCGAGCGGGAAGGAGGAGCCATCGCATGTGCTCGCAGCGATGGGTTTCACGGCCGCAGCCGCGGCGCGCGTGCTGCGCTTCAGCAGTGGCTGGGAGACAGCCGGAAACGATTGGAGCGCCCTGCACGACGGGCTGGCCCGTGCGGTCGCGACGAGGTAAACGGGCACTCCAATGCGGCGTTTCCCACACCTCTCGCCCGCGCCGCATCCGAGCTTCAGCGAGGCGTTCCGATTCTGGCTGAAGCTAGGCTTCATCAGCTTCGGCAGCATGAGGAGCTGGTGGAAAGGCGGCGATGGATCAGCGAGGGGCGGTATTTGACCGGGCGGTAGAAACCCGCCGAATCAAGGCGCAGCCGCGACCGGGCGCTGGATGAGGACGGAGAGCAGCGCGAGATCGGCCGGAGTGATCCCGCTGATGCGGGCGGCCTGGCCGAGGGTTTCTGGACGGACGTGCGCGAGCTTCTGGCGGGTCTCGGCCCGGAGGCCGGGGAGAGTGTTGAAATCGAGCTGCGGGGGAATCCGCTTTTCCTCGCTCGCTAGGAGTTTCCCGATGGCTGCATTCTGGCGGCTGATGTAGCCGGCGTATTTGATTTCAATCTCGACTGCTTCCCAGCATTCAGCGGAAAATCCGGCGCGGATTTCATTGGGGATTTGATCCGCTGAGTTTTCGGGCCTGCGCAACCATTGCACCAAGCGGACTTCGCCGAAGCGGGTGGATTCACTGAAAACTCGCAACCGGGCGAGGTCGGCGATTTTTCGCTGGGTCTTTTCGTGACGTGCGGCGTTGGCCAGACCGCAGGCATAGGCGATGGGAGTGAGACGGAGGTCGGCGTTGTCCTGACGGAGGATGAGTCGGTGCTCGGCCCGGCTGGTAAACATCCGGTAAGGCTCGGGCGTGCCTTTGGTGACAAGGTCGTCGATGAGGACGCCGATGTAGGCGTCGGAGCGAGAAAGATGGAACGGGGGTTTCCCCAATATCTTGAGCGCCGCGTTGGCCCCGGCCACCAGTCCTTGTGCTCCGGCCTCCTCATAGCCGGAGGTGCCATTGATCTGACCGGCGAAATAGAGTCCGGGAACGCGCTGGGTTTCGAGGGAGTGATTCAGTTGCGTCGGTGGGCAGTAGTCGTATTCGACGGCGTACCCTGGGCGCATGATCTCAGCGTTCTCCAGACCGGGGATCGTGCGGATGAAGGCGTACTGCACCTCCATCGGCAGGCTGGTGGAAACCCCGTTGACGTAATACTCTTCCGTGTGCCGCCCCTCCGGTTCGAGGAAGATTTGATGGGAGGTCTTTTCGGCGAACTTGACGACTTTATCCTCAATGGAGGGGCAATAGCGCGGGCCGATGCCTTCGATCTTGCCCGCGTAGAGCGGGGATTTGTCGAGATTGGCGCGGATAAGGTCGTGCGTGCGCGGGGTGGTATGGGTGATCCAGCACGGGAGCTGTTCCACATGGAACACACCGTCGCGCCAGTGATTCAGCGAGAAAATGTCGTTCTTCTCGTAGGCCAGTTCCTCTGGCACGTAAGAAAAGGGGAGCGCAGGGTCATCCCCGTCCTGCCTTTGGCACTGCGTGAAATCAATCGTCTTTCCGTGCAGCCGGCACGGCGTCCCAGTCTTGAAGCGTCCGACTTCAAATCCCAACTCCTTGAGGCTGTCGCTGAGCGTGGAGAAACTGTCTCCCATCCGTCCGCCAGGCTGGTTTTGCAGCCCCACATGCAGCAGCCCGCGCATAAAAGTCCCCGTCGTAATCACGACCGCCCGTCCCTCCAAACGCAGGCCAAGGTTTGTCTCCACCCCACACGCGCCCCCCTCATCCACGAGGATTCGCACCACGTTGCCTTGTTTCAGGTCGAGCCGCTCTTGCCGCTCCAGCACGGCTTTGGCGCGAAACTGATACGCCTTTTTGTCACATTGCGCCCGCGGGGAGCGCACGCTGGGACCTTTCGTGGCGTTCAGCATGCGAAACTGAATGCTCGTGGCGTCCGTATTCAGCCCCATCACCCCGCCGAGCGCGTCGATCTCGCGGACGATCTGCCCTTTCGCCTGACCACCGATTGCCGGGTTGCACGACATTTGCCCGACTGAATCGAGATTCTGCGTCAGCATCAGCGTCTCGCAGCCGAGACGGGCCGAAGCCATCGCGGCCTCGATCCCCGCGTGGCCGGCACCGATGACGATCACATCGTATTTTTTTGGATAGACAAACATGGGTGTTCTACGTGGAACAGCTAGGTTCCCAAGATGCCTTCCTTCGCGCGCGGAAGCAGTTCCGCAATGCTCGACTCATAGATGGCACCCTCCATATTCGCCGAGCAGACTGGCAGCGTCGTTGAAAACTCCGCCAACACCTGCCGGCACGCGCCACACGGCGTCACCGGCTCCCGCGAATCCGCCACCACTGCGAGCGCCTCAAATTCCCGCTCACCCGCCGCCACCGCCGCGCCCACCGCCACCCTCTCCGCACAAATCGTCAGCCCAAATGACAGGTTCTCCACATTGCACCCCGTAAAGACCCGCCCGCTCTTTGTCCGCAACGCGGCACCCACCGAAAAACGTGAATACGGCGCGTAAGCCCGCTCCCGAGCCTGCCGTGCGGCTTCGATCAGTGAGGTAAAGTCCATGCGTTTTTCACCCTCCGTACGAGAGACGTAAATATTTGCCGTTCATGTTTTTGGAAAAGTATTCAGACGCTTGGGAATTTCCATTGCAATCCGTCGCGGAGTCGCAACAATCCTCCCCGTGGTCGCCCAGAAACGCAATTACACCGGCAAACTCATCGCTGTCGAGGGGCTCGATGGCTCAGGCAAGTCCACTCAGATTTACCTCGTCAAACGCTGGCTCGAGCTCGAAGGCTATCGCGTTTTCTTTACCGAGTGGAATTCCTCCATCCTCGTCAAAAAGTCCACCACCAAAGGCAAAAAGCGCCAGCTTCTCACCCCCACCACCTTCTCCCTCATTCACGCCACGGACTTCGCCGACCGCTACGAGCGCCAGATCCTCCCACTCCTCCGCGCCGGCTACATCGTCCTCGCCGACCGCTATATTTTCACCGCCCTCGCCCGCGACGCCGTCCGCGGCGTCGATCGCGACTGGGTGGCCGAACTCTACAGCTTCGCCGTCCTCCCCGACATCACCTTTTACTTCCGCGTCCCGCTCGAAATCTCCCTCGGCCGCATCCTCGAAGGCCGTCCCGCCCTCAAATACCACGAAGCCGGCCTCGACATGGGCTGGAGCACCGACCCTTACGAGAGCTTCCGCATCTTTCAGGGCAAAGTGCATGCGGAATACGAAGCCATGCGCGAGCAATGCGGCTTCACCCTAATCGACGCCACCGAGGAAATCCACATCCAGCAGGCCAAAGTCCGCCAGCTCATCCGGGACAAAATCGACCTTCCTGCCTTCAGGAGGCGAAAGTAAAAACGCCCGGCCTGCCTCGACACTCACTTTTCACCGTCCATGCCCCGCAAAGACCAACCCTTTTTCGGCCGCCCCCTCCCCGAGGTGCGGGACGCCAAATTTGCCGGCAAGCTCTTTGCCATCGAGGGGGCGGACGGCTCCGGGCGCTCCACCCAGATCGCCCAACTGAGCCAATGGCTTGAGGCGAATGGCTTCGCCGTCCGCCACATGGGCCTCCGCCGGTCGAATCTCGTGGCCGAAGAACTGGAGGACGCAAAGCAAGGCAACGTCCTCACCCACACCACTTTATCACTGTTTTACGCCACGGATTTCTTCGACCAGCTCGTCCACGAAATCATCCCCGCCCTCCGCGCCGGCCTCATCGTCCTCGCCGACCGCTACATCTACACCCTTATGGCGCGCGACGTCGTCCGCGGAGCCGACCGCGCCTGGGTGCGCAATCTCTACAGCCCCGCCCTCGTCCCCGACGCCATTTTCTACTTCCGCGTCGGCGCCCGCCAGCTCGTCGAGCGCAACTTCCAGAAAAACCCCACCCTCGACTACTGGGAAAGCGGCATGGATCTCGGCCTCTCGCACGACATGTTCGACAGCTTCATCAAATACCAGCGCCTCCTCGCCACCGAGTTTCAGACCCTGGCAAAAGACCACGCCTTCACCGTCATCAACGCCAACCTCCGCGTCGAGACCATCCAGCGCGACCTCCGCCGCCAGATCGGCCAGCACCTCGGCCTCACTCCAGCCTGACGCGGAAATGGGCCTTGGTTCGCGGCACACCCGGCGCGGAATTTGCAACTCCGGTGTGTTGGCTATTGCGAGAAACGCGACCCGCCGCTAATACTCACGCGCCGTTTGCGCCGACACCTTTTATGAGCACCGCCATTAAGACCACCGATCACGCTCTCGCCCCCATCAACAAAAGCCTCACCGCCGAGGACAAAATCCGCCTCCTGCGCGAAATGCTCCGCGTGCGCCGCTTCGAGCAGCAGGCGCTGAAGCAATACAACGGTGGCAAAATGGGCGGCTTTCTCCACCTCTACATCGGCCAGGAATCCGTCGCCGTCGGCACCTGCTCGCTCATGGGCGACGACGACCACGTCATCACCGCCTACCGCGACCACGGCCACGCCCTCGCCGTCGGCATGGGCATGAACGAGTGCATGGCCGAGCTTTACGGCAAAGCCACCGGCTGCTCCAAAGGCAAGGGCGGCTCCATGCACTTCTTCGCGCCGGATAAGAACTACTGGGGCGGCCACGGCATCGTCGGCGGCCAGACCCCGCTCGGGCTCGGGCTGGCTTATGGGTTGAAATACAAAGGGCTCAAAGGTGCCGCCATGTGCTTTCTCGGCGACGGCGCGGTCAACCAAGGCTGCTTCTACGAGTCGCTCAACATGGCCGCCCTTTTCGAGCTGCCCGTCATCTACATTATTGAAAATAACGGCTACTCGATGGGCACCAGCCTCGAGCGGTCGTCAGTTGTGAAGGATTGCCTCGCCCAACGCGGCGAGGCTTTTTGCATCGAGTGGGCGCAGGCCAATGGCGAAGACCTCTACGAAGTCCGCGCCGTCACGCAAAAGGCCATCGACCGCGCGCACAATGAGTCAAAGCCGACCATCCTTGAGTTCGACACCTATCGCTACTACGGCCACTCCGTTGCCGATGCGAAACACAAAGGCGGCTACCGCCCCGAAGAGGAAATCGAGACTTACAAACGCGACCACGATCCCATTCAGCTTTTCAAAAATCGACTTATCGAAGAGCGCGTCATCACCGAGGAGCAATTCACCGAAATCAGCGAAGCCGCCAAAGCCGAGGCCGAAGCCAGCGCGCAATTCGCCGACGAAAGCCCCATCCCCAGCGATGCCAGCATCTTCGAGGACGTTTATTTCGAGGTCGATCGCCAGACCGAAGCCGGCCGCACCGGAAAGCACTTCTTCAACGACTAACTAACTCCCGAGTCTTAGCTGGTTAGCTCCGCCATCCGCGAGCTGACCCATAGCTAGACATAGGACTAACATAACGACTTAGCCAGCATCCCAGACATGCCACTCATCGAATACCGCGACGCCCTGAACCAAGCCTTCGCCGAAGAAATCGAACGCGATCCTAATGTTGTCCTCATGGGCGAGGAAGTCGCCCAATACGACGGAGCTTACAAAGTCACCAAGGGTCTTTGGAAGAAGTATGGCGACAAGCGCGTGGTCGATACACCCATCTCCGAGGCTGCTTTCATCGGCATGGGTATCGGAGCCAGCATGCTCGGCCTGCGCCCGGTCATGGAGCTGATGTTCTGGAGTTTCGCCACCGTCACTTGGGATCAGATCATCAATAACGCCGGCCAGATTCGTTATATGTCCGGCGGACTTATCAACTGCCCGATAGTTATCCGCGGCCCCGCCAACGGCGGCACCAATGTCGGTGCCACCCACAGCCACACGCCCGAGAACATGCTCGCCAGCGTCCCCGGCCTTAAAGTCGTCAGCGCCGCCACCGCCTACGACGCCAAGGGTCTGATGAAAACCGCCATCCGCGACAACGACCCCGTCATGTTCATGGAGAACACCCTCCTCTACGGCGAAAAGGGCGAAGTTCCCGAGGAGGAATACCTCATCCCCCTCGGCAAAGCCGACATCAAGCGCGAAGGCACCGACATCACCCTCATCGCCCACGGTCGCGCCGTCCTCACCGCCCTCAAAGCCGCCGAACTCCTCGCCGCCGAGCACGACATCTCCGCCGAAGTCATCGACCTCCGCAGCATCCGGCCGCTTGATGAGGACGCCATCCTCGCCAGCGTCCGCAAGACCCACCGCGCCGTCCTCGTCGATGAAAACAAACCCTTCTGCGGCGTCAGCGCCCAGATCGCCTCGATCCTCCAGGAGAAATGCTTCGACGACCTCGACGCCCCCATCCTCCGCGTCACCGCGCTCGATGCCCCGGCGATCTACAGCCCCAAAGTCGAGCACAAGCAGCTTCCCAATCCGCAGGACGTGATTCGGAAAGTCCTCAGCATCTGCTGACCGCAGACGAACGATCCGAAAACGGAACACCCCAGCCTCTACGGCCCCGGCGCGGCGAAGACCAGCTCCTGCACCGCGCCCAGCGGCAGCCGGATCTCCCCGGCGACCTCGCTCTGGCAAACCACCGTCTCGTTTTCGATCCGATACGCGCTCACCGTCAGGACGCTGCGGTCGCTCAGCCGCAGCCGCACGCCCGATGACGCCGCCGCCGCGCGCCCGCCGAATTCCACCGCCGTCAGCCGCTTCACCGGCAGCTCGAGTGTGCCCACTTCGGACTCGAGCTGCACGGCTTCCGGCGTGGCTCCGCCGACCGTGCCCAGCGCCTCGTCGCCGTTCGCGAGGAGCACGCTGTCCGGTGCCGCACCGGCGGCGGGCGCGCTGCCGGGCAACTGCCCGTTCCACGGCGCGACCCAGAGATTCGCGAAAGTGCAGGCCATGTTCTGCTGCGGCATCAGCGCGAGGCCGCGCCCGAGATTGCGCGGCGGAGCCCCGACCTTTGGCCCGAAACTGCCCACCACCACCTCATCCACGAGGATCGTCATCCGGCCGGAGGGCCGGTCGGCGAGCACGCGGATGCGGTGCTGCGGCGCCTCGGCCTTCACCTTTTCGCCAAACTGAACCTGCTGCTGCTGCACCATGGCCCGCCCGCGCTGCTGGCTGCCCGTGTCGTAGATGAACATGCCCGCCTGGTGGAACTGCATCATGTAGCCGGTGTTGTCCGGCTCGGAAAAAAGGTAGGCGGAGAAAAAAACCTGATTCTTTTTCCCGATCGCATCGAAGCCAAACTCCACGCGCGCGGGCAGGCTCTCGACGATGCGGCCGAGATTGAAGCTGCCGTTGTTATAGACGCCGGCCTTGTTCGCGACGGTGCGCTTCACGGAAAACATGCCGTCGAAATACGACCACAGGCCCGGCGTCGCCCTGCCCTCCGCGGCCTTCTTTTTCCGCTGCTCCACATTCCCGCGATTGAAATCCATCCCGGCCTCCCAGACCTCGTGCTCGGACGCGCCGTCCAGAACCGGCAGCTTTCCGTCATTGGCAAAATACAGCGCCCGCACGCCTTCGCGCGGGATCGTGAGGCGGCCCGCCGCGCCGCTCTCCAGCGTGAGCCGCTCCTTGTCGAGCGCCACAAAATCCCCGGCCACGAAATCGCCATTCCGGCAGCGTGCCAGCACGCCCGCCTTCGCCGCGGGCCGCTCCCCGCGCGGCGCGATGAGCACGCCGGCCATCCGCGCCGTCTCCATCTCCACCGGAGGCGTCGCAGGCGCCGTCCGCCAGCGCAGTTTCTGGCCGTTCGCCGCGGATTCCAGCAGGCCGCGGAGCTGGTCGCCATTTTTAAAAACGAGCACGTCCAGCGGCTTCCCCGCGACCGGCGTGAGATGCGCAAACTCGACTCCGCGCACCGCCGCCGCGGAGAGCGCCACCTCGCCGCCGAAATTCGTCCGCGCCCGCAGCTTTCCGTCCTGAAAACCGATCGCCGCCACGTCGAACTCCCCGCCCTGCGCCAGCCGCACCCGCGCCACCGCCGGGTCTTCGTCCGGCACCGCCGCAGGCCGCGCGAAACGCAGCAGCGCGATTTTCTCCCGCGCGAGCAGCGCCGCGCCCAGCTTCACCTTTTCGCCCGTCACGCTCTCGATCCGGCCATTCTCCGTGTCGCCGCCCACCAGCACCACCTGATCCGTCTTGGCTCGCACCTCGTCGAGCGCGTCGTCCACCGGCACGAATCCGTCCCACGGCGTCACCCGGATTTTCGCCAGCGATTGCTCGGTGTTGCTGCTCCACGCCATCGGCTGAAAACTGAAGCTCCCGCGATTTTCCCCCGCCTTCCCCTTGCCCAGATTCCAGTCCCCGACCTTGCGCCCGTCGATGAAAACGACCATCCGGCCCGACGGACGATCCTCGAAAATGCGCCAGCGCATCGGCTTGCGCGGAGCCGGCGCGGAGCCATCCGCCACCTTCTTCGGCTCCGGCAGGACTTTGGAAAGATCGACCTTCTCCTGCTTCACATTGTCTTCACGCTGCGACCAGAGCTGGAAGTCCGTGTCATTGACCATCAGCCGCACCATCCCCGCGGTCAGGCCGCGCGCCGCCGCACTCGCGCCGTGCAGCAGCACCGCAAAAGCGCGCGTCGTCCCCGCGCCCTGGTCGAACTCAAACCGATACTCGACCTGATCCGGCAGCACCTCGAACATCCGCCCGATTGCCGACGGCTGCGCCGCGCGCAGCGCGCCCTCGCGGTAGCTCCAGCCGCCGCTGGAGACCCAGCCCGACAGGTTTTGCGGGCCGTCGTAGCATTCGGGCGCGGCGTTTTTTGAAAAATAAATCCAGTCGAGATGCGCGCGCTCCACGGCCAGCGCGGTGCCGTCGCCGAGCCGGAGCTGGAGCCGTCCGTCGCGCAGCCCGGTCACCTCCGCGGCCAGCCAGTCGCCGCCGGTGAGCTTCACCGTGGCGTGGACTTTCGCCGCGGGTTTCGCCGCCGCCGAAAATTCAAAATGGCTGACCTGCGCGAGCGGAAACGTGAGCGGCGCGGAAGCATCCACCCCGCGCCAGACGATCTCCCTTTTCACCCCGTCAAGCCCTCCGAGCGTGCCGTGCAGACGGCTGCCGTCGGCAAACTCCAAAACCTGCGCCTTCTCCGCGCCAGCCTTTTCATCTTCGCCATTGGCACCGTCCACCACCACCACCCCACGGACGCTGAAAACAGCCTCGGGGAGCTGGTTGCCCTGCGCCGCCGCCTCGCACGGCGCGAGCGCGAGCAGCGCGGCGGCGAAAATGGGCGCGCGCGTTTTCATCACCGTTCGTAGATCGGCAGGTAGCGGTAATTCAGCGCGATCGAGAGCAGCCCGAGCCCCGTCGAAATGCCACTGCCCAGCCCGCCGTCCCAGCTCCCATCATCGCTCTGCGCCGCCGCGAGATCTTTCACGCGCTTCTCGTTCCATTTTTCCCAGACCTTCACATCGCTCTGAAAGAACGCCTGCGCCGCATAGTACTCGTAGTAAAACGGGTAGTTCCCGCCGCTCTGCTCGTCGCCGTCCCGCAGCGATTTGAAAGCCTTCGTGAAAGTCGGCTGATCCTTCTTCCGCGCATACGCGTAGGCCGCCGTGCCGATGGCCGTGGTCGCGCCGCCCTGCGCGCCCGAGCCCGGCGTGTAGCCGATGCCGCCGCCCGTCGGCGACTGGCAGTCGGTGAAAAATTTGAGCGCACCCTCGACCGCATTGTCCGGCACGCGCAGCCCCGCATTGCGCGCCGCGATGAGCGCCACAAAGCACGCGCCGCTCACCGTCGAGTCCGCATCCTGCGCGTCCGGCGAATAGCGCCAGGCCTTGAAGCGGTTCTTTTCCTGCGACGTCAGGATGAGGTCGATCGCCTTTTTCAGCGCCGGCGCGATCCGCTCGTCCTGCACCGCGCCGTACGCCTCCGCGAGCGCGAGCGTGGAAAAGCCGTGGTTGTACATCGAGTTGCCGATGTAGCCGGTCTTCGCGTCCGCGCTTTTCAGCAAGTGCTCGAGACTGCGCTTGATCGACTTCGCATACGGCCCGTGGTTCGGGTCGTCGCCGTGCGCAAACATCGCGAGCATCGCCAGCGCCGCCGTCGCGGGCTCATTGCCATAGTTGCCGGGAAAAGTGCCCTCCGCCGTCTGCGCCGTGACGAGGAATTGCAAGCCGCGCTCGTAAATCCGCTCGACCTCCGGCGGCACCTGCGTCCCGCGATAGACATTCAAATCCTGCGCGCAGAGCGGCAGGGCGTGGCAGGCAGCGAGGCCGATGAGGCCGGCAAGGATCGTTTTCAAGGGGCTTTTCATTGGTCAGTCACCGCCTGCGGAGCAGCGTCCGCTTGGTCTTTCTGCGCGAGCTTTTTCGCCGCCGGCAGGCGCGGCGGGCGCACCGGCGCGGGATCGAAAATCAGCTCGCTCACCGCGCCCGCGGAGAGCCGCAGATCGCCGAGCGTCGCGCTGTGCGCCGCGAGATTTTTTCCGTCCCAGCGAAAGCCGTCCACATGCACCGCGCCGCCATCAGCCAGCCGGACGCGCGCCGCCGCCTGCTGCGGCGCCATCACCCCGCCAAACTCGACCGCCTGCACTTTCTCCAGCGGCAGTTCCAGCGGCCCGGCTTCGCTTTCCACAACAAACTTTCCGTCCTGCACTTTAGCGGGTGCGTTCGGCGCGAGATCGCCATTGGCCAGCGCCGTCGCCGCGGCCACGCCCTCGCCGGGCCGCGGCAGCTCGCCATTCCACGGGCCGACCCAGAGGTTCGATAGAATCATCGCCGACTCCACCTGGTTCGGATTCGCCGTGATGTTCACCACTTCGCCCAGCCCCGGCAGCCGCTCATTCGCCTGCTGCCCGGTGCGCGCGACGAGCGCGCCATTGAGATAGAAATCCGCCGTCCCCACCTTCCGGTCCACGAAGACCCGCAGCGCCTGCCGCGAACTGGCGTCGGGGATTTTTTCGCGCAGCGAAATGTTCTTCGAGTTCTGCCGCCCGCGCGCCTTGGGATTGTTGATGTAGATGTAGAGTTGGAAATAACTGAACGTCGCATTGACCGCTCCCTGGCCATTCCGCGTGCCCAGCATGATCCCGAAATTCGGCAGGGTTTCGTTCACGTCCGTGGCCTCGACACGGAGTTCAAACCGCTCCGGGATTTCCGCCATCGGCACGTTCAGCGACGGCGACTCCTGCCCGCCCGAACTGCTGCGCTGGCCGCGCAAAATGTAGCTGCCATCGAGCACCGTCCACGCTGTCGCCGTCGTCTCCGGCAAGTCGTCGTCGTCCTTTCTGACCCGCGGTGTCTGCCACGCCGCGGCGTCCCGACCACCGTCGCAGACCGCGAACCGCGGGTTCGGATAAAGGCTCCACAAATTTTCGCGCGCGATCGCCAGCGTGCCGAGCAGCGCGTGTTGAAACTGAAGCTGCCGGTCATCCAGCCCCACAAATTTCCCGCGCAGCCGGTCGCCGTTGCGCAGCTCCACCATCGCCGGCTCCTCATTCTTCCCCGCCTCGCCACCCGCCGCGAAACGCACTCCGGCCAGCCGCGCGGACTGAAACTCAAGCTCCTGCCCGCCCGCCATTTTCCAGCGCACCGCGCCACCCGCCGCCGCCGCGAGCAGCGTGCCGCGCAGCTCGTCGCCGTTTTTGAAAACGAGCGCATCCGCCAGCCTTTCCGCGCCCATCTGCCGGCCGGGAAAGACCACGGTCTGGAGCGCCGCCGCGGGAAAATCCAGCGCCTCGGTAAAGCCCGTCCGCCCGCGCGCCCGCCCGTCGCGGATTTCCAAACCCGCCACACTCACCTCGCCCTGCGGCCCGAAGACCAGCAGGGCATCAGCCTCCGCGAGCGATGGCGCGGATTTGTGCAGTTGAATGAAGGTGCCCTCGGTGCGCGGTTTTACCTCGCCGGAAAAGAGCAGCTCCTTCTCCCCGATCGACTCCAGCCGTCCGCTCACCGGCGGTTCACGGCCCGCGCTCAGGCGGTCCCCGTCAGGCTCTTCCGCGCCGGCCACCGGCAGCGCGCCATCCCACGGCTGCACCCGCAGCCGGTTGAATTTCAGGCCGGGCCGCGAGCCGTGCTCTTCCGAGTCGAAGCACACGCCGTTGATCGTGAAATCCCCGTCCTCGTTGATCGCGTCCTTGCCATCGTCCTCGTCAAATTTCCAATCGCCGAGCAGCGCGCCATTGCGCAGCACCGCGAGGTGCCTGCCGATGCCATCGTAGAGCACGCGATAACCGGCCGGCCCTTTCTGACCCGCGGCCTCCTTCGGCAGCGGCGTCTTCTTGCGCTCAAACTTGCAGATGTAAATGCAGTGCGAGATTTCCTTTTTGCCAAACACCAGCTCGACCGTGCCGGTGCCATAACTGTTGGGCTGCGGGCCGAACGGCTGAATCCACAGGCGCAGCCCCGCTTCGCTGTCCTCGGGCACCTCAAAGGCCACCTCGAAACGCTTCGGCGGCGTCAGCGCGCGGCCCAGCAGCCAGCCATCGCGCAGCGTCAGCGTGCCGCCCGCGACTTCCATCCGAGTGCCCGCCGTCCGCACCGGCCAGCTTTCCAGATCGAGCGCGCCACCCGCGAAGCCAAAGGCCGGCGCGGGCTGCGCGCCAAAGTGCAGCCACTCGACCGGCCCGCGCGGAATCGCCAGCACCGTCCCGTCCGCCAGCTTGAGCGCAAAGGTTTCGCCATCCGCGCTCGTCACTCCGCCGAAGAGCCAGTCACCGCCCGGCAGCTTCAGCGTCGCGGTCGCGGACTCTGCCTTTTTCTCCGCGTCCTCGGACACGCCCGCGTTCTTTCCCATGCCCATCTCTTTCATCGTTTCCGCCATTTGCAGCGTCATCGTTTGAACGATGTGCGGGATGCGCACAGCACGCCCAAAATCCACGGTCACACTCTGCGCCACCGCTTCCCCGATGATCGCGCCCAAGCCGCCGGCCACGTCCCGAACCATCGCGCAGACATAGACCTCGACGTCGGCCATGACCATCCGCCGCCTCGCGGAATTGTCCTTCTCCACGCCCGGCGCGAGCACCATCCGCAGCACCCCGTCCCGCGCGAAACGCAGCGGCTCGCTCGCATCGGGCCGCCCCCACACGACCTCGCTTTTCGTCAGCTCCACGAGCTCGCCGCGGAGCTGCCGTCCATCGTGGAAAACGAGCGCGTGATCGAAGCCGGGAACCTTCGCCTTCGGCTTCGCGATTCCCACCTCCTCGCCACCCGCGAACCGACCGCCAGCGTCGATCTTCCGCACGATGTCATCGCCAAAAAGATTCGTGTCCGGAGGCAGCGCGAGCTGCGCGCGGAGGGTGGCGGTCAAAAGGACAGCGCAAGAACCAAGGAGAAAATGACGAATGACGAATGACGAATGACGAGGGAATGACGAAGCCCAAAGGTCAAAGCCGCGCGGGAACCCTTCGCGACCGACCGCAGTGCCATTCTGGCTTCGGATTTCTTTCGTCATTCGTCATCCGACATTTCTCTCACTTCCCCGTCTCGACCTGCTGAAAATACGACTGCAACTGGTCGCGAAACTCCTCCGGCCACTCGCCCGCATTGCTCGCACCGCCGGCCTTTTCCACCTGCCGTGCTTTACCATTGCCCTGGACCGCCGCGCCGCTCGTCTCCGCCCCGGCAAAGGCGCTGGACGCCTTCGCATTGTTGCCGCCGGCCTTCTTCGCCTTCGTCACCTGCGCCATCATTTTCTGCATCATCTGCTGCATCTTCGACTGCGACTCCGACTTGCCGCCCTTCTTGTCCGGCGGCACGAGCAGCTCAATGACCGCCGCCTCGATGTTCACCACCTCGTTGTCCGTCTTCGGCGTGCGCAGGTTGCCCGCCGTTTCATCCATCATAAACTCGACCTTTTCGAGCAGCGGCTTCACGTCGTCGAACTTCGTCTTCTCGCGCAGCTTGCCCACCACATCGCTCAAATCGCTTTCCTGCGACGCCAGTTTTTTCGCGTCGTCGGCATGCGCCGGGTTCGCGTCCTTTTTGCCCTCCAGCATCTCCGTCTGCTCGCGGATGTTGTCCTGCACCATCGCCGCGCGAACCATCGCCACGATGAGTTCCATCATGTCGGGATCCATCTCCCCCTCACCGCCGCCCTGGCTTTTGCACTCGCTCTGGAGCGCCGTCGCCCACTCGTCGAGCTGCGCGCCCCAGACCTTCGCCCGGCCCACGGATTTCAGCCCGAGATTCGCGCGGACGAAACCGGCCAGCTCGTTCAACTCCGGCACGACTTTCTTTTCCTGCATGTCCTTCTGCACCGCCTCGTATTTCTCATTCGGCACCCGCTTCACAAACGCCGACATGTCGTTGGCGATGCTGTCCACGTCCTTTGTCGTCGTGTCCTGGCTGCCCGCGACCTGCGCGAAATCCTTCTTCTTCCCCTCGGCGATTTCCTCCGGCTTCAGCCCCACGGTGTCCTTCGCCAGCCCTTTCAGCCCGTCCGAGATTTTGTATTCCGCCGCCGCCGCCGCCCGCATCCGGTTGTAGAAATTGCGCGCGTAAAGATTCTCGTTCGCCGTGTTCATCTTCTTCGCCGCCGCCCGCATGGCGTCGAGCGCGACCTCCTGCTGCTTCTGCGCCTGCGCGAGATCTTCGCTGCGCTCCGCCGGTTTCTGCGCGCCCTGCTGGAGCGATTCCGCAGCCTGCTGCATCGGCGGATTGGCCTTCTGCTCCAGCCCGTCCTTGAGCTGCTGCCAGTCGGCCAGCGTGCCCGCGGGAATGTCCTTGTTGCGCAGCGCGTCCTTCATCACCACGGCCATTTCCTCGGTCATTTTTTGCAGCGCGGCCTCGTTCGCCCGCTCGCTGGCCTCCACGCGCTTCGTCTCTTCGCCCGCTTTTTCCGTGGGCAAATCCGCCTTCTGCTCGGCGATCGCCTTCGTCTCCTCCATCTGCCGCTCCTCGTCGCGGATGCGCTCGTCGAGCTGCTTCAGCACCTGCTCCATGCGCTCGCGGATCTTTTCCGCGTGCTTCGCCGGGCTGAGCACATAGACGGTGTGCTTCCACGATTCGACCGGCTTGCGCTCCGGCAGATAATCCAGCGCATACGCCGCCAGCTCGACCACGCTGTCCTCCGGGATTTTGTAAAACGCGGGCGTGAACTCCGCCGCACCCGTGAGTTCCCTTTTTGCCTGCGCCCCGTCCGTGCGCGCCGCCTCGCCTTTGCCGATCTCGTCCTTCTTCGCGCCCATCGCCCGCACCGTCCAGCCGACCCACGCGGCTTTCAAACCGTAGTCGTCGCTCGACACGAAATTCAGCTTCAGCACCTCATCCGGCAGAATCGCCATCTCCTGCTCGATGCCCTGCAACTCGACGCGCGGCTCGGCGTCCTTCGTCGTGCTCACGCGCAGCGTGTACGGCTGCGTGGGCGTGAGCCCGTGGGTGTCCGCCCAGCGGAAGACCGCCTCGCCGATCAAGTCAGCCACAGGCTTCGCGGGCGTCAGGAAGGTTTCGCCCTGCACTTCGGCCGCCGGTTCGGTCTCGCCGTTTTTCATCGTCGCCGTTTGCAGTGCGCGGCTCGTCTTCCCCGCGAAACGCACGCTGCTTCCCTCCAGAAATTCCGCGCTGCCGCCCTGGATCGGCACCGTCGCCGCGGGATAGCCGAGGTAGGCCGGCAGCTCCACGCGCGCGGCGAGATCCTTCATTTCGGGGCGATGCAGCGGGCGGATGGCGATCTCGCGCGTGGCATCGCCGACCCGCAGCGCGAGCGTGCCGTTTTGCGTCTGTCCGGCGAGGTGGAAAAGCGCGCGCCCGTCTTCGATCTTCGCCTCCTGGGTTTCGGAGCGATTCAGCCGCGCCGTCGCCGCTGCGGGCCGCCACGCGGAATCCTCTTTCAGCCCGCAGGCGATTTCAAAGGCCTCGCCGTGCGCCACGAAAAGCTCATCGGGCAGCGCTTCAAGGCTGGCAAAGGTGTAGCGGTCGATGCTGGCCCACGGCCGCATCCAGCGCGCGAGGGCATTCGTCGCGGCCTTGGGCACCAGGACGAACGGCGCGGCGGTCAGCGCCACGAGCCCGACAGCCGCCAGCGCCCAACGCCGCGCAGGGCGCACCGGCACGGCGTTCCCGAAATCAAAACGGTCCGATTCCTCCGCGACCTGCCGGATGGCCGCGCGCATCAGCGCGGGCGAAATGTTGGCCGGGAGATCGTTCGTTTCCGTCAGCTCGATCACGCCCTGGAGCCGGTCGCCGAGCGTTTTGAAATGCCGCTGGAGCAGCTTCGCGAGCTGCGCCGGGCCGCGCCGGTTCCACAGCCAGTGCGCCGCCCACGCCTGCGCAAACCATGCAGCAAGCGCGCCGCCGCTCAGCGTGAGAATCACGCGCGCGACGCGCGGCGTATCGACGAAACGGTCGAAGACGAAGAGCAGGACAAAGGTGGTCAGGAGTCCGACGAGCCCGCCCGCGAATGCGGCGAGCGTTTCCATTTTTCGCAGACGGCCTTCAAAAGCGCGAAGCTGCGCGACCAACGAATCGGGCAAGGTGATCGAGTTCATGGCGGTGGGGAGTTTATGCGGGAAACGAACGGGGGAAATGTTTCATTTGCAGCGTGGCGCGGACGCCCCGTCCGCGATGGTCCGACGGACGCCCTCGTCCGTCGTTCGGCGAACGGGGCGTTCGCCGGACAGCCGCGGACGAGGGCGTCCGCGCCACGCGTCACGTCAGCCCTCCCATCTTCCGCCCGACCCAGTAAAGCGTCAGCAGCCCGAGCAGCGCCGCGCACCACCGCGGATCGCACCACAGCCGGAACCGCTGCTCCTCCGGCTTGCGCTCCGGCAGCAGGCTCAGCCCGCTGACCATCTGCGCGAGGTCGCCGGGCCCGCCATACTTGCCCGCGGTCAGCGCGGCGATTTCCCGCATCACGTCCAGCTTTGCGGGCAGACCCGTTTTTTCCAAAGTCGGCACCGTCGTCGTGAGCTGCGTTTTCAAATGCCGCCCGGCGCTTTCGCACTTCACCTCCACGTCGTATTTCCCGCCCTCGCGCGGCACGAACATGCCCGAATGCACGCCCCACTCCGCGTTCTCCGCCGCCAGCTCGACCGTCTCACTCGTGCCGCTCGGCGCGGTCAGCGTCACCGTCACTTTGCCCTCGCTGATCGGGATGCCGAGCTTGTCGAGCACCGTCGCATTGAGCCGCACTTTGTCGCCGCGCTTCGGCGTCTCCGGCGTGTAGAAAAAGCGCACGCCTTCGTCCTGCGAGAGGTGCCGCTGATGCGCCATCCACCGCACCACCTGCCCCCAGAAGCGGTAGTGATACGTGTCCTCCACGCCCTTCCGCCAGCGCCACGCAGAATCGGTGCCCATGTAGAGCACCTTGCCATTGCCCGCGCTGCGCGTGACGAGCAGCGGGATGCGTCCGCTCGCATTCCGCGCGGCCTCGTGGACGGCGAGCACTTCCGCGCCCGGCTTCGCCTTCACCACCGGCGCATACCAATAAAATCCCGGCAGCCCGCGCCACACTGCCTGGTTCGTCGCGGGGTCGGTCGCGAGCATTGTGAGCCAGTGGTCGCGTCCGCGAAAAGTCAGCTCCAGCCGGGCTTCCGCGCCGCTCGCGAAACCGGTGCCTTTCACGTAATCCGTCTCCACCGGCACGAGGTCGCCGAGCGCGGAATCCGCGAGCGATTTCTGCCGCCCCAGCGCGCCGGGCAGAAAGACGACCCCGCTCGCCTGCTGCTCGACGAGCCCACGGAGCATCGTCGCATTTTCCGGCGTGAGCATCCCCCCGCCCACACCGACATCGCCGAGGAAAACGACATCGTAACTTTGCAAATCCTCGCGCTTCGCCGGGAATTCCTTGAGGTAGCCCGCGCCTTCACCGGGGCCGATCGCGGGGTGATAGAGCACTGAGTTCATCGCCACGCCGGGGTCGCGCATGAGCGCATTGCGCAGGTAGCGGAATTCCCAGCGCGGCTGCGAATCGACGACCAAAACTTTCAGCGTTTCCTTCCGCACCGCGAGGTGGAAGCTGCGCTCGTTATTGGCGGAAAAAACCTCCTCGCGCTCGACCGGCACGCGCACCGTGAAGTCGCCCTCGCCCTCCGCCTGCGGCGTGAAAACGAGCATGTCCTGGACTTGCCCCATCGGCGGCAGCGTCACGGTTTTCGAGCCTTTCGCATCGCCCGGCCCTTGCACGGTCACGGTCGTCTTCACCTCGCGCGGCAGATGGTTTTGCACGGTGAACATGACGCTCACGCGCTCGTTCACGAGCCCGTAAGTCGGCGCGAGCACCGACTGCATTTCGACATCCGGCAGATACGTCTCGCTGCCCACGCCGACCGCGAAGACCGGCACCTCCCGCTGCGCCAGCGCGGTCGCGGCGGTGATCGGCGACTTGCCGAGATTGGCGTCGCCGTCCGAGAGCAGCAGCACCGCGCGCAGGTCGCTGTGCTGCTTGAGCACGCGCTCCAGCGGCGCGTTCAAGTCGGTGCCTATTTCGGTTTCCACATCGGCTTTCGCTTCGTCCGCGGGCGGCTGCGCAAAGGGCTCGATGGTCACCTGGTATTGCTTTTCCAGCGGCGCAAAAAACTTCGCGTCGAGCTGCTGCTTCACCCACTCCGCGCGCGAGACGGTCTGCTTTTCGCCAGTCAGCACGTCCTTCGTTTCCATACTTCCCGAGGCGTCGTAGAGCACCACCACGCGCGGCTGTTCCGTCCGCTTTTTCACCACCACCCGCTCCGGCCGGAGCAGCGTAAAAGCGATGAGCATCGCGACGAGAAAACGCAGCACATGCAGCGCCGTCAGCCACCCACCGTGCCCCTCCCGCCGCACGCTCCGCACAAAAAACCACGCCGACGCCAGCACGAACGCCGCCGCCACCGCGACCACCCACGGAGCCGTATTGATCTGCCAGATTTCGTTCATACGGCGACCTCCGCGGACTGTGGTTTCACCGGAGCACGCGGCGCACTCCGCACCGGCGGCTTTTGCGGGAGCATCGCCTTGCTGGTAGCGAGCGCCATTTCCGCGCACATGAAGAGCATCGTGAGCACGATCATCGCCGGCCAGATTTCGCTTTGCAGACGGTCGGCTTTCAACTCCATCGCACCGGCCATGACCGTGAGCTTCACGCCGCGCAGCAGCTCGGGAAGCCGCGTGCGCTCGACGATCTCGGGCGCGTCTTCCGCATCCGGGCGATTCAGCGCCACGCGATTTGCACCGCTTTGATAGACGCCCGCGTGCCAGCGCCAGTCGCGGCGTTTGTCGGTCTCGACGGCGCTCCACGTTTCCTGCGCATCGGCGGGATGCCATTCGCCCGCGACCGCCATGCTCGGCGGCGCGAGCCGCTGGCCACCAAGCGCGAGGAGCCGCTGGACCATGGGCAGCAGGACGAAGCCGTCGCCGAGACTGCTCCATTCCGGCTCGGGCAGCGTGGCGCAGGCGAAGACCTGGCCCGCGCCGACCTTGCGACTGACGAGGAACGGACGGCCATCGGCAAACGTGCCCGCGATGTGCGTGGCGTCGGTCGTCGCCGGAAGCTGGCGGCGCGCGATTTCGAGCCGCGCGAGCGGGAGCGGGGTGCCGCTGTCGGTGCGGGCGAGCGGGCCGTCGAGCTCGTCCCAGGCGGCCACGCGGAATGGCGCGTCTTTCGGCGCATTCTCGACACTGCCCCACGTCACGCCGAGCGGCCCGGCTCCGCCTTCGCCGCCGGGCGGCAGGCACAGCAGCACGCCGCCGCTTTCGATCCACGTTTGCAGCGCCTTCGCCACCGCCTCGCCCGGCGCGGGCGCGGACCAAATGATGAGCGCCGTTTCCTTCCACGCAATGCTCTCCGCCCGCGCGGGCAAAAGCAGGTCGGCGGTGCGGTCGGTGCGCGTCTTGTCCGGCGCGGCGGCGAACCGGAAACGCTGTACCGAAGCGCCTTCGCCGACGATCACCGTGCGCAGCGGCAGCGGTGGCGCGTAGGCGAAATACGCGGTGTTGTCCGCGAGGTTGTCGTCGGCAGGCAGCTCGACTTTGCCCCAGCCGGGTTCGGTTTTCGCGAGGTCGAATTTCAGATTCTGCCGCTGCACCGCGGCGCTCAGCGTGAGGTCGCTCTGACTCTTCGCGCCGTCGCGCGTGACGAGCAGCGGCAGCGTGCCCTTGCGCTCGCCTTCCACTTTCAACTCAAGTCCGAGACTGAGCTGCGCCCTGCCGGTCTTCGCGTCGCGCACGCGCAGCTCGGCGGCTTTCGCGGCGACGGAAACATTGCGTCCCGGCGGCGCGGAGAGATCGAGGATGCGCACGCGGACGGATTGCGGCAGCCCGGCGAAACGCGCGGCGATGTCCTGCCACTCGGCGCTGTCGGGCCGCCAGTTGCTCGCCTGCAAATCGCTCGCGATCCACAGCTCGGCGCTGCCGGGTTTGTTTTTCACGAGGTAATCGAGCGCCGTGCGGAGCATCGCCGGGAGATCGGCGGCGGTGTCGGTCGGCTCGGCCATCTGCATCGTCGCGAGGCCCGAGGCATCGGCGATTTCGAGCGGCTGGCGCAGCACATTTTCCAGCAGAATGAAATGGCTGCCCGCGCTCTGCTTCGCCGCCTGCGCGAGGAGGCCGAGGGCGTGGGCGCGCTTGCTTTCCGGCTGCTCGCCGCCGTGCGCCTCCATGCTCGCCGAGCGGTCGAGCAGGATGAGCACGGTCTCCGGCACACCGCCCGCCGCCGCGCCGATCCAGCCGCCGGTGAGCGGCCGCGCCATCGCCCAGATGAGGAAAAGGATGACCAGCATCCGCGCGGCGAGCAGCAGGTATTGGCGGATTTTCGCCCGGCGCGTGGCGGCGCGATTTGCTTTCAGCAGAAAAATCATTGCCGCCCAATGCACCGTCTTGTAGCGCAGCCGGTTGAGCAGATGGATGATCAGCGGCAGCAAAACCGCCGGCAGCGCCCAGAGCATCCATGGTTGCATGTAGGCCATTTTAAGAGGCCGGGTGAGCGGGCGGCGGGTTTGTGGGGAGAACTTTCAACCTCCAACTTTCAACGTCCAACGTCGAACGCTCGGAAGAGCTGCAAACGTTCAACTCTGACTTCGATGTTGAACGTTGGACGTTGGACGTTGGACGTTCTCCCCGCCTTTCTACGCTCATCGTCCGCCCTTTCTGGAAGCTCGCACGCGCTGGAGCATGAAGTTCGTCAGCACGCCCTCGAACGGCTGATCGAGATAGGTGAGATGGTAGTCCACCCGGAACTGCTGGCAGCCGTGCCGGAGCGCGTCGAGGTAGTCGCGCAGCGCCTCGCCATACGCCTCGCGCACGACCGACGGATCGGTGATGAGATCGGCGCCGCTTTCAAGATCGACGAAACGGACGGGGCGGGTGAAATCGAAGTCGTATTCCTGGCGGTCGAGAAGATGGAAAACGGCGACGTCGTGCTTGTAAAAGTGCAGATGCTTGATGGCGTCGAGCAGCGGCGCGACTTCGGTGAAAAGATCGCTGACGATGACGACGAGCGCGCGCGAACGGATGCGCTCCGCGAAGTCGTGCAGCGTCTGCACGATGTTCGATTCGCCCGCGGGCTGCGTGCTCGCGAGCATCTTGTAGAGCTGGCGCAGATGCGTGGGCGTGCGGCGGGGAGGGAGGTCGTGCGCCTTGTCGGCGAAGCACGTCAGCCCCACGGCATCGCCCTGATGGACGAGCAGATGCGCGAGCGTCCCGGCGAGCCGGCGGGCGTAGTCGAAGCGCGTGCCGCCCTCGGGCGTGCTCGTGAATTTCATCGACGCCGAGGTGTCCACGACGAGGTAGCAGCGCAGGTTCGTATCGGCCTCGAATTCGCGGATGAAAAACTTGTCCGTGCGGCCAAAGACGCGCCAGTCGAGGTGCTTGATGTCGTCGCCCGGCGCGTACTTTCGGTACTCCGCAAACTCGACCGAAGCCCCGCGCGTGGCCGAGCGATGCTGGCCGGTGACACTGCCGAGCATCGGGTGCCGCACATTGAGCATCAGCCGCGAGAGGCGCGCGATGGCGCCTTGGTCGAGGAAGTCGGTGTGGTGGTCGGCCATGCGGAAAATTCAGACTGCACCCGATGGGAATCCGAACGCGGAGCGGCGCAGCCGCGTGGCGCGGACGCCCTCGTCCGCGTAGTCCGCCGGACGCCTCGTCCGGCGAAGTTCGGCGAGCGGGGCGCTCGCCGGACGACCGCGGACGAGGGCGTCCGCGCCACGCTTGCGATTCGCGCGCATCGCTATTCCACCGTTTCCTTAATCATCCGCTTGATGATCTCCACGCTCCCCACGCCCTCGCTCTCGGCGTGGAAGTTCACGAGGATGCGGTGCGCCAGCACCGGCTCGGCGACGGCGAGCACGTCTTCGAGCCGCACGATGTAGCTGCCTTGCAGGACGGCGCGCGCTTTCGCCCCGAGCACGAGATACTGCACCGCGCGCGGACCGGGGCCCCACATCACCCACTTTTTGATCCACTCCGGCGACTCCTCGCCCGCCGGGCGGCATTTGCGCACGAGCTTCACGATGAAATCATAGACATGATCCGGCACCGGCACGCGGCGCACCACATCTTGAAAGCGCAGGATGTCCGGCGCGTGCAAAATTTTGTCGAGCACCGGCGGCGCACCGCCGGTCGTGGTCTTCGCGATTTGCAGCTCCTCCGCCGCGCTCGGGTAGCCGACATTGATGAGAAACATGAAGCGGTCGAGCTGCGCTTCGGGCAGCGGATAGGTGCCCTCCTGCTCGATCGGGTTTTGCGTCGCGAGGACGAAGAACGGCTTCTCGAGAATGAAGCTGTGTTTGCCGGCGTTGACCTTCTGCTCCTGCATCGCCTGGAGCAGCGCGGCCTGAGTCTTCGGCGGGGTGCGGTTGATTTCGTCGGCGAGCACGATGTTCGCGAAAATCGGCCCTTTCACAAACTCGAACGCCCGCCGGCCGGGCGTGTCGGTTTCCTGCAAAATCTCCGTGCCCGTGATGTCGCTCGGCATCAGGTCGGGCGTGAACTGCACGCGGTTGAAATTCAGCGACATCAAATCCGCGAGCGAATGCACGAGCAGCGTTTTCGCCAGGCCCGGCACGCCCATCAGCAGCGCATGACCGCGCGCGAAAATGCACGTCAGCAGCAGCTCAATGACCGCGTGCTGGCCGACAATGACCTTGCTGAGTTCCGCGGCGATGCGTCCGTTCAGTTCGCGGAGTTGATCGATGGCGATGACGTCCGCTTCCTGCGCGGCGGGGGAGTTCTGGGTTTGCATAAAGGGGTCGCTATCCGGCGTTGCGAAGAAACAAGTTTGGGTGGGAACGCGCGGTTGCGCGCACATGACAGATGAACTCCGCGCATTGTTCACGGCAAAAGCGCGGAATTCTTCGCCCGCGTCTGCGACGCCCCGCCTTCTCCGCCGCCCGATCCCGCCACCCCGGCGGCGAACCCGCCCTGCGCCCGTGAGAGCCGCAGGTCTTTCCCCCCAACCAAGCTTGTCGCTAAAACTGGAAGCGCGGAGTGCCGAAGTAGTGCTGATTTTTTGGCAATTGCATTTCCGAGAACTCCCGCCACTGCACATGACCGTCCTTAAAAAGGATGTTCGCACCGGTGGGCAGTTTGCCCCCCAAATCCATGTGGTTGCTGCGGTTGATGGCGTTGCCCCCCTTGGCGTTGGAGTAGTCGCCATTGTCCGAAAGCACCGCATCGCAGATCAGCTCCGTCTGCGTGGACGGGTGGTCTTCGTCACCGAGGGAGCTTTTCTGCGTGTATTGCACGGGCACTTGCGGGCTGCCAGTGATCAGCCAAGTGTAGCCAGTGACGCGGAATTCCGTCGTGAAATTCCACGTTTTCTCGGAATTTTGATTCGGCTGCGACGGGCAGTAAAAGATATTCCGGGTCGCGCCGTACTTACTCACCAGCGTGTCGATGAAAACCTTGTTCACATCCCAAGGCCAATTGCCGCCGGCATTGTTAGGGTATTGGTAGGAGTTGTCGTTCGTGTAGGAAAGGATCGAAGTTCCCACCTGCCGGAGATTGCTCAGGCACTTGGTGCGGTAGGCACCTTCCTTGACCCGGCCCAGCACGGGCAGCAAGAGCGCCGCGAGCACGGCGATGATGGCGATGACGACGAGCAACTCAATCAACGTAAAGGCGCGTGCGCAGGTGGAGGCGAACGGCATGGGGTGTTGGCGCATTTTCATCGTTTTGGAGGAATCCCGAGGCGGAAAGCCGGGCTCATATTTTCACGCAAATAAGCAGAAGGCGGGGATTGCGCCATGCTGCGAATCCACACCAAGCTATCCATGATGCCGCCTGGCCCCGGAGATGGGCTCAAAATACCGTTGGCAATCCGCGTTCGTTGGCTATCCTGTGCGACCCCGAAAATGGTGGCCGTAGCTCAATGGTAGAGTCCCAGATTGTGATTCTGGTTGTTGCGGGTTCGAGTCCCGTCGGTCACCCCATTTTCGCCGCGCCCGGAGTTACAGGGTGCTCTTTTCCGCCGGAGAAAGCGGGCGCTCGTCGGGGAAAACCACCTTCACCCGCAGGTCGCGCCCGTCGCTGAATTTCTCCGCGAGCCATTTCTCCACAAACTCCGCGAGCCGCTGCCGTCCGACCTCGCGGACCAGTCCCGCGTTCTTCACCGCCCGCTTGCGAAGCGCCCCGCTGAGCGTGTCTTTCAGCCGGTCGCGCACCGCGCCGTCGTTGCGCCAGACGCTTCCTTCGAGCGTGTAGAATTGCAGCGCGGAAACGTCGAGCGCCGCCGGATTCGCGGCGATCGGCGGAGTGAAAACCGTGAGCACCGGACCCGCCCGCGCAAACTCCCACACGCCCGCGAAATCCAGGTAATAGCTGTACTCCACCGGCGCGCGCGCCTCCACGACCACCTTGGGCAGCGGGATCAGCCCCCACGCCGTGCTGCCCGATTCCTCGCGCTGGAAAATCTCCCCCTCCTTCAGCGTCGCAAACTGAAAGCGGCTCGTCCCCGCCAGCTCCGCCGCGTGGCTGAAGAACTCCTCCCGCACCGTCTTCTCATTGAAAGCGCGCGCCACTTTCGCCGCCTCCCCGCCCAGCGTCCTGATCATCTCCGTGCCCTTGTCCAAAGCCGCGCCCGGCAGATCCCGCAGCATCCGCACAAAGAGGAGACCGCTGCCGCCGACAAGGCCGATCACGACCATAATCGTCACCGCTTTCGGCCAAGGATTTTTGCTCTGGAAAGTCGCAGCATCGGACATCTTGTTGGAACGACTTTGCCGGTCGTCACTTCTTAGAGCGAGCGCCGTTTCACCCGTCAGAGACTTGGCATTTGCCAGCCGGTAGTCGGTGTGAACAATGTCCGCGCCCGTCCCGCATGAACCCACTCGAACAGCGCCTCAAATACAAATTCCGCAACGCCCTGCTGCTCGCGGAAGCGCTCACTCATCCCAGCCTCGGACACGAAACCCAGCGGCATCATTTCGACAACCAGCGCCTGGAATTCCTCGGCGACGCCGTCCTCCAGCTCATCTTCACCGAGTATTTCTTTGATCTGTTTCCCAACCTCAGCGAGGGCTACCTCACCAAAATCCGCGCCCGCATCGTCTCCCGCGACGGTCTCCGCGTCCTCGCCGAGCGCCTCGGCATCGGACGCTACCTCATGATGGGACGCGGCGAAGAAGCCAACGGCGGACGGGAGCGCGCCAGCACGCTCTCCGACGCCTTCGAGGCGCTCATCGGCGCCATGTATCTCGACAGCGACTTCGTCACCGTCCGCCGCGTCGTCCTGACCGAAGCCCGCGAACTTCTCGAAGATCTCGAGATCGACCCCTCCGACAACAACCCCAAGGGCCGGTTGCAAGAGGTTCTGCAATCCATTTCCCCCGTCAGCCCCACCTACCCGATCATCCACCAGAGCGGCCCCGAGCATCAGAAAACCTTCATCGCCAAGATCGTCTGGGAAGGCCTTGAACTCGGTCGCGGCGAAGGCCGCAGCAAAAAGGAAGCGGAAACCGCCGCCGCCCGCAACGCCCTCGAACTCGAACTCTGGAAAGCCGCCCCGCCCGCCTCGACCGCCGACAATTCTTCCAATAACTCTCCAACAACTTCCAACTCCCCCGAATAAGCCGTCTCCGCTCCTCTTTACGCCCAGCCACCGATCATCGGTTGCCCGGTTATACCCATGCCAGGTTTCCTGTGGAACCCCGCTTGCCAAATCGCGGAACACCATCCCCGGCAGTTATTCGCACCCTTAAGAAGAAGAAAGAACGTCGGTTCAAAGATCATTCAATCATCAGAGCGTGTGAACAACCATGAAACCTGAACGACGAGGCCGCAGAGAAGCTGCTCGCGCCTTAGCGGGCGTCTAAAAAGTCGTCTGCGTGCGCTCTTCCCTCTTTGTCTTGCTCCTGCTCTCCCGAGGCGCACGAGAGCAAGAGCAAGACAAAGAGTAAGATTCCAACGACCACACCGACTTTGACGACACCCTCTTAGCCCCCAAGGCGCGCCGGATGTGGGCTGGAGTCCAAGCTGCTTTTCCCTCTCCCAACTACGGCAGTTGTCTGCTGAAACCGCGCTCTACCGCACCACCCTACAGCGATGCCGCCCGCGTAATCTCCCCCAGCTTCGACTCGAGCTTTTCCACCAGATGTTCGGCCTGCTCGCGCGCGCGGCGCTCTTCCATGAGCGTCTCCTCGAGGTCGCGAATGCGCTGCTGAAGATTCACCCGGATGCTCGTGCGCACGGGTTGCTGCGCCTCCTCGTCATCGGGTGAGCTTTGCAGCTCGGGGATGTCTTTGACCAGCGCGCTAGAGCCGTCGCGGCAGTTCGTGACCGTCGTCTCAGCATTGATCTCGCCCATTTGGAGAAACTCCCGCACGGCGCTGATCGTCGTCGGGCCGTAGAATTGATCGGGACTGACTTCGACGAGGTAATCCATGTGCAGTTCCGGCACCATCGGCGCTTTGATCCAGTTCCGTTCGTCCGTGGAAACCTTGTCGAGCGGCGAGACCTGGGCGTCGGTGGACCACTGGCGGAGCTGCTCGAAACTGATCGGGCCGAACACGGTGCCGTCCTCGTTTTTCATCAAAAACCAATGTTGGGAATTTTCCATAATTAGGGGTTCTCTTTTTTTTCTGCGGGGGCTTCGGGGACTTTGGTTTCGGGGGCTTTGCCGGCGGGGACGATGAGCGTTTGGCCGATCTGCAGTTTGCGATCGTTGGTGATCTTGTTCAGCTTTTGCAGGTCGGGCAGGGGAATGTTGTAGTGCTTTGCGATGGAGGTCAACGTCTCGCCTTTCTCGACGGTGTGTTTGACCGGCGGCGGCACCGCCTCGGCTTTCGGAATCTCGGGCTCCGGTGCAGGCGCGGATGGAGCGGCGGGTGCAGGCGCAGGTTTCACGATTTCCGTGGTCGCCGCTGGAGGTGGCAGCGGCAGCGGTGCGCTTTTCGCCGTCTCCACGAGCTGGGTCAGCCGCAGGATTTGTTCGCTCAGCGCCTCGATCTTCTTGGCCTGCATCTGCACGTCGCGGCGCAATTCGTGAACCTCCTGGTTCAGCGGTGCGTCCGCCGCCAGCACCGCCGGAGCGAGAGCGCCGAGGACGGCGAGCAGCGGAAAAATTCGACTCATTAAAAAGTGTTCTCACTTAACCCCGAAACTGGCAAGCGCCGCGCGGGCCTTTGGCGGAAAAATCGCGCGCCTCACCGCCGGTCTTGCCTTTTTTGCCGCGCGTCCGTAGCTTCCCCGCATGCCTGACAGGACGCAACGACCAACCGGTCCCGCTCCGTGGGGTCCGCAGCCCGGCGACGGCGGCGGGCCCAAAACGCCCGACGTGCAGAAGCCCGACACCAAGGACTTGCTCCAGCGCATGCGCCGGGTCGATCCCAACCAATCCAAGCGCTACCGCCAGCGCACCGGCCAATGACCGCGCCCCCGGACGCGCGCGCACCGGTGGCCGCGCCGGAGGATTTTTCCTCCTTGTTGAAAACGCGCGGCCTCTACCCGGCCGCTCCCACTTTTCCATCTTCCATCTCCCATTTTCCATCTCCCCTCGTCCAAACGCACGGCACCACCATCCTCGCCTTCAAATACGCCGACGGCGTCCTCGTCGCCGGCGACCGCCGCGCGACCGCGGGCAACGTCCTCGTCTATGATCGCGCGGACAAAGTGCTCGAGATCGACCAGCACTCGCTCATGGCCATCGCCGGCGTGCCCGCGACCGCGTGGGAAATGGCGCGCGTGCTCGAGCATTCGTTCCAGTTTTACCGCCGCAGCCAGCTCGCCGAGATGAGCCTCGAAGGCAAAGTCCGCGCCCTCTCCAAACTCCTGCGCGACAACCTCGGCGCGGTGCTCCAGGGCATCGGCATCGTCGTCCCGCTCTTCGCCACCTACGACCACGAGGGTGCTGCCGCGCGCCTCTATTTCTACGACGCCATGGGCGCGCAATTCGAGGCCGCCGACTACGCCGCCACCGGCAGCGGCTCGCCCGCCGTCCGCAGCGTCCTGCACTACGAAAACACCTGGGGCAAAAAGCCGCTCGTCAAACTCCGCGAAGAGGACGCCGTCCTCCTCGCCCTGCGCGCCCTCGACACCGCCGCCGAGAGCGACACCGCCACCGGCGGCGTGGACCGCCGCGGCCGCGTCTATCCCATCATCAAACTCATCGGCCCCGCCGGCATCGCCACCCTCGCGGACAAGGCGCTCGCCAAGGTTTTCAAAAAGCACGTCGCCTGATGCGTGTCACCCTCTCAGCCACGACAGTTCCCCGCTTGCCCGCCGAATGTGGACAGCATAACGTCCAGCCATGAACGCCATTTCCTACACCGCTGCGCGGGAAAATCTCGCCTCCACCATGGACAAAGTCTGCGAGGATCATGCGCCGATCATCATCACCCGCAACCGGGATCAGGCCGTCGTGATGATGTCGCTCCAGGACTACGAAGCCCTGGAGGAAACCGCCTACCTGCTCAAAAACCCCAAGAACGCCAAACGCATTATGAGTGCGATCGCCCAGTTGGACGAGGGCAAAGGTGTCAGCCGCACCGTTGACCTCGACGCATGAGGCGCAAGCTCATCTTTTCCGACGAAGCATGGGAAGATTACCTATACTGGCAGGACACCGACCGCTCAATGCTGCGCCGGATCAACCAGCTCATCAAAGACGTTCGCCGCAGCCCCTACGAAGGCATCGGCAAACCCGAGCCCTTGAAGCATCAACTGACCGGCTGGTGGTCGAGACGCATCGACGGTGAACACCGCTTTCTCTACCGCGTAACGGAACAGGCCATTGAAATCTCCAACCTACGAAATCACTATTGATCGAGTATGGCCTTATTCCGAACCCTACACGCTAATGTGAGGCGTTATCTGATAGTCCAATGAAAACATTCACGCTGGTTCTCATCCTTAGTTGGATAACGGCCTTTGCCGGAGCCACAGACCCCAAGCCCACACCAGCAGACTTTCTGGCGCTTTACTCCGTCGTCCCGGACGACCCATTTAATAGGCAATTTGGGAACAGGTTTGAATTTGCGGTTTCCTTTCCCAATCTCGATAAGCCCAAGACTGTTGAAGGTATCTACCGTGGCGATCCCATTCTGACCATTGAGCATGTAGCAAAGGTGGAAATAGAAACCAGGGAGATACACGCCGCCCCAATTTCTGGACTGCGCTTTGTTCTAAATGATTCCGGCATACGAAAATTGCAGGCTTATCTCGGCCAACCGGGAGCCAAAGACATGGTGGCATATATTGACGCTCATGCCTATGCCTTGCTCCCGCTAGCGCTTCTTCGTGAAATGTCAGAACAGCGAGTTCTATTTATTGTTCTGCCAAACCCGCAAGAGCCGACGGCACATCATTTTCTCGAACTGCTCGCAGCAAAGCTCAAGTCAGGAGCCCCTGATAAATGACTTTTGAACCAATCAATACTCGGCTGATCAATAAGTCTTTCACTCTATGATCGAAGAGCCCTACCGCTGGGTCGAAGCCATCGCCAACCGGCGCGAATACATCGAGCATCAGCTCGCCGGGGGCAGCCCCATCGCCGCGCTCAGCTATCGCGATGGCATCCTGCTTTTCACCCTCGGGCGCGAGCGGCAGAAGCTCTTTGAGATCTACGACCGCATCGGCCTCGGCGGCATCGGCCACCCCGGCGACATCGAGCGGCTGCGCATGGCGGCGATCGAGGTCACGAGCACCGAGGGCTTCGCCCGCTCGGCGCACGATGTCTCGCTGCGCCGTCTCGCGAACTACTCGCTCTCGCCCGTGCTCAAGGCCGCCTTCGAGCAGGTCTATGGCCCGCCCTATCTCGCGCGCATGCTCTTCGCGGAGCTGGGTCGAAACGGAGCGCCGAATCTTTTTCTGCGGCTCGATTACGACGGCTCGATCCACACGAACGGCGGGGTCTTTGGCCGTGCGCACGAGGAGTTCGGCGTCATCGCCGGCACCGCTCCCGGCGCCGCGCAGATGGAGCGGTTTCTCCGCGAGAAACACACCGCGCACCGCCCGCTCGACGACGCGCTCGCCATCGCCGCCGACGCCTGGGCCATCGGCCACCTCGCGCTCGCCGATGAGCCGCTCGACGCCCTGCCCGCCGCCGAAAAGATCGCCGTGCATCTCACCGAACAGCTCGCCACCATCTCCATCGAAGCCGCCGTGCTCGAACGCACGACCGGCCTGCCGATGACCTGGCGGGCACTGGCCGACCAGCAGATTCGCCCGTTGCTCGAAAAGCGCGTATAATTTGGAGGCCACCGTGGACGATCCGAACCAACTCAACCTTTTCCAGCGAATGCCCGGCCCCGACCCCGCGTCGAATCCGGCTATGAAGAGCCATTCGACCGCGAAGCTCCGGCGCGCTGGCTTTCTCGGCAGAGTGTGCCAGCTTTTCCACATGAGGAACGCCATGCCATGCGTCGGTCTGGTGGTTTTGGGCGGGTGCCTGACTTTCATCGTCGCACCCGACGAAGGGCCGACGCTCGAAAACCGCCTCAGTTCCGCGCTGAATCCCACGTTTGCGACAGTCGTCATCGACCCCGGCCACGGCGGCAATGACGAGGGCGCGCGGAGCCACAGCCTCAAGGAAAAAGATCTGACTCTCGACCTCGCGTTCCGGGTCGAGAAGCTGCTCGGCACTTTCAACTTCCCGACCGTCCTGACCCGCCGCGACGACACCTACGTCTCGCTCCCCGAACGCGCGGCCATCGCCAACAAAATCGACAACGCGATTTTCCTCAGCATCCATTTCAACCAGTCCCGGGACCGGTCGGCGACCGGGGTGGAAACCTTTTACGCGACCGAGAAAGTGCCGCCGGAGAGCGCTTGGACGTGGATCGGATTTTTCAGCAAACCCGAGCCTGCACCGGGCGACAATGGCGAAGACCTCGCCGGCTACATCCAGACCTCGCTCGTCACCCGCACCGACGCCGCGAACCGCGGCATCAAGGCCCGCGAACTCTACGTCGTGCGCCACACCCGCTGCCCCGCGGTGCTCGTCGAAGGCGGCTTCATCAACAACCCGCTCGACGCGCAGCTCCTCGGCAACACCGAGTATCGCGACCTCCTCGCCAAGGCCATCGCCGAGGGCGTGATGACCTACCAGAAAACGCGCCAGCGCCCGGTCAAACCGCCCGAGAAACTCGCGCAGACCGCGCATTGAATGCGCGCGGGGCTCGCCGCGTCAGAGTTCACCGCGATGAAAAAAACCGTCTCCCTCCTCCTTGCTCTCCCGCTGCTCCTCGCGACCGCCGTTTTCGCCGATGACCAGCTCCGCAGCGTGCAGGCCGAGCTGAAAGCGCAGGGCTTTTTCTACGGCGACGTCAACGGCCAGACCTCGCCCGAAACCACCGCCGCGCTCCGCCGCTACCAGATTCGCAACGGCCTCGAAGTCACCGGCGCGCTCAACAAGGAAACCATCGAAGCGCTCGGCGGCGCGGGAAAACCCGCCCCGCAAGCCGCCCCGCCACCCGCGCCCAAACCGGCGACCCCCACGCCGGCCAAAAGGCCGCCGGTCAATCTGCACAGGGACGACTCCGTCGAGGATGCGGATCGCGCCTTTCTCGAACGCGAGGAAGCCCGCCGCCGCGCGGCCGAGCCCGCCGCCCGCACCACCCCGCTGCCCTACCCGCCGTCCGCCCCGCGCGATCCCTCCGTCGTCCGCCCGCCCGCCCCGCTCGACGCGCCGGGCGATGATTACCCCGTCCTCTTCGCCCGCACGCCCTACGCCAGCGCGCCGCGCTCCGTGCAGCAGCAGATCCTTCTCCGCGCCCAGCGCATCCTCGCGGGCCGCGGCTTTTATCGCGACATCAATGACGGCCTCCCCGGCCTCGCCACCGAGGAAGCGCTCCTCACCTACCAGCGCGCCGCCCGCCTCACCCTCACCGGCCGCCTCGACCTCGAAACCCTCAGCGCCCTCGGCCTCCTCCCCGGCCGCGGT
>JAYWEP010000185.1:0-13173 GCA_043779205.1 Chthoniobacter sp. | reverse complement strand
CCGACCTTCATGTTCGCGACCATCTGCGGCGGCGGGATGGTGATGAGCGAAATATCCGCGCCGCCGCCGGACGCATCGCCCGGATGCACGCCGCCCGCGGCCAGCCAGTAGCGCAGCCACATGGCGTGCGTGCCGGGCGGAAAGGTCATCGCGAAAGTCATCGGCGTGCCGCTCGCCTTGGCGGCATCGGCCATGGCTTTCAGCGGCTTCGGGTCTTCCGCGACTTTGCCGGCCAGTTCCTTTTTCAAAGTGATCGCCTGGCCGTTCCGGTTGAGCAGCCACGGCACGATCATCGGCTTCTTCGGCGCACCGCCGAGACCCATGGTGCTCGCGATCGGCATGCCGAGCAGCATGTGCGTCGCCTGGATGTCGCCGTTGCTGAGCGAGTCGCGGATCGCCGCCCAGCTCGCGCCCTTCGAGACGGTCGAGTTGATGCCGTATTTTTTGAAGAGTCCCTTTTCGTGCGCGATGATGATCGAGGAACAATCCGTCAGCGCGATGATGCCGAACTTCAGGTCCGCCGTCTCGGGCGCGTCGCTCGCAAAGGCGCTGCCGACCCAGCCCTGCGGCAGGCCGCTGAAGAGCGCGGCGAGGCCGACGCCTTTGGCCGTGGTGGAGAGGAAGCGCCGGCGATCAAGTGCCGGAGCCGGTTGGCGGGTGACGGATGGGTTTTGTTTCATGGATGGTTGGTGGTCAGGCGTGAGGTGGCTTGGTGAAAAATGTCCGGGCGGAACCACTCCGCGGCGCGCTCGATGGGCACGAGCGACGGGTCGGCGACGAGCCCGCTGGCGAGGAGATTGCGGACAACCCATTCGGCCTTTTCGGGCGAGGGCTCGTTCACGCCTTCACCCGCGAAGACATGAAATCCCGGCTGCTTTTCCACGCGGCCATTTCCGTAGTCGAAGGTGCCCGCCATGCTCATCCGCAGCGCGTGGATCGGCACACCCACGTACTGCGGCTGCGCGAGCGTTTCCATCAGCCGCTCCCGGTTTTCCGGCCGCGCGCAAAACTCGCACGCCTCGACGAGTGCGGCGATAAGCGCCAGATGCTCGCGCTCCGAACGCTCCGCAAAATCGCCGCGGACCATCAGCACTTTTTCGGGATGCAGCGGCGCGAGTTCTTCGCTCGTCGCCACGCACCAGCCGGTTTTTGCAAGGACGGCGAGCGAGTTCCAAGGCTCGCCGACGCAGTATCCATCGAGATGTCCGGCCTTCAGGTTGACATGCACCTGGGCGGGCGGGACGACCACGATCTGCACGTCGCGCTGCGGCTCGATGCGGTGCGCGCGGAGCCAGTTGCGCAGCAAAAAACTATGCGCCGAGTACGCATGCACCACGCCGAAGGTGTAGCGCGCGCCGCTCTCCGTGATCTCTCGCCGCAGCGTCCGCCCGTCGCGCACGCCGCGCAGCCAGAGGCTTTGCGAGAGGGTGATCGCGTTGCCGTGCAGATTCAGCACCAGCCCGGTGAGGCATTCCGTCTGCACCGACCCGAGTCCGCAGCTCGCCGCCACCACCAGCCCGGCGGGGGCGTGCGCCGCGTCGAGTTCGCCGTAGATGATCTTGTCGCGCACCGTCGCCCAGCCCACTTCGCGGTGCAGCTCCACCTCCAGCCCGTGCTCCGCAAAGAGCCCCAGCTCCGCCGCCATGACCAGCGGCGCGCAGTCCGACAGCACCACGAAACCCAGGCGGAGCGGGCGGTGGTGTGGCTGATTTTTATTGCGCATGGCGATGTTCGGATTCGTGGTCGCCGCCGCCTTTAGCTCCCGCCATGCCATCGCCCCGCGCAGGGCCGTAGAAATAGATTTCGACTTTTCAATGCGAATGATGAATCTCATTCATTCATGTCGCAACCGCTTGATAGCAGACAGCTCCGCGCTTTCTCCATCCTCGCCCGCACCGGCAGCTTCACCGCCACGGCGCAGGAGCTGCATCTTTCCCAATCCGCGATCAGCCACTCCATGAAGGCGCTGGAGCAGGAGATCGGCTGTCGGCTTTTGGACAGGATGGGCAAAACGGTGGTGCTCACGCAGGCCGGCGAACAGCTCCTCGTCCACGCGCAAAAGATTCTCGCCGAGATGGAGTCCGCGCGCTCCGGGCTCGGCTACCTCGGCAAATGGGGCAGCTCGCGGCTGCGCATCGGCGCGAGCACCACGGCCTGCCGGCATGTGCTGCCGGCGGTGCTGCGCGAGTTCAAGGAAAGCTTTCCGGCGTGCGCCATTTCCATCGAGCCGGGCGACACGCCGGAAATGATCGACGCGCTCCGCCAGCACCGCATCGACCTCGCCGTGAACCTCGAACCGCGCCGCGAGGAGCCGCTGGAATTCCGCCCGCTCTTCACCGACGAACTCCTTTTCGTCCTCAGTCCGCTGCACCCCTGGGCGCGTGCCGGGCGCGTGACCCGCAGTGAAATCCCCGGCCAGCACTACATCCTCTACGGCAAGGGGAGCTACACCTTCGGGATGATCGAAGCCTACTTCCGCCAGGAGCAGATCGTCCTGCACAGCCTGCTCGATCTGGGCGACATGGAGGCCATCAAGGAACTCGTGAAACTCGGCCTCGGCGTGAGCATCCTCGCGCCGTGGATCGCGCGGAAGGAGCTCGAGGAGAAATCCCTCGTCGCCCTCCCGCTCGGCAAGCGCAAGCTCAAGCGCCGCTGGGGCGTGCTCCACTGGCGCGCGCGCCGCCTCAGCCTCGCGGAGGAAACCTTCATCGGGCTGTGCGAATCCGTTTGCGAAAAAATCCGCTGACCGCGGCGCGCGAGATTTCGCGAAACGCTACGCGCGCTTCCAAATCGGCACGTCGGCTTTCATGCGGTCGATGGCGTCGGCGAGGAAACGCAGGGCTTCGCCGCGATGGGCTGCGAGCACGCGGACGAAAAGCGAAGCCTCGCCCACGGGCACCCAGCCAAGCCGGTGGATGAAGGTCACCGCGGCGCACGGATGCGCGGCGTGCAACGCGGCGAAAATGCGGGCGAGCTGGGTGCGGGCCATGGGTTCGTAGGCTTCGTAGTGCAGGCCGGCGAGGGCGCGGTCGTTTTCCGTTTCGCGGACGATGCCGGAAAATTCCACGCACGCGCCGATTTCGCGCGAGGGCAGCGCGAGGGGCGGGACGACGATGGGTGCGTGGGTGAAAGCGATGTGCGTTTCCATGGCTAGCCGCCGCTGACCGGCGGGATGAGCGCGATCTCGGACGCCGCGCCGACGGGCGCGTCCCAGTCGGCGTATTCGCCATCGACGGCGACGCGCAGGGCCGCGGGATCAAGCGTGGGAGCCAGTCGCGCGAGGATGGTGCGCGGGGATTCGGCGGGCGCGCAGTCGATGGCGCGCTCGTGGAAGCCGAGCAGGTCGCGGGTCTGGGCAAAGGCGAGGAGTTTCACCGTCATGGGCTTCATGTAGGGCGCGGAAAGCGCGGCGTAAAGGAGCGGCGACATCCTGTCGCCGATGCCACACGCTGCGGAGCAGCCCATTTCTCCGGGCACGCGGCAGGGCGGCGTTGTGCGCACGGGAAATTAGGCGCTTCGCGCGATGGGCATCGGCGACAGGATGTCGCCGCTCCTTTGGGGGCGCTTTCCCATTTTCAAAACACTGCCGACCACCTATCTCTCGCGCCTATGACAGCACCAGCGATCGGCATTATCGGCGGCAGCGGCCTCTACCAGATGGACGGGCTCACGGACATCTCCGAGCACACCGTCGAGACGCCGTTCGGGCCGCCGTCCGACGTGATCTTCGGCGGCCGGCTCGCGGGGCGGCAGGTCTATTTTCTGCCGCGGCACGGGCGCGGTCATCGCATCCTCCCGCATGAGTTGAATCACCGCGCGAATATCTACGCGCTGCGCTCGCTGAATGTGCGCTGGATGCTCTGCGTCACCGCGGTCGGCTCGCTGCAGGAGCAGTATGAGCCGCGGCATATCGTGCTGCCGTCGCAGTTTTTTGACCGCACCAGCCAGGGCGCGGCGCACACGTTTTTCGGCGGCGGCATCGCGGCGCATGTGAGCTTCGCGGAGCCGACGTGCTCGCCGCTGCGCCAGCTCATCGCCAATGCCGCGCGCGACCTCGGCCTGCCCGTCCACAACGGCGGCACCTACGTGAATATGGACGGCCCCGCCTTTTCCACCCGCGCCGAATCCGAGACGCACCGCAAGCTCGGCTTCGATGTCATCGGCATGACGAACCTCGGTGAAGTCCGCCTCGCGCGGGAGGCCGAGATCGCCGTGGCGACGATGGCGATGATCACCGACTACGACTGCTGGAAGGTCGAGGAGGAAGCCGTCACCGCCGACGCCGTGATCGCGCACCTCGTGGCGAATGCCGAGGCGGCGAAGCGGATTCTCGCGCGGGTCATTCCGCACATTCCCGCGGAGCCGGCCTACCCCGAGCACCGCGCGCTCGACAGCGCGCTCGTCACGGATCGCAAGCTCTGGCCGGCGGACACGGTGAAAAAGCTCGGCGTGATTCTGGAGCGGTTCGCGTCGTGAGCGAAAACCGGCCCCGCCATTCCTTCGTCCTTTTGTCCGTGAGAAATTCAGTTATTCATTGCGCGCCATGATTCGTTTCCTGCCTGCCGCTCTCCTCGGTCTCGCTGCCGTCGCCACCTTCGCCATCGGCGCACCGAAGCCCTCTCCGGCGACCACCGCGCCGAAGCTTTCCGCAGCGACGCCCGCGCCGGCGCCCCCCGCACCCGCACCAGCCACACCCGCTCCCGCAGCGGCGACTCCCGCTCCCCAGCCCGCGACGGCCCTGCCCGCCGACGCCTCGGCCCCGCCGCCCGCCGGCATGCCCAAGTCCACCTTCTCCCAATGCCATGTCGATGGCCCGTACGTCGCCATGACCTTCGACGACGGCCCGCACGGCGCGAACACCCCGCGCCTCCTCGAAATGCTCCGCCAGCGCAAAATCCACGCGACCTTTTTCCTCGTCGGCCAGTGCGTCGCGGAGTTTCCCGACATCGTGAAAAAGATCGTCGCCGAGGGGCATGAGGTCGCCAACCACTCGTGGTCGCATCCGCAGCTCTCGGCGATGTCCGAGAGCGCCGTGCGCGATCAGCTCCAGAAAACGCACGACGCCATCATCGCCGCGTGCGGGGTGACGCCGAAGATCATGCGCCCGCCGTACGGGGCCTTCACCGCGCGGCAGCGGGCGTGGGCGCATGGCGAATGGGGTTACAAGTGCATCCTCTGGGATGTCGATCCGCTCGACTGGAAAGTGCGCAACTCCGAGCATGTGAAGAACGAGATTTTGAAGCAGACCGTGCCCGGCTCGATCATCCTCTCACACGACATCCACAAGAGCACCGTGGATGCGATGCCGGAGACGCTCGACGCCCTGCTGGCCAAAGGTTTCAAGTTCGTCACCGTCTCCGAATTGATCGCCATGGACAAGCCGCTCCCACCCAAACCGAAAGCCACGCCCGCGCCGAAGACCGACCCCGCCCTAGCGGCGAAAGTGGAACCGTTGACCGCACCCGCAGCCGCCCCGGCACCCAAGCCGAAGCCCTGACGTTTCGCGGGTCTTCAAACTCTGGGTGGCTGAGCGCGATGGCTTGACCGTGCTCCCCACGCGTCGTATTCAGCCCGCAGTTCTTTGTCTGCTTAATGGCTGGGCGAGTGGCCCAGTCAACGGGGGACCCGATTTGGCCGCGCATGCGGCTCGGGGCGAACGATGCCTGCAGCATCGGGAGGATTTAATGCCTCCAGCCCGACAGCTAACCTCGTCAGCGTCACATTAAGGGCAAACGGACAGTCGATCAGACTGCCCCGTCTTCCCGGGAAACCGCCCGCCTCCGCAGAAGGCGCGCTTGCAGTTCGATCAATGATTATTGGAACCACCAAACGCCCGCGCAATTTAGACGCGAGGCGCTCCGCCGCAATTCTCTACGGAGACTGGGGAACGAGCAAAGCCTACGTCGTTGGGCTGGCGTTCGCCGTCGCCGGTTACAGTTCGTTTTGGCTCATCGCCGCGATGTGCGTGCTGACCGCACTCGTCGGCGTGAATTACATGACGATCTGCAAGCATTACCCCGATGGCGGCGGGGTCTATGCCAGCGTGCGCCATCGCTCGGAAGTCATCGCGATCGTCGGCGCGTTTTTGTTGATCGCGGACTACGTCGTGACGGCGGCGATCAGCGGGCTCTCGGCGTTTCAATATCTCGGCGTGCCGCATCCCGAATGGTTCGCGGCCGCGGCGATCATCGGCATCGGCGCGATCAACTTTTTCGGCCCGAAACACAGCGCCGGACTCGCATTTTGGATTTCGATTCCGACGGCGATCGTGGTGGTGCTGCTCGGCGCGTTCGCACTGCCGCATCTCGGCACGGCGATGCACAACATCCAGCCGCTCACGGGCGGAATCATGCACAACTGGAACGGCTTCGTCGGCATCGTGCTCGCGCTTTCCGGCGTGGAGGCGATCGCCAATGCCACGGGCTTGATGAAGCTCGATCCCGGCTCGACCGATGACAAACCGCGTGTCGTGAAAACGGCCTATCCCGCGATCCTCTGGGTGATGCTGGAAGTGTGCGTTTTTACCGCCCTCTTCGGTCTGGCGATGCACGCGCTGCCGGGGTTGGAAGTCGTGACGGGAGCAGGTGGCGCCGACGTGAATGCGCCGGGCGCGGAAGGCGTGCGCGACTACATGCTGCGCTACATGGCGGAGATTTTCGTCGGCGGCGCGCTCGGGCCGGCGCTCGGGCACATTGCCGCGTGGGCGGTGAGTCTGGTCTTCGGATTTCTGCTCCTCTCGGCGGTGAATACGGCCCTCGTGGACATCATCTCGGTGACCTTTCTGATGTCCCGCGACGGCGAGTTGCCGCCCACTTTCCACAAGCTGAACAAATTCGGCGTCCCGGTGCTGGGAATCATTTTCGCCGTTTCGGTGCCCTTCGTCCTCGTCCTGGTCGTCGGCGACATGTCGGGGCTCGCCGATCTTTACGCGGTCGGCGTCGTCGGGGCCATCGCCACGAACCTCGGTGCCAGCTCCACGGATAAAAAGCTGCCGCTCGCGAAGTGGGAGCGCACCATGATGTTTTGCACCTTCCTCGTGATGCTCGCGATTGAGATTTCGCTGTTCATCGACAAGCCGAATGCGCGCGTTTTCGCCGTCACCATCCTCGCCGTCGGGCTCGTCCTGCGCGGCCTCGCCGGGGAGCACGCGCAGCGGAAAAAGCGCGCCGCCGAAAATGGGGAAGCCGCGACGCCCGATTCCGCCAGACTCGCCACCTTCTCAGCCGGTGACGCCGCGGCGAGCGGCGAACCGATGCTCGCCGCCGTGCGCGGCATCGGGCGCACGCTGGACTTCGCGATAGATGAAGCGAAAAAAACCGACCGTCCGCTTTATCTGCTCTTCGTTCGCGAACAGCCCGCGATGTTGCCCGAAGACCGGAAACGCAAATGGATGGAGGACGATGAGGCGCGCAAAATCTTCGCCTACGCCGCCGACCGCGCCGACGGCCACACCATCCTGCCGGCCTACGCCGTCAGCGATTCTCCCGCGGATACGATCGTGGACTTCGCCGCCACCACCGGAGCGTCCTACCTGATTCTAGGCGCGCCGCAGAGGAACCGCCTCGTGAATCTCCTGCGCGGAAACATCATCCGAAACATCGCAGCCTCGTTGCCCGAGGAAATTCACTTGCTGGTCTATGCTTGAAAAGGGTTCTTCGGAGAGCGGTCTAGGCGATGCCCGCGAATCGCCGGCAGCTCGCAATGGTGTTGGCCATGAGCATGGCGATGGTCATGGGGCCGACGCCGCCGGGCACGGGGGTGATGGCGCGGCAGCGGGGGGCGACTTCGGCGAAGGCGACATCGCCGGTGAGGCGGTAGCCTTTGGGTGAAGCGGGGTCGTCCACGCGGTTGATGCCCACGTCGATGACGACGGCTCCGTCTTTGACAAAGTCCGCGCGGACAAACTCGGGCCGGCCGATGGCGGCGATGAGGATGTCGGCGGTGCGGCAGACGGCGGGGAGATCGCGCGTGCGCGAGTGGGCGACGGTGACGGTGGCGTCGCCGCCGGGGCCTTTCGCCATGAGGAGAAGCGCCATCGGTTTGCCGACGATCATGGAGCGGCCGAGGACGACGACGTTTGCGCCCGCAGTCTCGATGCCGCTCTCGATGAGCAGGCGCTGGCAGCCGAGCGGGGTGCAGGGCACGAAGCCGTCGGGGTCGCCGAGGGTGAGCTTGGCGACGTTGAGCGGGTGGAAGCCGTCCACGTCCTTGCGCGGGTCGATGGCGTCGATGACGGCGCGCTCACCGATGTGCGGCGGCGGCGGGGATTGGACGAGGATGCCGTGGATGGCGGGGTCGGCATTGAGCTGGCGGACGATGGCGATGAGGTCGGCCTGCGAGGTGGCCGCGGGCAGCTCGTGCTTCACGGAGTGCATGCCGAGTTCGAGGCACATTTTGTCCTTCGAGCGCACGTAGGCGCGCGAGGCGGGATCGTCGCCGACGAGGACCACCGCGAGGCCGGGGGTGAAGCCGCGCGCTTTCAGCTCGGCGACGGCGGCGCGCGATGCGGCGTGGGTTTTCTGGGCGATGGCTTTGCCGTCGATGAGCGTCATGGAATTTAGCATTTGGGATTTAGCATTTAGGACGTGAAGAGCCGCGCAGTTTCTAAATCCTAAATGCCAAATCCTAAATGCTAAATCTCCTCACTCCCCGTGCTGCGGGCGCATCATCCGCTCCAGCCGCACGCGCTGGTCTTCAAAGAGCGCCTCGTCGGCGGTGGCGGGAATTTCGTGGAGGATGTCGAAGGTGATCTCCACGGTCGCGAAGGGCTTCGGAATCATGAAGCCGTCCCACGTTTTCAACTGCCAGTAGCTCGAATAGGTGACGTGGATGGGGAGGATGTAGCCGCCGGTGACCTGGGCCAGTTTCACCACGCCGGGGCTGAGCTCGTAGCGCGGGCCGCGCGGGCCGTCGGGGGTGATGCCCATGATGTAGCCGTCCTCGATGGCGCGTTTCATTTCCACCAAGGCGCGCGCGCCGCCGCGGGAGCTGGAGCCGCGGATGGGGCGGATGCCAAAGCGGCTGAGCAATGCGGCGACGATCTCGCCGTCCTTGCTCGCGCTGGTCAGCGCCGCACCGTGCCGGCCCTGGGATTTGAACCAGTGCTCGAAGAGATGCGGGATGATGAAAAGCCGGTTGTGCCAGAAGGCCCAGAGCAGCGGCTTGTTGGGCGGCGTGGCGAGCAACCCGGCGCGGTCGGTGATGCGGATGCGCAGGGTGAAAAGCAGCACCCGCATGAGCCGCGACCCGAAGGCCGCGATGAGCCGCGCTTTTTTCTCGTGCGTCATGGCTGGGGAAAATCCGAAATCCGAAATCCGAAATCCGAAACAAAGGGGGGCAAAGTTTTGAAATTCAGAAAACAGATCTTCCCGCGCGGCAGCGTTCCGTTTTTCCACCTTTCCATTCCTTCGGATTTGTTTCGGATTTCGATATTCGGATTTCGGATTTTCATCCCTCCTCCGCCCAGCGGAAAGCGTTCGAGTTTGGAAGATCGAGCTGGTCGAGGATGCGCGCGACCACGGTATCGGCGACCTGCCCGATGGTCTGCGGGCGGCTGTAAAAGCCGGGCGACGCGGGCAGGATGATCGCGCCGGCTTCGAGCAGCGTCACGATGTTGCGCGCGTGGATCAGATTCCACGGCGTCTCGCGCGGGACGAGGATGAGCTTGCGGCGCTCTTTCAAAAAAACATCCGCCGCGCGCAGCAGCGTGGAGTCGCTGGTGCCGGCGGCGATGCGCCCGAGCGTGCCCATCGAGCACGGGCAGACGACCATCGCATCGAACCGCGCGGAGCCGCTGACGAAGGGCACGTTCATCGTTTTGTCCCCATGCTGCCGCACGCCCGCGGGCACGGTGAGCGTGCCGATTTCCTCGGCGATGACCTGCTTTGCATAACCGCTGAGGATGAGATGCACCTCATGCGCGGCGCAGTCGATTTGCGCGAGCAGCCGCTGGAGATAGATCGCGCCGCTGGCTCCGGTGGCGGCGAGGACGAGCTTCATTTAGAGATACCCCGCTGCGTGCATCCGCCGCGTGAGGTCGCCCTGGCGGGTGAGGAGGTTGGCGTAGAGTTCCTTGTGCTCGGCGTGGGGTTTGGCGCGGGTGGCGTCGTCGAGTTTCACGATCCTGGCGCAGAGGTCGCGGAAGGTCACGGGCTTGCCCTGCGCGGCGTGGCTGGCGTAGGCGGCCTGGAGCGCGGCCCCGAGCGCGGCACCCTCGGCGGATTCGAGGCAGATCGTCGGGACGCCGAAAATATCGGCGGCGAGCTGCCGCCAGACGGCGCTCCGACTGCCGCCGCCGGTGAGGCGGATTTCCGTGGGCGCGATGCCGAGTTCGCGGAAGCGGCTCAACCCGTAGGCGAGCCCGAGGGTCACGCCTTCCATCGTCGCGCGGGCCATGTGCGCGGGCGTCATGTTGTCGGTCTTGAGGCCGTGGAAAACGCCGGTGCCGTTGGGCAGATTTGGCGTCCGCTCGCCATTCAGGTAGGGCAGGAAAAGCAGTCCGCCGGCGCCGGCGGGGACGTTGGCGACGTGGCTTTCGAGCTGCTCGTGCGACCAGCCGAACATCTTGCGCGCCGCCTCGGTCGCCACGGTCACATTCATGGTGCAGGCGAGCGGGAGCCAGCGGTCGGTGCTGTCGCAAAACGCGGCGACCTCGCCCTGCGGGTCGATCACCGGCTTGTCGGCAAACGCGTACACCGTGCCGCTCGTGCCGAGGCTCACGGTCACGACACCAGGCAGCACATTGCCCGTGCCGATCGCGCCCATCATATTGTCGCCGCCGCCCGCGCTCACGGTGACCTCGCCTTTCGACAGGCCCCACGCCTCGCGATGACTCTCGCGGAGCAGCCCAAACGCGCGCCGCGAACTGGCCAGCGGCGGGAGTGCGTCGGCGAGATCGGGGTCGATGAATTCGATGAGCGGCTCGCACCATTTCTTTTCCCGCACATCGAGCAGACCCGTGCCGGAGGCGTCGCCGTATTCCATGCCGCGTTCGCCGGTGAGATGGAAATTGATGTAGTCGTGCGGCAGCAGCACCGTCGTGAGCGCCTTGTAATTCTTCGGCTCGTGCTGTTTCAGCCACAGGATTTTCGGCGCGGTGTAGCCCGGCAGCATGGCGTTGCCCGAGAGCTTGATCAGCCCGGCAGCGTCGCCGAATTCCTCCTCGAACTGCCGGCACTGCTCCGCCGTGGAGGTGTCGCACCAGAGCTTCGCCGGGCGGATGACGCGGCTCTTTTTGTCGAGCGGCACAAAGCCGTGCTGCTGCCCGCTCACGCCGATGGCTTTCACGTCGTCCCTGCGCTTGCCGAGCTTTTGCAAAACCGCGCGCACCGTCGTGTCCACGGCGTCGAGCCAGGTCTGCGGCTCCTGTTCGAGATGCCCCGGCGGCAGGCCTTCGAGGAGTCCGTAGCTCTCGGACGCCGACGCGAGGATTTCGCCGGACTCCAGATCGAGCGCGATGGTCTTGGTGCTTTGCGTGCCGCTGTCGATGCCGAGGGCGATCATTGGAATTTCAGATTTCAGATTTAGGATTTCAGATTGGAATAGCTGTCGCCATTCAACGGGCGATGAGGCTAAATCCCAAATCTGAAATCTGAAATCTGAAATCTGAAATTTTCCCATGCTCACGAAGCTCCTCCACACCCGCTATCGCGTGACCGATTTGGAAAAGACCGCGCACTTTTACAAGGACGTGCTCGGCCTCCAGGAGACGCGCCGCCACACCTCGCCGCGCGGCTCGCAGCTCGTCTTTTTCAAAGCGCCCGGCAGCGAGGAGGAGATCGAGATTTGCAAATTCGACGGCAGCGGCCCGGTCAACGTCGGCCACGACATCACCCACCTCGCCTTCGCGGTCGATGACCTTGACGCCTTCGCCAAACACGCCGCCGCCAAAGGCTACCCGCTCTCCGACGGCCCCACGCCCACCGGCTCCGGCAGCGTCATCGCTTTCATCGACGCGCCGGAGGGCTACGAGATCGAGCTCATCCAGCGCCGCTGACGCGGAAATCCGAAATCCGAATATCGAAATCCGAAACAACGATGCGGAAATTTTTGAAAATCAAAAACCAGCCGATGCCGCGCCCCGCCGTTTTCCCCATTTCAAACCTTTCGGATTTGTTTCGGATTTCGATATTCGGATTTCGGATTTTCCCTCCCACCTATGGACTTTGACTGGCTGGACGCCCCCTTCGACCTGCGCAAAATCGCGCCCAAGGAAATCGAGGAATCCTTCGAGGATCCCTTCAGCATGCGCCTCCTGCCCGACGGTGTCGGCGACGACGCAAAGGCGCGCTATTTCAACCTCGGCAAGTCGATCAACGACCGCGGCATCTTCACCGTTTTCTGGACCGACGGGAAACGCTACCGCGCCATCCTCTCGCGCGACATGACGCCCGAGGAGAACACTTTCTACGAACGCAAAAACTCGGAACTCGGCTACTGACGCGCCATGAAAGTCATCACCACCTGGGCGGACGTTCCGCATTTCGACAACGAGGAGGACGAGGCCGCCTTCTGGGCCGACACGCGGCTCGAAGTGCGCCTGATGAACGCCTCGCTCCTCAAGGCCGACACCCGCGAATCGACCACCATCACGCTGCGCTTCGACCCGCGCCTCCTCGCCCGCATCAAGCGCATCGCCCGCTCGCGGTATCTGAACTACCAGAGCATGATCAAGCAGTGGCTGAGCGAGCGGCTGGAAAAGGAAATGTAGTCATCCTTCATCGACAGCTTCCGGTTCTGCTGTCCCGGCATTCTGATAGGCAGAGGCGACGACCGCCGTATGGGTAGCGGTGTCGAGAAAACTCTGGGTCAGATCGGCGAACACGAGAATGAGGAAAGACATCAGGACGCTGACCACGAGCATCAGCGCCATGACGGCGGCGACGTTCAACCACAACCGCTGCAACGCACGGCCCGATTCAATGCACTTTTTTCGCTCGCTCTCTACTTCCGTCACGGCCTCAGCCAAGGCATGATCAACTGACCAGTCCGTCAACAGCGCAGACCTCACCAATCTGCGTGCTTGCTGGAGTTGGTCGGCGACCCGTTCGGCGTTTAGCTTCGGTGTGGGTGAGGGAGGTGGCCTGCTCCCCAAAAGTTGATCCAGGCGCTATGAGAGATTGGCGGCGCGATAGCGCCGCCGAACTCTCACCATGAAACGCAAACGACACACAC
>JAYWEP010000184.1:0-5484 GCA_043779205.1 Chthoniobacter sp. | reverse complement strand
CACGGATTAAGCGGATCTGTTTTTTCCGAAATCCGTGTAATCCGCGCAATCCGTGGTCAAAAAATTTCCGCGCCCAGCGAGCCGTGCAGATTTTGGTATTCAACCGCGTGGAAAAATCCGAAACCAACGCTTAGCACTGCGCCATGCCCTCCGACTTTCTGCTCATCGACAACAGCAATTCGTTCACCAAGTTTGCCCTCGGCACGCGGAAGGAGGTGGCCGCTTCCCGCAAGCTCGCCACCCGCACGCTCACGCCGGACGCGATGGGCAACATCATCCGCCAGTGGGAGTGGAAAACGGCGGTGCTCTGCTCGGTGGTGCCGGAGGTCGGCGAGCGAATCGCGGAATACCTCGCGCCACGGCCCGTGCTGCGCGTGACGGCGAAACTCAAGCTCGGCGTGGGGATCGACTACCCAAAGCCGATGACCATCGGCGCGGACCGGCTGGCGAATGCGGCGGGTGCGTGGGCGCGCTACGGCGGGCCGGTGGTGGTGGTGGATTTCGGGACGGCGGTGAGTTTCGACGTGGTCTCGGGCGAGGGGAAATATGTGGGCGGCGTCATCGCGCCGGGGCTGGAGGCGATGACGGATTACCTGCACACGCGCACCGCGCTGCTCCCGGAAATCACGCTCACCGAGCCGCCCACGGCGATCGGCAAAAGCACCAAGCACGCGATGCTCGCCGGCGCGGTCTATGGCTACCGCGGGCTGGTGCGGCAGATTTTGAAAGAGATCGGGAAAGAGCTGGGCATTGCGAAGAATCTGCCGGTCGTCGCCACGGGCGGCTACGCGGAACTGATCGCCGCCGGGCTGCCGGAGATTCGCACGGTGCAGGAGGATCTCACGCTCGACGGGCTGCGGATCATCGGCACGCTGAATGCGTGAGGCGGGTGGGGGCTGCGGGCGGTCTTCCTCTTCCTCTTCCTCTTGATCTTCCTCCTCCTACCGCGAGAGGAAGAGGAAGAGGAAGAGGAAGAGGAAGAGACCGAGCGCTACACCTTCTGCCAGTCAGGCTTTTGGTCGTACACCCAGCGGTAGTATTCCGTCCGCGTGAGGCGGGCTGCGGCGGGCTCGTCGATGATGCACTTGGCCACCGGGTGCATTTGCAAAATCGACGCGGGCTGCATCGCCGTGACCGGCCCCTCGACCGCGGCGGCGATGGCGTCCGCCTTTTTTCCGCCAAAGGCGAGGAGCACGACCAGGCGCGCGTCCATGATCGTGCCGACGCCCATCGTGATGACGTGCAGCGGGACGCTCGCGGGGTCGTCGAAAAAGCGCGCGTTGTCGCGGCGCGTCCCGGCGGTGAGCGTCTTGATGCGGGTGCGCGAGGCGAGTGAGGAGGAGGGTTCGTTGAAGCCGATGTGGCCGTCGGTGCCGATGCCGAGCACTTGGAGATCAATGCCGCCGGCGGCGCGGATGGCGTCCTCATAGCTGCGGCAAAACGCGGGGACGTGGGGCGTGAGGCCGTCGGGGATGTGGATGCGCTCCGGCGCGATATTCACCTGTGAGAAAAAATGCTCGCGCATGAAGGCGTGGTAGCTCGCGGGATGCGCGGGGCCGAGGCCCACGTATTCGTCGAGGTTGAAAGTGGTGACGCCGCTGAAATCGAGACCCTGTTCGCGGTGCATGCGCGCGAGTTCGCGGTACATCGGCAGCGGCGTGCTGCCGGTGGCGAGGCCGAGGACGGCGCCGGGTTTTTCCCGCACGACGCGGGCGACGTGGCGCGCGGCGATGATCGAGGCGTCTTCGGGCGTGGGTTGGATGATGATTTCCATGGGTTAGTTTCCGAGCCGCTGGCGGAGCTTCGCGAGGACCTCGGCGCGGAAGCGGTCGATGAAGCCGGTGACGTAACCGGCGATGTCGAGCGAGTCGTCGTGGGCGAGGGGAGTGAGATCCATGGCGAAGGCGAGCGCGTCGCTGGCATCGGTGCTGTGGCTTTGGAAAAAGGTGGCGTTCGCGCGGCGGCGGCCGAGCACGGCGAGGTCGTAGCGTTTGCCCCCGGCAATTTGCGAATCGAAGACGCCATTGAGCGCGGCGGCGAGGTTGTCGTGACCGCTCACGTCGTGGACGATTTTTTCCGCGTCGGGCATCCAATCAAGATTCCGCCAGACTTCGCAGCCATGCACGGCCTGCGGCCGCAGCGCGCGCGGCAGCTCGCGGATGGCCTGGATCACGGGCACGACGACGGCGATGTGCGTGTCGTGTTTGTCCGCCGGATTGTGGGTGTAAACGACGCGCGGTTGCGCCGCGGTGAGGATCGCCTTGAGGTCGTCCTTCAGCCGCGGATCGCCCGCGTCTTTCACCGCGCTGCTCGGGTAGTCGAGCTGGAGCACCGCGGCGTAGCGTCCGAGGATTGCCGCCTGCCGCTGCTCGTCGCGGCGCACGGCCATCATTTCCGCGTCCGTGAATTTTTCGTAAGCCCCGATGCGCGCGCTGCCGGAGCCATTCGTGCAGGTCACGCCGCCGAACCAATCCGTGCCGCTGTGAAAGCATGCCTCGATGCCGTGGAAGGCCATGAACTCCAAGTCGTCCTGATGCGCGCCGACGCCGAGATGCGTGATGCGCGCGAGCGCCGCGTCGGCGGGCTGGCCGTCGGGGATGTAAACGTCGGCGGTGGGGTTGTGGAGGTTCATTGAGAAATGAATGTCATCAACTTAGAGAATGCTCTGCACATTGGGTGCGGTCTGAGCGGTGCAGGGCCAAAGGCCCGCAGACAAGCCAGCCCAGGGCAACGCCCTGGGTAACGGGGCGGGACAGATCCAGCCCTGAAAGGGCGTAACAATGTGTTCCGCCCTTTCAGGGCTGGGTCGTCTTTTTCCAAGGGCTCCAGGGCGTTGCCCTGGGCTGGCTTGTTTTCGCACCTTTGGCGCTCCCTCGCGCCGAGCGCCCAAAGTGCATAACGGGCCTCTAAGCATCGTGTCGGTGAGCGGTTCGCTCTCGATTCGTGCGGCTTTTTCCATAGCCCTCCATGTATTTTTTGTTCGTCGATAGATCGTGCGGCGAATCGTCGCTGTCGATGACGAGATCCTTCATCAGATCCCATGCAGACGGTTGCGCGGGCTGTTGCAGTCGCTCCTCGATCACTCGCTTGCGCGAGATATGCCGTCGTCGCGCCTCTGACGCGATACTTTCCAGAATCTCGTCCGTGACTGGGATTGTGAGCGTCCTCATACGTGGGAAGATGCAAGGCGACTCAACCGTTTGCAATGTCCCGCTGTCGGCGCAGCGCGGGCAAGCTCGCGGCGGCGACGGCCTGGCCGTGGCGCTTGTCTTTTTCGTCCGGCGTGCGGAGCTGGATGGTCTGCGCGAGCGCGGGAAACTCCGCGCGCAAAACCTCGCGGGCTTTTTCGATGATGACTTCGCCGCCCGCGCCGCTGGTCACGCGGCCGAGGATGAGCAGGTTGCGGATTTCATAAAAATTCGCGAAGTGCGCGATCGTGTAGCCGAAGCAGATGCCGATGGTTTCGTAGATCTTCCGCGCGCGTTCATCGCCCACGGCCATGAGCTGCTGCACCTCCACGAGCTGCTCCGCGAATTTCATCTCCGCCGGAAACTCCAGCCCCGCGAGCGGCGCGAGCCGCGCGACGCCCTGCTGGCAGAAATACTGCACGGCGCAGCCGCGGTCGCCGCTCCATTCGTCGGCGGGCGCGTCGTCGCGGTAGTCCACGGGGACAAAGGCGAGTTCGTTCAGCCACGGCGTGATCGAGCCGTCGGCGGTGACGTATCCGCCCGCCACGCTCGTGCCCATGGAGATGCCGAGCACGCAGTTTTCGCCCATGCTCATCGAGCCCGCGAGCGCGGTCACTTCGCCGTCGTTCACCACCTCGAAGGGCACGCCGCCCCACGCCTTTTGCAGATCGAAAAAAATGCGCCGGATGCGCCGCTCGAAATCCTCCGGCGGCACGCCGCGAAAGAGCGACGCCGCGCGGACTTCGCTGCCCACATAGACGCCGGCGGAGCTGCCGCCGATGGCATCCACGCGCGGCAGATGCGCGGCGGCGCGCAGGAGCGTGTCGTAGATGCCGTCGTAGTGGTACTGCGGATCGCTTTCAAAATACGGATCCCACGTCACCTCCTCGGAAAAAACCACCCGTCCGTCCATCACCGCCGCGCATTTGCGATCCGAGCCGCCGAGATCGAAGCCGATCCGGCACCCGTCGAGATGCCGCCCGAGCGGGATGGAAATCTCGCGCGCCGCTGGCATCTCCGCGAGTTCGCGCGATTCCACCACCATCTCGCGCCCGTAGATTTTCGCGCCCATGAAATCCCAGTCGAACGTCCGCTCCCCGTTCGCCGCGTAGATGCCGCGCACCATTTCCGCAATCGCCGCATCCCCGCCGATCATCACGCGCCAGCCGCCGCGCGCCCACAGCAGGAACTTCACGAGCCGCTCCACATACTTGCGATTGAGCGCGGCGTTTTCGCCCGAGTGCGGCAGCACGCGCGTGTCGAAGCGCGACACCGTCCCGTCCGTCCGCTCCAGCGCGATGGCCAGCGGATGCCCGCCGGCGCTTGCTTCGCAGCGCGCGCGGTAGGCGCGATTCCACAGCTCGGCGGGGACGAAACCGGAATCGAGCGGCGGCGTGAGAGCGGGGCGGACGTGCATCGGGCGCAAAGCAGTAGTGTTATCTTTTTTGATATTCCAGACTTTTGCGATGATGGCGGTTTTCCGCCCGCGCATGGCCCGCTGTTGACGATTCGCCCGCGATTCCCGCAGTCTCATTTTAGAAAACATGAATACCACGCGCACAGCCATCGGCATTGATTTCGGCGGGACCACGATCAAATCCGCAGTCGTGCAGAACGGCCGCCTGCTCGCGCACGGCGAACCCATCGACACGGAATCGCACACCACCGCAAAATCGCTGATCGATGAAATCCTCCGCGTCATCGCGACCCTGCGCAGCCTGCATCCCGAGGTGGCCGCGGTCGGCGTGGGGCTGCCGGGTTTCGTGGATAGCGTGAACGGCATCGTCCACGAACTCACCAACGTCGTCGGCTGGGACGAGGTGCCGCTCCGCGCGATCCTCGCCGAGCGCACCGGCCTGCCGGCGATCATCGAGAACGATGCGAAGGCGATGGCCTACGGCGAGTGGAAATACGGCGCCGCGCAGAATGGCCGCCACGTCATCTGCATCACCCTCGGCACGGGTGTCGGCGGCGGGCTCATCCTCGACGGGCGGCTCTACCGCGGGGCGCAGCTCGGAGCCGGTGAAATCGGCCACGCGAGCATTGACTATCGCGGTGTGCCGGGCCCGTACGGCGACCGCGGCGGACTGGAGGAATACGTGGGCAATCACCAGATCGCCGAGCGCGCCGCGCAGATGTACCGCGACGCCGGGCACGAGGTGCCGCTGGAAAAATGCACGCCGCTCGATCTCGAACACGCGGCCCGCAACGGCGACCCCGTCGCCCTCGCCATGTGGGACCGGGTCGGGGCCGAAATCGGCTGCGCCCTCGTGAACGCGATCTGGATTTTGAACCC
>JAYWEP010000183.1:0-15528 GCA_043779205.1 Chthoniobacter sp. | reverse complement strand
GGGAGCGTTTGAACTGGCGTTGGTGGGTGTGTGTATTCATGGCTGGTTTTTGTGCCGGGTGGGGTTGTGCTGCGTTAAAATTTCAAGGTCACCATGCCGAAGATGCTGCGCTCGACTTCGACCAGCGGACTTCGGATCAGCGGACTGGTGCCGAGTTCGGGATGCTGGTTGTCGAGCAGGTTCTGGCCGACGATCGCCAATTCGAGATTGTCGCGCGGCTTCCATGCGAGCCGGACATCCATGGTGACATAACTCTTAATGCGCGGGGTGAAGCCGGTGAGGTTATCCACGTAGCGTCCGATTAGGTCGAACTCGACGTGGCCGGGCAGGTCCCAGGAGGATCGGATGTAGAACTGATTCTGCGGGCTTTGCTTCTCGACCAGCTCCGCACCGGCCCGGCTGGCAGGTGGGAGTTTCTGATCCGCATGCAGGTTCATATTGAGATAGGTGTACTGTCCATACAGCCGCCACCAGTTGGCAATTTGCCAGGTCGCCGCGAGTTCGATGCCGTAGGTGTCAGCGTCCTCGCCATTGGTGGCATCGAGCGGCAGGAGCAAGGCCCGCGTGGCCGGATCCACTGCTGGAATGCCGGGCTGCGACACCAGGAGCTTGTCGTAGCGGTTGAAGAAGAGAGCCGCATCGAAGGAAAGCTTGTCCGTGGCCTGGGCCCGCCAGCCCAGCTCGTAGGCGATGACTTCCTCCGAATTCAGATCGTGGTTGTTGCGAAGCTGCCCGAAGAAGGGCTGGCCGGGTGCGAGGGGCAGCGTCGCCAGTTGCAGGTCATTATCGAGAAACGTGGGCGTCCGGACGGCGCGCGACACCGCCGCCCACACCGATTGCCGTTTGGTCGGCGTCCAGAGCAGGCGTGCCGTCGGCTGAAATTCAAAGCCGGTGATTTCATTGTGCTCAAACTTGGAACCCAGCGTCAGGAACAGCCGGTCTGCGACGATCTTGATCTCATCCTGGAGGAAAACGCTGAACAGATTGCGCTGCACGAAGGCGCGATCGGGACCGAGGGCGAGCCCCCGGTCGAAGCCGTTGGCGCTGCCTTTCCAAAAGATTTCGGTGAGCCGGTACTCGGCACCCCAAATGACCTTCTGCCGGTCTCCGAGCGGAAACTGATGCTGGAAGTCCACGTCGATGGTGTTGACCGAGAAGCCGAAAGTTCCCGCCGTCCCGCGCCGGTCGCTGTAATCGTAATAGGCTTGCAAGACCCAGTTCGAGTCCTTCCCCAACTGGTGAGTCCAGCGGAAGAGGACGTCGCCGCCGGATGGCTCTTCGTCCTCGGTGTTAGTGCGAATGAAGGTCGGCGGAGTCTCCGGCGACGCGCGGAAATCGCGGCGGCCGAGCAGGCCGTGATAGTAGTCGCCTTGGAAGGTGATGGTGTCGTCAGTGCCGGGTTTCCAGTCGAGCCGGAAGCCAAACCGCCCGGTGCGCCAGTCGTCGTGCGCGTTGCCTTCGAGATTGAATCCGCGGTCGTGCTCCAGCCATTTGCCATAGACGCGGTAATACATGTTATCGCCCACCACGCCGCCAAAGCGGAAGCTGGTGAAGGCCCGCTCTTCAGTGCCGCCGCCGGCGGTCCATAACACGCCCTGCGTCTCTTGGGCCGTCTTGGTGATGATATTGATGATGCCGTTGACGGCATTGGCCCCCCACACGCTGGCGCCGGGGCCGCGGATGACTTCGATGCGGGCGATGTCTTCGAGCACATAGTCCACGGTGTCCCAATAGACGCCGCCATTGACCGGAGTGTAAACCGTGCGGCCATCCACCTGGACGAGCAGCTTATTGGCAAAGCGGGTATTGAATCCGCGCGAAGAGACGCCCCACTTACTCGAATCAATATGTGCCACCTCCAAGCCCGGCACCATGCGCAGAATTTCGGGGATGTTAGTCGCGCCGGAGCGATGGATCATTTCCGGCGTGACGACGAAGATCGCCGCCGGAGATTCGCCGATGGTGCTCTCCTCGCGTGAGACCGTGGTCACCCGCACGTTCATCAATTCCTCCAAGCTGGCCGTGGCGGGTGGTGCGGCCGCGATCGCGTCCTGGGCGCTGGCGGCGCACGGGAGGGCTGCGAGGCTGGCCCAGAGCCAGTGCCCGAAGGCCCGCCGAGGCGGCCATTTTTGCGAAAGATCCGCCGGAGGCAGCGCGGTGCAAACTGCGGGGGAGGGAGGGATCGTGCTCATAAGATTTTAACTTAATGATTCTGACGGCCGGACTCAGCAGCGCTGCCAATGCCGGTTTTTTCCGGCAATGGGAAGCCTAAAAGTCGCGCGCGGCGGGGTTTGTTTTCAGCATGGATTCATGGGGTTGCGTGGCGTTCACGCTTCGTCGGGGTCGTGGACGAGGAGGCGCGGGTCGGAGAGGATTTTGGCGGCGTCGAGCACCACGAGCCGGTCGCCGGTGACGCCGCGCAGGTAGTCGGCGCGGATGTCGGTGAGTGTGGGGAGGCCGGGCTGGAGGTCGGCGAGCGGGAGGTGGCGGACGCCGCGGATGGCGTCGGCGAGAATGCCGAGCTGGAGGTCGTCGTGCTCGAGGAGGAGGATCTGATTGAGCTGGGTGAGGCCGGCGTCCGGCAGGTCGAAGAATTTTTTGAGATCGATGACCGTGCGGATTTCGCCGCGCAGATTGATGATGCCGAGGATGAAGGCGGGCGTGCCCGGCACGGGCGTGAGATCATGCAGCGGGCCGACTTCGCGGACCTGCGCGAGCGGGATGGCGTAGGTCTCGCCGGCGAGCTCGAACTCCACGGCCTCGAGCACTTCGCCGTCCGCCGCGCCGCCGCCGGCCGCGTGGGCCAGGGTCTGCGCGCGTTTTTTCAAAATGTGCCGCTCCTCCTCGGCGGAGGGCGCGAAGCCCCGGTCGATGACGGCATGGACGGCCTCGATGCGGCGGCGGATTTCCGCGAGGTCGGCGGGGGCGCGCGGGGTCATGCGAGGGCCTCCTCCATCGAGGTGAGAATGGCGAGCAGGCGGCCCGCGGTCAGCCCTTCGGATTCGGGCGGCAGGGTCTCCGGGTCGGAGGCGCGGAGGAGCGCGCGGGCGTTGGCAAAGTAGCGGCGGGCATCCGCCCGGCGGCCCTGGCGCAGGAGCAGATGGCCGAAGGTGAAATGGGCGAGCGCGAAATCGGGATCGAGATAGAGCGCCCGGCGGAGCGCCTTGGCCGCGTCGGCCGCCGCGCCTTGCTCCTGAAGGATGATGCCGCGCAGGTAGTGGTGCGCGGGCACGAGCCGGTTCGCGGCGAGCGCCCGGTCGCAGGCCGCGAGCGCCGCGGTGAGCTGGCCCTCGTTGGCCAGTTGGCGCGCTTCCGCCGCGTGGTCCCGCGGGGCGGCCGGGAGCGGGCGGGCGACGGGCGCGGGCCGCCGGACGGGGACGGGCGGCGGCGCCGGTGCGCGCGGTGCGGGCGGCGCGGGCGGCAGGCCTTTCCGAAAGAGCGCGACGCCGGGAATCTCCGGCGGCAGGAACCCGGCGAAGAACTCCCGCGAGGCCTCGCTGGGGCTGACGATCAGCCGCCCGCCGGGGACCAGTGCGGCGTGAAAATTGGCCGCCACCTGGCGGATCCGCTCGGGCGCGAAATACATGAGCACATGGCGGCAGAAGATGAGATCCATGGCGTTGGTATTGGTGACGAGCGAGGGCCAGACATCCTCGACGAGATTCAGGCAGGCAAAGGTGACCATCCGCCGGATGTCCGGCACGACCTCGAAGCGCCCGTCCGCCGTGGGCCGGAACCAGATGCTCCGCGTTTCCTCGGGCACGCCGCGAAAGGACCACGGCCCATAGACCCCGGCCACCGCGGTGTGCAGGAAGCGCGGGTTGATGTCCGTGGCGAGGATCGTCACCTGCCAGTCGTCGATGTCCGGGATGGCCTCGCGCAGGGCGATGGCGATCGAGAACGGCTCCTCGCCGGTGCAGCAGCCCGCACTCCAGATGCGCAGCCTTTTCGTGCGGCCCGCCCTTTCCCGCACGAGGGCCGGAAAGACCTGCGTGGCGAGCGCTTTGAAAACCGCCGGGTCGCGGAAAAAGTAGGTCTCGCCAATGGTGAGCTGGGCGGCCAGCGCCTCGATCTGCAGGCGGCCGAGCAGGGCAAAGGCGAGCGCCTGCGCGCATTCCTCCACGCCGGGGAAACCGAGTTCCTCCGCCGCCCCGCGCAAGCCGCGCTCCAGATCCGCCCACCGCTCCGGCGGATAGTGCAGCCCGAGCTGCGCCTCCACGGAGCGGCTGACCGCTTCCAGCAACCCCGCATCGAGCGGGCGCGTCATGGCCCGGGGGGCAGCGCCCGCTCCAGTGCCGCGGTGTCTTCGAGCGAAAGGAAGTGCTCGATGTCGTGGATGAGCACGAGCCCGTCGTCGAGCCGCAGCACCCCGGAGATGGCCTCGAGACCGGGCAGGATTTCCGCCGCCGTCGTGACCTGCGCGGCCCGCCGCGGGACCACCCCGGAGACCGCATCCACGAGCAGCGCCACGGTGCGCCAGCGGGTGTGCGCGATGACCAGGTGATCGTCCGTCCGCACCGCGCGCACCGGCTCGCCGAGCAGCGCCCGCAGATCGAAGACCGGCACGATGCGCCCGTGCAGATTGACGATGCCGCGGACCCCGCGCGGAGCCGCGGGCAGCGGCTCGATCTCGACCGCGCGGACGACCCGCTCGACGGCAGCCGCGCCGAGGGCGAACGCGTGTTCGCCGACGTGCAGGACGACCAGGGAGTCGGAGGAAATACCCGGCATGGCGCGGGCATCATCCCTGCCGCGCGGGCGGAACACAATCCCGGATTGGGCGGCTCTTCCTCCGACTGGATCGGGGAAGAGGAAGATTAGGAGGAAGAGGAAGAGGAGGAATCGGAAGCTGTTTTCGGCCGAGACTCTGAGCGGGCGTCTAAAAAGTCGTTCTGTCGCCCCCGCTCTTACTCTTTGTCTTGCTCCTGCTCTTGCTCCAATGCCATTCCGCGGAGCAGGAGCAGGAGCAAGAGCAGGAGCAGGAGGCTCGGGATCCGTTTTTTTTGACGCGCTCTAACCCGTTCGAGTTATTGGACGAAGGGACCGCTGCGGAGAACTCCGGCCACCACCGCACGCTCAGCCCGATGCTCCTCCTCCCCGCTGGTTCAATCCTCCGCGCGCGCACTGCGCGGTGCTTTGCGGCCTCGCCAGGCAGGCGCTCGCCATGCCCGCTTTCCCCGGCGCGGAAGGCGCGGGGGGAAATGCGGTCGGCGGGCGCGCGGGCGATGTCTATCACGTCACGAATACGAACGCCTCCGGCGCGGGCGCGCTGGCCTACGGGCTCACCACGGGCGTGCCGGGCGCGGGCGGACGATCGTTTTCGATGTGAACGGCTAGGCGCACATCAGCGGCACGCCCGCGATGAAAACGAACAGCGGAAAAATCAAATCCTCGAAATGAAATCCCTCCCACGGGACATGCTCCAGTTGCTCCCTCACCGCCGCCGCAGGCTGCACCGGCCCGAAGGCCCGCAGCGCCTTGAAAAGCCCGTCGCTCCCGAGAATCCAAAACATGTCGAACCCCCGCAGCGCATCCAGCGAGACCAGCCGCGCCGGGGTGGAGGAGGGTGCGGGGGCATCGGGCATCCGTGGAGAAAGTAGCTTGGGCTTTAGCCCAAAGTCGGGTGGGAATTTTGGCTAAAGCCCAAGCTGCTTTCCGCCGCTTCCGGCACACCCATTTTTTCCAGCCACTCGCGATGCACCCGCGGCGAAATTTCGCTCGGTTTGATCTCGCTTCGACCGCCCCAAAAAACATTCGTGTAGCTCACGGGCATGCCGATGGCGGCGAGGTGCGCATCGATGGCGGCTTTGTGGGCGAAGACGCGATCCTTTTCCGTACCGTGGCAGACGGCCATGATGTTGACGTGGTTGAATTCCGCGCCGCCCTCGCGCCAGTAGCAGTGCGTGAGGATGGGGTGGCGGCCCACTTCGCCGCCGGCCTCGATCTCGCGGCCCGCGGGGACGCGCCAGTGGAAGAGGGCATTGAAGCGCGTGACGCGCACGCCGGTCTGCGAGGGCTTCACATGCTCGAGGAAAGTGGAGAAGCGCCCGATGACTTGGCGCGCGTTGAGGTCTTCGGCCACGCGGCAGAAAGTCTCGAGATCGATGCCCGCCTCGGCGGCGCGCGCGGCCCACAGGCCGGGGCGGATTTCGTCGAGGGTCAGCTCGCGCTTGAGGGCGAGGAGGACTTCCCATTCGAGATCGTTGAGCTGCACGACGCCGACTTTGATCATCTGCGCGAGCGCGTCCGACCGGTCGCCGGGCTCGATGGTTTTCCGCCGCACATGGCCGACGCCGAGGGCGAAGATGCCTTTGGCCGGCATGAGTTTGAAATGCGTCGCGCCGGTGTGCCGCATGAGCACTTCGCAATGCCCGGCCATCGACTGCCCGACGGGGACTTTGAGCGTGGTCCAAAGCCGGTAGTCGCTGCCGGTCGTCGCCGTGTCCGTCGAGCGCACGACGACGTGGCCGCTGAACGGATCCTTTTGAAACATGAAATCGAACGCGCCGTTGAGCTTGTCCTCGCTCACTTTCCACGCCACGAGCGCGCCCTCCGCGAGATTGCTGGCCACGAGCGTCTGCCGCACGCGGCGGATCGTGCCTGCGGCGAGCATCCCGCGGATGCGCTCCAGCACAGTCTCCAGCGGCAGTCCGCAGCGCGCGGCGATTTGGCCAAAAGGCTCGCGGACGAAGCCCTGAATCTGGTCCTCGGAGACGGCGAGGATTTGCGTGTTGATGGGGTCGGAATGTTCGATGGACATGGTGAGGAGGCGCAGACTTTAGGCGGCACGAAAGGGGAGTCCACGAAAAGCACGAAAGGTCACGAAAACGGAAGGTGCCGGCCTTCGGTCAATCTTCCTTTTCGTGTCCTTTCGTGCTTTTCGCGGACAAAAACTCCGCCGTGACAAAAGCCAGCGCGTCTTCCCGTGTGTTGAGAGCCTTTTCGAGCTGGCGGGATTGGACGGCTTCGAGGATTTCGGAAAAGCGCGGGCTGGGTTTCATGCCGAGCGCGATGAGGTCGCGGCCGGTGATGAGCGGTGGTGGGATGAGCGGCTCGCTGGCGAATTCCTCGCGCTTTGTTTTGAGGAATTCGTAGTTGTCGAGCATCCCGTGGCTGCTCGTGCAATCGACGCGGTGCAGCTCCAGCTCGTCGTCCATGTGCGGGCGCGCGAGGAATCGTTTCAGTTTCGCCACGCGCATATGCTGCACGTCTTTGAAGACCATGTGCTGAGCCACGGCCTCGACCGTGGCCTCGATCTCCGCGCGGGAAAAGCGCAGGCGGGTCATCAGCGTCTCGGTCATTTCCGCGCCGAGCCGGTCGTGGCCGCTGAAGCGGATGCGCCCGTCGGGATCGGTGGAAAAAGTGCCGGGTTTGCCGATGTCGTGAAAGAGGACGGAAAGCACGAGCGGCCCGGAAACCTGCGCGGGCAGAAGGCCGAGCATGATGCGGGTGTGCTTAAAGACATCGCCCTCGGGGTGCCACTGCGGCGGCTGCTCGCAACCTTTCAGCGCCTCGATCTCCGGCAGGATTTCGCGCAGCAGCCCGCTTTCATCGAGCAGGTCAAAGCCGCGCACGCGTCGCGGCGAGAGCAGGATTTTCACCAGTTCCTCGCGGATGCGTTCGGCGCTGACCTCGTGGATGTGCGGCGCGTTTTCACACACCGCCCGCCACGTCACGCCGTCGATGTCGAAGCCGAGCGTGGTCGCGAACCGCACCGCGCGCATCATCCGCAGCCGGTCTTCGCGAAAGCGGTCGTAGGGATTGCCGATGGCGCGCAGCACGCGCGCTTCGAGGTCGCGCTGGCCGCCCACGTAGTCGATGAGCCGGTCGGCGAGCGGATCGAAGAAGAGCCCGTTGATCGTGAAGTCGCGCCGCTCCGCGTCCTGCTCGGAAGTGGAAAAGCTGACCGTCTCGGGCCGGCGTCCGTCGAGGTACTGGCCGTCGTTGCGAAACGTCGCGACCTGAAATTCGTAGCTGCCGTCGAGCACCACGATGACCCCGAAATGCGCGCCCACCGCGACCGTGCGGCGAAACAGCGCCTGCACCTGCTCGGGCCGCGCCTCCGTGGCGATGTCGTAATCATGCGGCTCCACGCCCATCAGCCGGTCGCGCACGCATCCACCCGCAAACAGCGCGGTGTGCCCGGCGTCGTGCAGACGCTGGACAATGGCGCGGGCGGATTTTTCGAGGGAGTCGGACATGGGTGCGAAGTAAAACCAGGAGAACGTTCAACGTCCAACGCTCAACGTCCAACTTTCAACGCAGACCAAAACGAGGCGCTTCCGACGTTGGACGTTGAACGTTTTCCCCCAGGCATCAAATTTTCGTGTCCCTTAGTGTCTTTCGTGGACTCCAAATCAGCTAGCCCACACCCTTCCCCCGCCATGCCCCATTCCGAAATCCTCACCCTCGGCCATTCGCCCGACCCCGATGACGCCTTCATGTTTTACGCCCTCGCCGAGGGCAAGATCGACACGCACGGCTGGCGCTTCCAGCACATCCTCCAGGACATCCAGACGCTGAACGAGCGCGCCACGCGCGGCGAACTGCACATCTCCGCCATCTCCATCCACGCCTACGCCTACGTGCTCGACAAATACGCGCTGCTCCCCTGCGGCGCGAGCATGGGCGACGGCTACGGCCCGATGCTCGTGGCCCCGAATCGCGACGGGCTCGGCGAAAATCCGCGCTTCGGCGAAGTGCGCGACTGGCTGCGCGGAAAGCGCATCGCCATCCCCGGCAAAATGACCAGCGCCTACCTCGCGCTCCAGCTCGCCATCGGCGCCTGCGAGACCGTCGTCGTCCCCTTCGACGAGATTTTCGCCGCCGTGAAAAGCGGACGCGCCGACGTGGGCCTCATCATCCACGAAGGCCAGCTCACCTACCGCGACGAGCAGCTCGCGCTCATCCTCGACCTCGGCGTCTGGTGGAAGATCAAGACCGGCCTCCCGCTCCCGCTCGGCGGCAACGTCATCCGCAAAGACATCGCGCCCGCCGACCGCAGCGCCATCAACCGCATCCTCCACGAAAGCATCCGCTACGGCCTCGCGCACCGCGCCGCCGGAGTTGCCCACGCCATGCCCCTCGCCCGCGGCCTCGATACCGCGCTCGCCGACCAATTCATCGGCATGTACGTGAACGAGACGACCCTCGACTACGGCGACACCGGCCGCGCCGCCATCCGCGAATTCCTCGCCCAAGCCCACGCCGCCGGGCTCATCCCTGCGCCGGTGGAGTTGGAGTTTGTTGAGTAAGCGGGCGGTAGCACCGCTGGTTTTTCGCCCTACTCACTGCTCCGTCGCCGGAGCGGCTGGCACGGGCGGCGGCGTATCATTCCCCTTCGTCAGCTTCTGCTTCGCCGCCTCGATCTTCTCCGCGACCTTCTTATTGTCTTCGATGGCCAGTGACTTCTGCCACGCACTCAGCGCCTCGGCGGTTTTGCCGAGCTTGAGATAGGCTTCGCCGATGTGGTCGAGCACGGTGGCATCGTCTTTCTGGGTTTCGAGGAGGACGTTTTCCTGCGCGTGGAGGAGTTCCTTGAGCGCGCGGTCGAAGTCGCCTTTGCGGAAGTAATACCAGCCGAGACTGTCAACGTATTCGCCTTTGTCCGGCTCGATGGCGAGGGCCTTCTTAATGAGTTCGCCGGCTTCGTCGAGGTGCTCGTTCCGGTCGGCCCACATATAGCCGAGATAGTTATAGGACTGCGCGTTGCTGGCATCGAGTTCGATGCTGCGCTTGAGTAACTCCGCGGCCTTGTCGAAAAGGCCGGCCTGCTCGGCGGCGGCGCCGTAGCTGAAGTAGAACTCGGCATTGAGCAAATCCTCGCGGCTGGTCTCGGCGAGCGCCTGGGCGTCGGAGAAGGCGGCGAGGGCTTCGTTGTGGCGTTTGGCCTGGCTGAGGGCCACGCCGAGGATGTAGCTGAGCGCGGGGCGCTCGGCGTGCTTTTTGCGCGCGGCCTGAAGGATGTCGATGGCGCGGTCGTAGTGCTTCGTGCGGAGCAGGAGCAGGCCGAGGCGCTCGTGGCTCGCTGGGTCGCCGCTGTCGAGCATCAGGCTGTGCTCGAAGTTGGTGAGGGCTTTCTCGAGGTTGGGGTCGGCGTCTTTCCCGTTGCCGTCCGGGGTCTTCATGTCGGCTTTTTGCAGGTAAAGCTCGCCGAGCAGCTCATAGGTCTCAAAGCGGAGCGGGCTTTCTTTGACGATGTCCTCGAGCTGGCGGATGGCCTCGTCGCGCTGGTCGGTGACGAGGAAGCTGCGGGCGAGTTTGTCGCGCACGTTGTTCAGCGGCGGGTCGTCGGAGTCCGGCTTGAGACTGAGGATGGCGAGGTAGTAGGGGATGGCTTCCTTGACCTGCTTCGAGAGGACGAAGTAGTCGGCGACCTTGGTCAGAATCTGCGCGTCGTCCTTGCCGAGTTGCGCGGCTCTGCGGAAGGCGGCGTTCATTCTCTCGAGCTGCGCCGGCTCGGCGGCGCCGTCCTCTTTCAGCCAAAGCCGCTGTTCCAGTTCGCCGAGCTGGGCCCAGTATTTCGGCGCGGTGCTGGCGGACTTCGTGGCGCGATCGAGAAGTTCCCCGGCCTTCTTTTCCTGCCCATTGGCGGCGTAAAGCTCATAGACGGACTGGAGCGCGGCGAAGTTTTCCGGCGCGAGCGCGAGGGCCTGTTCGGCGTATTTGATCGCGAGGTCGGGCTTGTTGAGGTTCTTCGCGTAAAGCTGCGAGAGGTAGATGTACGGCAGCGGCTGTTTCGGCGCGGCCTTGATGGCGTCCTTGAGCACCTGAATGGCGGCGGATGGGTCGTTCCGGCGCGCGAGTTCGTAGGCGACTTTGACGGCGAGTTCGGGATTGCCGGGATCGAGGTCGAGCGCCTTGCGATAGCTCTCCAGCATCTTTTCCTGGTCCGAGTTTTCCTCGGCGACAAAGCCCTGCGCGAACGCGGCGAAGGCGTCCGCCTTTTTTTCGTCCTGCGCGTTCAGCGCGAGATCGGGTGCGGTGGGGCGGCTGGGCGAGGGAAAGGCGTCGGCAAACTCCGGTGCACCTTTCGCCGCCGGGGCGATCGGGGCGGAAAGCGCCGGCAGCTCCGTGGCGGCGGGTTTTGCGGGCGCGCGGCGGACGGGCGTGGCGGCGATTGGCTCCTTTGCGGGAACCTTCGGCGCAGGCGCAGCGGGAGCGGCCTTTTCAGCAGGTTTCGCGGGCGCTTTTGAGGGGGGCGTGGGCTTTCCCGCTTGATCCGCGTGCAACGGCGTGACGGCGAGTGCGCAGCCGACGGCGAGCGTCCAATAACCTGTTTTAACCCTGGCAAAGCTGCGCGAATTCATGCCGCGCACTCTAGGCGCTAGGACTTGTAGCGCAAACGCTTCTTGTGGCGGTTTTCCTTCATCCGCTTTTTGCGTTTGTGCTTGGCGATTTTGGCCTTCCGGCGCTTTTTGAGTGAACCCATGTGGAGGTGTGTTTTTTCGTTAAGGGGCGGCGAGAGAATCATGGTTGCCCACTGGGCGCAACCGGAATTTTGAGAAGACGTTCAGTTTTGCGCGGCATGCACGTCTGTAGGGGAAGCTGACAGCTTCCCCTACAGACGCGCGCGCCTCTCGTTTCAGTACACCACCTTGTTCAGCGGATACTCGATGATGCCCTCGGCCCCGAGCGCCTTGAGCTGCGGGATGATCTCGCGGACGATCTTTTCGTCGATGATCGTCTCGACCGCGATCCACCCGTCGGTGGCCAGTTTCGAGATCGTGGGGTTGCGCAGCGCGGGCAGCGCCCGGAGCAGATCCGCGAGCCGCGTCTCGGGCAGGTTCATTTTCAAACCCACCTTGTCCCGCGCGGCGAACGCGCCCTGCAGCAGCAGCACGAGCGTCTCGATCTTCGCCTTTTTCCACGCATCGCCGAGCGCCGCGTGGTTGGCGATGAACTGCGGCGACGACTCCATGATCGTCTCCAAAATCCGCAGCTTGTTGGCCCGCAGCGAGGAGCCCGTCTCGGTCACATCCACGATCGCATCCACGAGGTCGGGCACCTTCACCTCCGTCGCGCCCCACGAAAACTCGATCACCGCCGTCACGCCCTGCTGTGCGAGGTAGCGCCGCGTCATTTCCACCGCTTCTGTCGCGATCACTTTGCCCTGCAAGTCCCGCACCGACTGGATCGGCGAGTCCTCCGGCACCGCGATCACCCACCGCGTCGGCGCATTGCTCGTCTTGGAAAAAGTCATCTCGCACAGCCGCGCGACATCGGAGCCGTTGTTCTCGATCCAGTCCTTGCCGGTCAGTCCGCAGTCGAGAAAGCCGTGCTCCACGTAACGCGAAATCTCCTGCGCGCGGAGCAGCCGGATGACCAGCTCCGGGTCGTCCACGGCGGGCTTGTACGAGCGGCTCGCGCCGGAGATATTGAATCCGGCTTTGGCAAATAGGGCGAAGGTCGGCTCCTGCAGGCTGCCCGAAGGCAGACCCACGCGGAGCACGCGGTTGGCGGTGTCTTTCATGGAAAAAAGGGACGCAAAGCTAGGCGCGGCACGCATAGCGGGCGAGGGGAAAATGCGCGGAGCGAACTTGCCTCAGAGACGGTGCAATAAATCGGCGCAGCCGGGTAGGGACGGCACTCCGTGCCGTCCGCCGGGCGAGCGGAGCGAGGTGGTGGGCGCTGCGGTTGCCACGCACCTCCCACCCGCCGCCTCGCTGCGCTCGCCCCGGACGGCACGGAGTGCCGTCCCTACCACGGCTACGCAGCAGCAGTCCCGACTTGTTTCACAACTTCACTGCATCGCCGGCTTCAGCGCCTCGCCCCAGATTTCGTAGCCGCGCTCGGTCGGGTGGAGGAAATCGCCCATCGTCTCGCGGAAGATCGTGCCGTCGGGCTGCGTGAGTTTTTCACCGATGTCGAGGAAGGTGATGCCCGGCGTTTTCCCGAATTCGGCGAGCAGCTTGTTCACCTCCGAAACCTTCGCGCGCATCGGATCGCCCGGCTTTTCGCCTCGCGGAAAAAGGCCCATCAGCACGATGCGCGACGCCGGTGATTTCGCGCGGAGGCGGAGCAGCACCTCGCGCACGCCGTCGGCGATTTCCGCGGGCGTGTTGTCGCCCGCGTTCTTGGTCTTGGCGAAATTGTTCGTCCCGATATTCACCACCACGGTGCGCGGATGCAGCCCGTCGAACTCGCCGTGATCCAGCCGCCAGAGGACGTTCTGCACACGGTCGAAACCGAAGCCGAGATTCAGCACCCGCTGCCCGGCGAAGGCCGCGTCAAACGCCCGCGCGCCGTTCGGTTTGCGGCCCGGCGTCTCCGGCACGCCGCCCCAGAGGTGCGTGATGGAATCGCCCAGCAGCACGATCTCGGGATTCACCGCGTCCTTGATCCTGAGGATCGCGTCGTGCCGCTGCCACCAGTCGTAGAAATCATTTTCCAGCTTCGAGCGCGGGATGAGCGCCGTGTTCGCGGGCGGCGCGTCGTGCGGCTGGTCGCCGAAAAGCTCGCCCAGCACCGGCTCCATCGCCCGCGCCCAGGCCAGCGCGCCGTCGGGCGACGGGTGGAGCTGGTCGGGCATCAGCTTCGGATCGAGCGTCCCGTCGAGCCGGAGAAAGGCGTGGTTCACATCGAGAAAGAAAACGCCCTTTCCGTCGGCGAGCTTCGCCACCAGCTCGCCCGCGCGCAGGTTCGTGGCGAAGCGCTTCTCCGCGCTCCCGCGCTCCGTGCCGTCGGGCTTCTTATACACATTCGTCCGCGGAAAAATCCGCAGCAGCAGGATCTTCGTCGCCGGACATTTCTCCCGCAGCAGCTTCACGATCGCCGCCGTCCCCTCCGCGATCTGCTCCGGCGTGCTGACGACCTTGTAGTTCGCGTCGTCCGAATTGTTCGTCCCGATGAGCAGCACCGCCACCTTCGGCGACTGCCCCTCCAGCTCCCCGTTCGCCAGATTCCACAGCGTGTTCTCCGTCCGCCCGCCGCTGTAGCCGAGCCCGATGGCCTTGCGCGGCGCAAAGAACTGCTCCCACACCGCCTTGTAAGCCGCGTTGTCGAAATTGTGCGTGATCGAATCCCCGATCAGCAGCAGGTCGAACGCGTGCCCCTTGATCGCCGCCACCTTCTCCGCATGCCGCTTCTCCATCCCACCCTGCGGCACTGGGATCGCCGCCGAACTCGGCGCATCCTCGGCGAAAGCGGACGCGGTGCAGATGAGCGAAACGGCGAGCGGGCGGAGGAAGCGGGGAAACATAAATTTGGGAGCGCCGAGCATCGCGTTCGTGCCGGAGAAATCAACGCTCGCTGAAACTGCCCCGCTGCCCACCCGTTCATTCGTTATTCTGGCTTTAGCCCAAAAGCAGAAACAATTTCCCATGTTACCCGACGGTCAACATAGGAAAATCCCGTGCCCAAGGTCTCGCTGTCGAATGGAGAACACGAGAATCGGCTGTCGGCATTAGGGCGACCTTCATCATTGTCTTTTCTGACGGCCGTATATCGAAAGGTCTGCCGCTTTGCTGGAAGATTCAGGCGATTTTCAAACACCGTAATTACAAAATCTACTGACGTTAATGTCCAAGTGCTTTCGTTGTGGATACTCACAAAGCCCTGCTTATCGTTTACGGACAAGCCTTTGATTGACCTGAGTTCGTTCTCTGGCAACTGAATTGGTGCGCGCCGGGGTGCGGGTTTTTGGGCCGCTGCATCTAGCACGAAACCGGGGGGCGGTGCAGGTATCGCCCCCAAATCTTCAAACCCAGTCGGCTTTGCTGTCGTCGGGTCAAATGCGGGCTTTGGTGACGGCTCTGCTACGACCGTATGCGCTGGCGCGTCCTGGAACTGATCCCACGGGTCTGTCGTTGGTGACGCTGACGGCCTGTGCAGCAAAACCGCTACACCAATTCCTGCCGCGATGAACTGAAAAACAATCGTGCGTGGCGATAGGGACGACTTTCCCCGCGAGCTGGGCGGCGTTGGCGGTGCTTGCTGCTGCTTCGGCGGCGGCTCTGGTGCTGGCCGTGGCGGAGGTGGCGACGATTTCGGCTGGTTGGTCGGGCCGTTCGCGCGTCGCCTGTCATAGTCCGCGCGGAGGCTCGGATTGGAGAGGGTCTGGAAGGCTTCGTTGATTTTCTTGAAAGCCTCGTCCGCGTCGCGCTTGTGTGCGTCGCTGGAAAACTTATCGGGATGGTAGGCGTGGGCGAGAAAGCGATACCGGTCTTTGATTTCCGCAATAGCCGCGTTCGGCGGGACGCCCAAGATCGTGTAGAAATCGTCCATCAATGGAGATGACTATCGCAGAGCGGCGCGTCCGCCGTGCGGTGTTGACTGTCTGGAAGCATTGCACGCACATCGCAACATGATCGCCGGGCGGGTGCAAGGATTCCCCTCACCGCTGCCGGTCGTGCTTTACTAGGCGCGAAACTGTACTGGCGTCACGCTCCCAACCAACGTCACAGCTCCAGCGGGAAGGTATTCACGCGCGCTAGGTGTGGAGGCTCAACACGTTGTTCATGGGCAGGCGGAGTCTGGAGATGGGAGAGCGGAGCTTGAGAGAGTGATGAGGACGATGCCAGTTATAGT
>JAYWEP010000182.1:0-14210 GCA_043779205.1 Chthoniobacter sp. | reverse complement strand
AAAAAAGCGGGGCGTCTCGACTACGACACGATGCGCGTGGCCGGTGTCGAGGTGCTCGACCGCTACACATTCCGCCTGCGGATGAAGAAAAAATATCCGCAGATTCTTTATTGGTTCGCCTTTCAATGCACGTCGCCCGTCGCGCGCGAGGCGGTCGAGTTTTACGACGGGCAGATCCATGACGGAGTGCGCCGCGGGGACTTTCATAAATTCACCGCGGTCGGCACCGGCCCGTACCGGGTGGCGAGCTACGCGACCCGCTCGCGCGTGGTGCTCGAACGCGTGCCGGGCTACACGACGACCGTGTTCCCGAGCGACGGCTTCCCGCCGGAAAAGGCCGCGTGGCTGAAGACGCTCGCGGGCAAATCGCTGCCGTTCATTGACGAGGTGCAGATGATCATCCAGCCGGAGAATATCCCGCGCTTCGTGCTGCTGCGGCAGGGCTATCTCGACGGCATGTCGGTGGATAAGGATTCGTTCAACTCGATGGTGTCGCCCGTGCGCGCGCTTTCGCCGGAATTTTCCTCGCGCGGCATGACGCTGGAGAAGGACTTCGAGATCTGCACGTTCTGGCAGTCATTCAACATGGACGATCCGATCCTCGGCAAAAACGTGAAGCTGCGGAAGGCCATCGCCTACGCGTACGACGGCTCACGGTACAGCGAGATTTTTTACAGCGGTGTGCCGCCGGTGCCCACGCAGCTCGTGCCGGTCGGCATTTTCGGCTATGAAAAAGATCGCCCCGCGCCATTTCCATACGATGTGGAAAAGGCGAAGCAACTCCTCGCCGAGGCGGGCTATCCCGGCGGACGCGACGCCAGCGGCAAGCAACTTGAGATCACGCTGACCGATCAGACCGCTGGCAGCGAGGAGCGGCAGCGCGCGGAGTTTGACCAGCGATCGATCGAGGAATTGGGCATCAAGGTGAAGGTGAACGGCGTCACTTTTGCGAAGATGCAGGACATCGAGGACAAGGGCGACTTTGAGATCATGGGCGGCACCGGTTGGGGCGCGGACTATCCCGATCCGGAGAATTTTTTCATGCTCTTCTACTCGAAGAACATCCCGCCCGCGGGCAAGAACTACGCGCGCTACCGCAACCCCGAATACGATCGCGTCTTCGAGCAGATGGCCGCGATGGACAATGGCCCCGAGCGTTTGGAACTGGTGCGCAAGCTGCAGAAGTTCCTCGACGACGACTGCCCGATGTTCCCCACATTTACGAAGGCCTTTTACACCGCCGTGCAGCCGTGGGCGCGGCGCACGCACGACAACCTGATGTATGAAGTCGAGGGTGGCATCAAGTTCCTCACGCAGGACGCCGCGATGCGCGACCGGCTGCGTCGCGAGTGGAATCACCCGCTCCTCTGGCCCGCGTATGTGCTCGGCGCGCTGGCGCTCGGTGCGGTGCTGGCATTCATCCGCGCCGTGCGGCGGAGCAAAAACGCAACCTCATGAGCCGATGAAACGTCCAACGTCCAACGTTCAACGTCCAAGTAGTCATGCGCTACATCGAACCCCACGGACACATGGTCAGCCGCGTCACGGACGACTACGAGGCGATGGTGCTCGCGGGGTGCCGGGCGGTGTGCGAGCCGGCGTTTTGGGCGGGGTATGACCGGAGCGGGCCGGAGGGGTTTTACGATTACTTCTGCCAGCTCACGGACTATGAGCCGAAGCGGGCGGCGAAGTTCGGGCTGCCGCATTTTACGTGGCTGTGCATCAACCCGAAGGAGTCGGAGGACACGAAGCTGGCGGAGGATGTGATCGCGCTGATTCCGCAATTTCTCGAACGGCCGAATGTGCTCGGCATCGGCGAAATCGGGCTGAACAAAAACACGCGCAACGAGCTGAAGGTGCTGGAGCAGCACATCGACCTCGCGGCGCGGCATGACCAGCTCATCCTCGTCCACACGCCGCATCTGGAGGACAAGCACAAGGGCACGCGGCTCATCCTCGACGCCATCAAAGCGGACACGCGCATCGAGCCGGCGCGGGTCATCATCGACCATGTCGAAGAGCACACCATCCAGATGGTTCTCGATGAGGGTTTCTGGGCGGGCATCACGCTTTATCCCGAGTCGAAAACCACGCCGCCCCGCGCGATCGACATGTTTGAAGTGTACGGCGGCCAGCGCGTGTGGCTGAACAGCGCGTGCGACTGGGGCCGCAGCGATCCGCTGGCCGTGCCGAAGACCGCCGTCGAAATGCGCCGCCGCGGACATGCCGACGAAACCATCGACCAGCTCGTTTTCCAAAATCCCATCCGCTTTCTCGCGCAGAACCCGCGGTTCACGGTTCGCTGAATGGCAGGGATTTTTGAGTCCACGAAAGGCACGAAAGGACACGAAAGCGGAGGCTCTTTTCGTGCCTTTTCGTGTCTTTCGTGGACCTCTCCGGCTGGCCGATGAAAGTCTCTCTCGCCTACGGTCGCGGTCATCTGGAGGTCGAGCTTCCGCCCGGACGCACCACGGTCATCGAGCCCGCGCCGCAGCCGGGTTTGGCGGATGAAAGGGCGGCCGTGCTGGCGGCGCTGGCGCGGCCGGTCGGTGCGAAACCGCTGGCGGATTCGATCAGCGCGGGCGCGAAGATTTGCATCGTTCACACCGACATCACCCGCGCCACGCCGAATGACCGGCTGATTCCGTGGCTGCTCGCGTATTTGGAAAGTGCGGGTGCGGCGCGGGAAAACATCATGCTGCTCAACGGGCTCGGCACGCACCGGCCCAACACCCGCGCGGAGCTGGAGCAGATGCTCACGCCCGAGGTCGTCGCGCGTTATCGCTGTCTCAATCACGAGCCCGAAAATCCCGCCGCGCATGTGCCGCTCGGCGTGACAAAAACCGGCACGCCCGCGCTGCTCAACCGGCATGTCGTCGAGGCCGATGTGCGGATCGTCACCGGTTTCATCGAGCCGCATTTTTTCGCCGGATTCAGCGGCGGGCCGAAAGGCATCATGCCGGGCGTCGCCGCGCTGGAGACGGTGATGAGCAACCACGGCGCGCACCACATCGGCAGTCCGCGCGCGGCTTTCGGCATCACCGAGGGCAACCCACTGTGGGAGGAAATGCGCGACATCGCCCTGCGCGCGGGGCCGAGCTTTCTGCTCAATGTCGCGCTCAATGAGCAGCGCGAGATCACCGGCGTCTTCGCGGGCGACCTCCTCGCCGCGCACCGGGTCGGCATCGAGTTTGTCCGCGCGAGCGCGATGCAGCGGGTGACGGAGCCGTTCGACATCGTCCTCACCACGAACAGCGGCTACCCGCTCGACATGAATCTTTACCAAGCCGTGAAAGGCATGGCCGCCGCCGCGCGCATCGTCCGCGATGGCGGTACGATCATCCTCGCCGCCGAGTGCGCGGAAGGCGTGCCGGCCGGGAGCCCGCATGAGCGCTTGCTCCGCAGCGTATCCGACGGCGAGGCGCTGCTCGCCAAACTCGCCGCGCCCGGCTTTCTCCACGCCGAGCAGTGGCAGGGCCAGATCCAGGCGCTCATCCAGCGCCGCGCGGAAATCCACCTCCACAGCGCGCTCCCCGGTGAAACCGTCCGCGCCGCGCACCTCGTCCCGTGCGCCGACATTGCCGGGATCATCGCGCAAAAACTCGCGGCGCTTCCCGCGACCGCACGCCTCGCCGTTCTGCCGCAAGGTCCGCTGACGATTCCGTATCTCGCGGGATAGCGCAGTGCGGCGCGCGGCTTGCGCCCGCGGCGGGCGGCGGCCTAGGCTGCGCGGGTATGAGCCGCGAAAAAATCCAGCCTCTCGCCGAGATCGTCCGCTACCGCGACTTGCTCGCCGACGAAGGCCAGCGGGTCGTTTTCACCAATGGCTGCTTTGACCTGCTGCACGTCGGGCATGTGCGCTACCTCCAGGCGGCGCGCGCGCTCGGCGAGGCGCTCATCGTGGCGGTCAATGGCGACGCGAGCGTGCGCGCGCTCAAGGGGCCGTCGCGCCCGATCAACAGCGAGCAGGATCGCGCGGAGGTTTTGGCGGCGCTCGGGTGCGTGGATTACGTGGTCATTTTCGACACCGAGCGGGTGACGGAGCTGGTGCATGCCGTGCGCCCGCAGGTCTATGCCAAGGGCGGCGACTACACCGTGGACCGGCTGGACGCGGAGGAGCGGTGGGCGCTCGGCGAGGTGGGCGCGGACATCCACATCCTGCCGCTCGTGCCGGGAAAATCGACGACGGCGATGATCGAAAAATCCGCATGCTGAAACTCGGCGTGCTGGGCTCCGGGAAGGGCTCAAACTTTCGCGCCATCGCCGAGGCCATCGCGCGCGGCGAGCTGGAGGCGGAGGTGCGGGTGGTGATTTCGGATGTGGCATCGGCTGGAATCCTTGAGCTGGCGCGGGTGCGCGGGCTGCGCGCGGAGTTTGTCGAGCCGGGGCGTTTCAAGACGAAACTCGAACCCGAAGCCGAGCAGCGCGTGGTGGAGATTTTGCAAAACGCCGGCGTCGAGTGGGTCGTGCTCGCCGGCTACATGCGGATGATCAAGCCGCCGCTGCTCGCGGCGTTTCCGCGGCGCATCGTCAATATCCACCCCTCGCTGCTGCCGGCCTTCCCCGGTCTGGAAGCATGGAAGCAGGCGCTCGCCGCCGGAGTCGCGGAGACCGGCTGCACCGTGCATTACGTGGATGCCGGCATGGACACCGGCGAGATCATCGCCCAGCGCGCCGTGCCGGTCCTGCCGGGGGACACCGCGGAGACCCTGCACGCGCGCATCCAAGTCGCCGAGCACGCGCTTTACCCGGCGGTGCTGGCCGCTTTACCCGGATATGGTGCCAACCTGACAAGGATTGTGATGCCGCCGTCTTGACGCGGCAACTCATGCCTGTGGTATCCGCACCACACCACGACCGACGCCCTTGATTTCGGGGAAACCTTGCGGGCCAGACGGATAGCCCAGGTGGAGAACGATCCCACCTTCTCCCTGCGGAAAGTCGCGGGGGGCGTGGGCATCGAGCCTTCCTACCTGAGCAAGATCGAGCGCGGGGAAGAGCCGCCTCCGGGCGAGCAGACCATCCGCCGTCTCGCCGGGGAGCTGGGCGAAAACCCCGATGCGCTGCTCGCGCTGGCCGGGAAGGTTTCGAGCGATCTGCTCGAAATCATCCGCGCACGTCCCACCGTGGTCGCGGAACTCCTGCGCGCACTGCGGGGCATGTCCGCCAAACGCGTCTCCGCCATCTCCAGCCAGATCCGCGATGGCGACTGGTAAGCCCTTCCGCCCCACCCGCCCATGATCCAGTTCGCAGACGACCGCCTCGCGTTCACCTTCCCGGAAATCGCCCGGCCACTCCGCGCCCACGTCGAGCGGCAGATCGGGCACCTCCTGCCCGAGTTCCTGCGTCCCGAGGAAGCGACCGCGGCACGCCTCACACCGACCAGTCCTCAACCCGCAAGCCGGACACCCTGTTGAATTCTCCGCTGTTGTGCGTCACGAGGGTCAAATCATGCGTCAGGGCGATGGCGGCGATCAGCAGATCGTTTCCGCCAATCACCTGGCCGGCGCGCTCCAGTTCGTCCCGGATGCGGGCGTAATTCGGCACACAGGTGGAATCGAAGGCCAGGGAGCGATACGGCGCTAGGAATCCGACCAAGGCACTCCGGCGCCGGTCGGATGCTCCGTATTTCGTGGCCCCGTGGTAAAGTTCCGCCTCCACCACCGCGCAGGTCGCCACGTCGCCGGGCGATTCCCGCGCGAGGCGGGCGGCGGCTTTGCCCTCCCGATCCTTAAGCACGAAGATGACGATGTTCGTGTCAAGCAGGTAGCGCATCACCACTCCGGCGTGCGTTCCGGCGGCGGATCGGCGGGAGGCTGCCAGTCATCGCCAGCGAGGCAGCCGGCATACTTCTCGAAGTACCCTGCCGGCCAGGCCTTTTCCTCCGATCCCTTCGGCGGGAGAGCCCTTGCCACCGCCTCCGTCGCCCATTCGGCGGGGCGAACTTTTTGGGCGGCGCTCACCGCCTCCAGCCGGGCGGCCAGTTCATTCGAGAGCTCGATGGTTAGCGTACTCATGCTCCTGAGGCTGCCACAGCCCCGCCGCACTGCCAACCGCGAATCTCCTACCCATCCGATGCCTGTCGTCGCCGCTCGTCACAACACGATGGCGCGTGGTGGGGTGGTCGGGTTCGCGCGCCGGGGTTGCCAAGTCCTCAATTTGGCAATGAGGGTGAAAACGATTTGGCAGGCCGCGTGAGAACTGCCACTTTTCCACCATGAGTCTCGCTGAAATCAAAGCAGCACTGAAGACCATGAATCGGGCCGAGCGGCTGACCCTCGTGGAGTATGTGGAAATTCTCAACCGCCTCGACGAGGCGACCGTCCACGAGGAGGTCAACGCCGCCATGCGGTGGATGGACGCGGGGCGCAAGATCGCCGAAGAGGAAGTGCTCGACACCCATCGGCGGCGGCTGGCCGAGGGACGCTGAATGCCCGAGTGGAAGTTTGTGCTCGACGAGCAGGCCTTCGACTTCTTCCGGGCCGCGCGCGGCGCGGAACGCCAGGCGCTCATCCGGGCTTTTGCCGAGCTGCGCACGCACCCCGCGGCCGAGGGCGTCTGGCAGAGTCGGGACGATCACGGACGCGACGTGGAAGTCGGACTGTTTGGAAAATTCCTGATCCATTATTGGGACGACTTTTTCGCCAAAGAGTTGCGGATCGCCCGGCGGGAATGAGTGCCTGCATTCCGCGAGCGAGATTCTGGAACTGACCCCGCCGTCCCCTCAACCGCCGTGATCTTCGCCCCGCGCAACGGCGAACCAGCTCCGCGCACGCCCTCCGCGCGCGGCTGCGGGTCCACCTTCGCCTCGCCCACGAAACTCAAAGTCACCTGCCGCATCGCGAAGACGTTCAGCGACGAAATCGAGAGCGAGATCGAAGACCCGCAGCAGCCAAAGCTGCCCTGACTATTTTCGCGCGGTGCCCGTCCTGATGATGCGGCCTGAGCCATCGCGGAACGTGGGCGAACTCGAGGGCATTTTCACGGAGCGCTTCGCCTTCTGCTGCTCGGCGCAAGCAGCGTCCATGGTGGTGGAGAGTGCTTCGATCATGGTTTGCAACGGTCCGGCGGTGCGTCCTCGCTGCCAGACCACCAGAAAGTCCCACCGGGCTTCTGCATCGCTGATCGGGATCATCTTCACACCCGCGGCCGGGAGATCGCGCAGATAGCTGGGCACGAGCGCGACTGCGCCTTCGCTGGTGATCAGCGAAAGCAGGTGCGTAACGCTGTCGGCTTCCTGCACGAACTTTGGCTTGAAGCCGCCGGCCTTGCGGCAGAGCTGCGTGATCCAGCGATCGCGGCCGGGCATCTGGTCGTCCGGCGTGCCGATGAAGCGCTCGCCGTGGAGTTCGGCCAGACGGACTTCTTTGCGCGAAGCGAGCCGATGATCCGCGGGCAGAAGGACGAGCACAGGCAGGGTGGCCAGCTTGCGCGTGTGGAAGTCGCGCGAGGCGATGCTGCCCTCCTGCCCGATGAAGGCGACGTCGATCTCGCCTCGTCGCAGCGCGGTGATTTGCTCGCCGGGGGAAAGATCGAGCAGCTTGATCTTCACCTGGGGATGGACACGCCGCAGCGTCGCGAGCGCAGGATTCAGAAGTCGCTGCGCGGCGGAGGCGAGGTAGCCGATGCGCAACTCCTCCTTTTGTCCGCGCGTGAGCCGGCGCGCTTCCGCGACGGCTGCATCGTATTCCGCGAGAAGCCGGCGGGTTCTCTCCGCAAAGGCATGGCCGGCATCGGTGAGGCTGACACCGGTCGCGGAACGTTCCAGGAGTCGCCCTCCAATCTCATTTTCCAGCGCCTGCATCTGGCGTGAGAGCGCCGGTTGCGACATGCGCAGGCGAGTCGCGGCCCGGTTGAGGCTGCCTTCGTCGATCACGGCAAGAAAGGAACGGAGCTGGAGCAACATGCGCGCAGGGTATGCGGAATACGCATAACTGCAATGACGAGCCAGCATTACCCGAGTCGCGGCCCGCCGTTAAGGTGGCAGCCATGTTGAAATCACTATTCAAGACTACCGACGACATTGTTCCACTGATTCTGCGCGTGCTCCTCGGTGCCGTTTTCTTCCCGCACGGCGCGCAGAAGGTTCTCGGCTGGTTTGGCGGCTACGGGTTCAGCGGGACGATGGGCTTCTTCACCGGCACGCTGCACATTCCGGCGCTGCTGGCTTTCCTCGCCATCGCGGCGGAGTTCGCGGGTGCCATTGCTTTGATCGCGGGTCTTTTCACCCGAGTCGCTGCGTTCGGCATCGCGGCGGTCATGGCCGTCGCGGTGACGATGCACGCGCAGCATGGCTTCTTCATGAACTGGTCGGGCGCGCAAAAGGGCGAAGGCATCGAGTATCATCTCCTCGCGGCCGGCATCGCGTTGGTTCTCATCATCCGCGGCGGCGGCAAGTGGGCGCTCGATTCCGTGATCGCGAAAAGGGTCGAAACGCCCGAACCCACGAAGGCGGCGACGCTGGCATAACGGCCCCCGGCAAGGCATGGCATCTCGTGTCACTGAGCTGCCTCTTGTAACTGTTTGGGAACACCTGCTCCCCCACTGAAGTTCTTCGAGTAATGTCAGACACTCCATTGATTCATCCTGCCGTTCGCATTGGCCATGTGCATCTGAAGGTGGCCGACCTGGATCGCGCGCTGGCATTTTACTGTGGCGTCCTCGGCTTCCAATTGACACAGCGTATCGGCCGCGCCGCCGCTTTCATTTCGGCGGGCGGGTATCATCACCACATCGGGCTCAATACGTGGGAAAGTCTGGGCGGCGCTCCGCCCGCGCGCGGCAGCACCGGACTTTACCATCTGGCGATCCTTTATCCGACACGCGCGGAGCTGGCTGACGCTCTGCTTCGCCTGATGCGCGCGGGCATTGCGCTGGATGGCGCGTCGGACCACGGCGTGAGCGAAGCGCTTTATCTTCGCGACCCCGACGACAACGGCGTCGAACTTTACTGGGATCGTCCGCGCGAAAAGTGGCCGCGAGCCGCCAATGGCGCAGTGGAAATGTTCACGCGCCCGCTTGATCTCGACGGTTTGCTCGCGGAAGCCACAATGCCAAACACCCTACTCCGCTGAGCTGTCCGCGCTTGCCCGCCAGCTCGGAGAACAATCGGGACGCGAGCTTCAAGCCCTCGTTGCTGACGCCGCCAAACCTTGACCGCCAAACCTTGACCGCCAAACCTTCACCTCAAACCGAACCCACACCACTACGCATGAATCCACTTTTCACTCCACTCACTGTCGGCGATCTCCAGTTACCGAATCGCCTCGTCATGGCACCGCTCACGCGCGGTCGCGCGGGCACGGACTGCATCCCGAATGAGATGATGGTCGAGTATTACCGCCAGCGGGCGAGTGCCGGCTTGATCATCAGCGAAGCGACGCACATCTCGCCGCAGGGCCGCGGCTGGGTGGGAGCGCCGGGCATTCACAGCGCGGAGCAGATGCGCGGCTGGCAGCGCGTGACCGACGCGGTGCATGCAGAAGGCGGCCGCATGTTTTTGCAGCTCTGGCACATGGGCCGCGCGTCGCATCCAGACTTCCACGAAGGCGGCGCGCTGCCCGTGGCGCCCTCCGCCATCGCCATCGCCAACGACCACATTCACACACCGCAGGGGAAGAAGCCGTATCCCGTGCCGCGGGCGCTGGAGCGCGAGGAAATCCCCGGCGTGGTGCAGCAATACGCAGCGGCCACGAGGCTCGCGCAGGAGGCGGGATTTGACGGCGTCGAAATCCACGGTGCGAACGGCTATTTGATCGATCAGTTCCTGCGCGAAAGCTCGAACCGGCGCAGCGACGACTACGGCGGCTCCATCGAGAACCGCGTGCGTTTTCTCCTCGAAGTCACCGAGGCGGTCGTGAGTGCGTGGCGCCCCGAGCGCGTGGGCCTGCGGCTCTCGCCCACGAGCGGCTTCAACGGTCAGCGAGACAGCAATCCCGAGGCGCTATTCACGCACGCCGCACAGCAGCTCAATCGCTTCCACCTCGCCTACCTGCACCTCCTCGAAGCGCTCCCCGGACACATGCTCGCAATGCCCGGCCCGCGCGTGAGTCCGGCGATCCGCAAGGCTTTCAGCGGGCCGCTCATGGTGAATGGCGGATACACCGCAGAACTCGGCGCGCAGGCGATCGAACGCGGAGAGACAGACCTCATCGCTTACGGCATCCCCTTTCTCGCCAACCCCGATCTGGTCGAACGCTACCGCACAGGCGCCCCGCTGAATGCGCCGGACTTCGCCACCTTCTACGCCGCTGGGGCGAAGGGCTACACCGACTATCCCACACTCGTCGAAATGCAGCCGGTGGGGCGTTAGCCGCGATTCTTTTGCCATGAAAATACGTGGCAGCCCCGCCCGCGCGGCCACGATCAGCCGGAAGCCCATCGCCGACACCGCCTTGCCGGAGGCCTTTCCCACAAATAACTTCGGCGCTGGCACGTCCTTCCAAGCCGGTGGCCGGCGGCAGAAATCCGTCCGACCTCGCGCGCGGGGCCTCCGAACCCTCTCGCCCGCATGAGCACCCGCATTTTCCTCATCCGCCACGGCGCGACCACCCTCAGCGCCGAAGACCGCTTCGCCGGCGCGACCGACGTGCCGCTTTCCGACCTCGGCCGCGAACAAGTCCGCCGCCTTGCCGACCGGCTGAGCGGCGACCAGATCACCGCCGTCTATGCCTCGCCGCTCGGGCGCACGGTCGAGACGGCCAGCATCCTCGCCGCACCGCACCGGCTCGAAGTCGGGACGCGCGACGGGCTGCGCGAAATCTCGCACGGGCGCTGGGAGCAGAAGACGCGGCGTGAAGTCGAGGAGCAGTTCCCCGACGAAGCGGCGGCGTGGGATGAAGACCCTTATACTTTCGCGCCGGTGGGCGGTGAAAGCGGGCTGGCCGTGACCGCGCGCGCGCTGCCGGTGCTCATGGAAATCGTCCGCGCGCATCCGGGCGGAAACGTGGCCGTGGTCTCGCACAAGGCGACGATCCGCCTGCTGCTCAGCTCGCTCCTCGGCTTCGACCCGCGCCGCTACCGCGACAATCTCGACCAAAGCCCCGCCGCGCTGAACATCGTCGATTTCAAAGACCCCGTGCGCGCGCGACTGACGCTTTTCAACGACACCTCGCACTACGACAAAGCCGGCCTCGCCATCCCCGCCATCCCCAATGCGCGCCTCTCGAAATGGTGGGACCATCCGGCGGTCTCCCGGACCGACGCTACCCCGCCGCCGGCTGCGTGAGGCTCCAGTACCACCGCACCAGCTCCGGCCCGGCGAAGAGCCACAGCAAAGCGCCGAGCGCGAGGTAGGGGCCGAAGGGAATCTTCGTGGACCACTCGCGCCGCCCGACGGCGATGGTCAGCACGCCGACGAGCGCGCCGCACATGGACGCGCTCATGATCGTGAAAGCCACGGCCTTCCAGCCGAGGAACGCGCCGATGCAGGCGATGAATTTCACATCGCCAAAACCCATCGCCTCGCGCGGGAAGGTGACCGCGGTGACTTCGCCGCGGATGACATCCGTTTTCACGAGTTCCCATTTCCGCTCGCCGAGGTGCAGCCACTCGCACTCGCAGCGCACGGCGGCGTTTTCAAAGCGCTCGCCGTCGATCTCGATCCATGTGCATTGCATGAGCACCTGCTCATTGCCGCGGTAAAAAAAATCGCTCCACAGCATCGCGTCCCCGCCCACGATGAAGTCCGCCTCCTGATCGCGCCGCGTCCAGGTGAAGGGCGTGGGCTTGTCATAGGCGAGCCGCTTTTTGCCAAAGGCCATCTTCCCGAGCTGCACCACAAGCCACAGCGCGCCGAACCCCGCGCCCGCGCCGACGAGCGACCACAGCCCGCCGGCCACGTTCGACTGCTGCCCTTGCAGCGTCGGAATCGCGAAACTCAGCAGCACGCCCGCGACGGTGCCGCCGATGGTGATTTCGTCCGGGATGATGAAGTGCTCGAAGTCGATGAACGTGGCCACGATGAAGAGCGCGGCCATGATCCAGTAGGGCAGCGCCAGCACCCACGCGCCCGCCGGCCACACCTTCAGCCACACCGCGAGGAAGAGCAGCCCCGTGAGCAGCTCCACGCCGAAATAGCGGAAGGAAATGCGCCCGCCGCAGTTCGCGCATTTCCCGCGGAGCACGAGCCACGTGACCAGCGGGATATTGTGCCAAAGCGGAATCAGATATTTGCAGGAGGGACAAAAGGAACGCTTCGGCTCATTGACCGACAGGCCGAGCGGCATGCGGTAGATGCAGACATTCAGGAACGAGCCGATGGCCGCGCCGAGGATGAAGGCGAAGGCGGCGAAGAGGGTATCGTAGAAAGGCGGGAACACCGGCGCGAAGGAAAGCAGCGCGTGTGCCCGCGTCAATGCGCGAACGCGGCGGTCTTCTCCTTCCTGCTCCTGCTCCCTCCGTTGCCCCACCACTTGGAGCAAGAGGGCTGATCCTACTTTTTAGGCACTCTCTTCCGTTTCACCCGCGCCGTCCCCTGCGCGAGTTCCGCGAGGAAGCCGCCCGCGGGGTTCTCGCCCACAAAGGTCGGCCCGCCTTTTGCCGCCGGCGAGGAGGTGAGCAGTTGCTCGACCATGAACGGGATCGGCACGCCGTCGCGCCGCATTTTGCGCAGCGTGATCTCGACCACATCGGCGAGCACGTAGCGGTCGAGGATGCGCGCGATGGCGTTGCGCACATCGAGCATGAGCATGCGCAGGCCGCAGTGGTCTTCATCCGGGCAGGAGCAGCGCTCGTAGGCCGTCACGCTCACGCATGAGATCGGCGCGAGCGGGCCGTCGATGAGGCGGATGACTTTGCCCAGGCTGATCTCGCGCGCCGGCCTGGCGAGCAAGTAACCGCCGGCCTTCCCGCGCTTCGTCCCGATGTAGCCGGCCCCGCGGAGCTGCGTGAGAATCTGCTCGAGAAACTTCACCGGCAGCCGCTCTTTCGCCACGAGTTCATTGATCTTCAGCAGCGGTCGCCCGAGCTCGTGGGCGATGCCAAAGTCGATGAGGGCGCGGAGGGCGTATTCGCCGCGTTTGGAAATCTTCATGCGCCGCGGAAGCTAATCTCCACCAGCCCGCTCGACAAGCCCGCGCGCTACCCCGCATGGATTTGAACCATGACAAAGGGCTTCAAAGACCCTTGTGCTACCGTTACACCACGGGGTAAGTCGCCGCGCGCCGGGCGGCGCAAAACGGGAGCGCAAGCTACGAATCCGCGCGCGGCGCGCAATACGAAAAGCGCAGGGCGCGGCGGGTGGTGGGATAGGCTTCCCAGCCTGCCCTAGTGCCAACAGAAAGCGCCCGCTCACCACGGCAGGCAAGAATGCCCGCCGCACTCCGACAGGCTGGGAAGCCCGTCCCACGACCTACGCGCGCACCACGCGGCATTTCCCCGTCATCTCCGCCGGTTGCGCCACGCCGAGCAGCGCGAGCAAAGTGGGCGCGACATCCGCAAGGATGCCACTCTCGATCCGCCCGCCCTGCGGCTGCGGCGAGACGTGCAGGAAATGCACGAGGTTCGTGGTGTGCGCGGTATTCGGCGAACCGTCCGCATTCCGCATCAGCTCGCAGTTCCCGTGATCGGCGGTGATGAGCAATTGCCCGCCGAGCGCCAGCGTTTTCTCCACGACCTGCCGCACGCAATCGTCAATGACCTCCACCGCCTTGATCCCCGCCTCGACCACGCCGGTGTGCCCGACCATGTCCGGATTCGCGAAATTCAAGATCACGAGATCGTAATTCGGCAGCGCCTCCACGACCTTTGCCGTCAACTCCGGCGCGCTCATCTGCGGCTTGTAGTCGTAGGTCGGCACATCCTTGGGCGACGGCACGATGATCCGATCCTCGCCCGAAAACGGCACCTCCACGCCGCCGTTAAAAAAGAAGGTGACGTGCGGATATTTCTCCGTCTCCGCGATGCGCAGTTGCTTCAGCCCCGCCGCGCTCACGACTTCGCCCAGGATATTCTTTAGCGATTGCGGGCCAAAGACCACGGGGCAGCCATACTTTTCATCGTACTCCGTCAGCGTCACGAAATGGACCGCGGGCACCACCTCGCGCAGGAAGCCCGCAAAGTCCTTTTTCAAAAAAGCCAGCGAAAGCTGCCGCGCGCGGTCGGCGCGGAAATTGAACCACAGCACCACGTCCCCGTCGCGCACCCGCTGCTCATTGGCGTGGTTGAAAATAATCGGCTGGAGAAACTCATCGCCCCGCGGCTCCCCCGCG
>JAYWEP010000181.1:0-9464 GCA_043779205.1 Chthoniobacter sp. | reverse complement strand
GCCGTCTGCCCCGCGCTGTCGTACGCGGCGAGCGCCGTGCGATTCACGCGCGCGTATTCGGTGCCGGAAGATCCGAGCGCAGTGTAGCTCGTGCTCGTGCTCACCGTCGAATTGCCCGTGGTGGGGGCGGTCGGGACATTGGTGGGCGTCAGGCCGGTCTTCTCGCTGGTCCACGTCGTTTGATTCGGCGAGGCATCCACCGAATAGGTGCCGCCTTCGACCGAGTTCCACGTGAGCGACACCGTGCCGGCCGCCACGCCCGGCGTGTTCACGGTGAGCGCCGAGTTCGCGCCGCCGAGGAATTGCTGCGTGAGCGGCGTGTCCGCATTCATCACCGTCGTATTCGTCGCGCCGCCGCCGATGCCGGGGTCGCCATAGTACCAGCGACCGACGATGTAAGGATAGAAGGACGTGCCGCCGACGGTGATCGTGGCGAAGTAAGCCCATGTGCCGTTCGGATACTCGGGCGTCACACAGAACCGCACGTTGTATTTGTTCAGGTCGAAAAATACACCGCCCGCATTAGTCCTCGAACTTTGCGTGTAGCCCAGGTCGCCGAGGTAATCATAGTCCTCCGCATAGTGACCCAGTGTATAAGTGAGGCCTGTCGTCGTGTAAGTCGTCGCCGGACCGTACTGGCCCGATGTGAGCGCCGCCTGCCTGTTCTGCGCATCCTTCGCCCACTGGGGAAGAGTGGTGCGGCCAGTCGAGGTGAGGTTCGCTGTTCCATTGGTGCCGTCGCGGAGTTGGAAACCAGAAATCATGCGACGCACGCCCCCGAGCGTCACCGTCGGAGTGGACGTGTAGCCCGAGCCGCCGCTCGTCACATTGATGGCCGTCACCACTCCGCCCGTGAGCACCGCCGTCGCCGCCGCGCCGCTTCCGCCGCCACCGCTGAAGGTCACGAGCGGCACCGATTGATACAGCGCCCCGCCCGCGACTACACTCACCGCAGTCACGGCACCGCCGCTGAAGCTCGCAGTCGCGGTGGCACCCGTGCTCCCACCATCATAGCCGTAAGGTCCGTAAAGCGGCAGGCCGTCCTTCATCCAGCCGATGATCGGCGAGTGCTGAAATGTCGTCGTCGCGGTGTTCTCCGCGTAGTTTTTCGTCGCGGTGTTATAAGTGATGTTATCGCCCACGAGGTAGCGCGCAGAGATCGCGTTGGCGTGGTAATGGTATTCCCCGCTCGGCTGGTTATGCGCGAGCGCGAAGTCGAACGACACCGATTCATTCGGCAGCGCATCGCGATTCCAAATCCCGTCGCCCGCACCCACCGAGCCGTTGGGCGTGCCATCCACGGCGTTGGCGTTCGAGTAGGAGAATCCGTCCGACGTATTGTAAGCCGCCACGCCGTCCACCATGAAACCGATCGCGCCCTGGCCCGTGAGCGTCTTGGTCGCCGGGATGCTCGGCGTGCGCGGGAAGCGCCAGAGGATGGACTGGTTCTTTGGCAAGTTTGGATTACTCCAAGGCCCCATCACATGCCCGCCAAGGCCAGTGCTGCGGACATAGACCCAGCTCGCCGAGGAGTTGATCTCATGCACGCCCGCATAGGCCGGAGAAGTCTGCGACTGCGCCCCTGTCCAAGTCGTGGTGGATGTGCCGGCCGTTCGGTTTCCCGTGCTGGTGTAGATGCGCGCGTACTTTTCCGAGATGTTCGTGTACCACGACGTGATCAACGGATCAGCGTTCGCGGCAGTGTGGCTGGCGATCAGGGCGAGGAGGAGGAGGCGTTTCATAGTTATCTGTCGGGAAAGGGGAAATATCTGAATCAACGGAGGAGCAGCCTCGTCGAGGACTGATGGGCGGCAAAGGGGTTTTTGCAACGGAAGAACTGAGGAACAGCCTGTGCAGCCGTGAAGCCGGTTAGCCGTGAGAATAGGGTGTGGCGTTTCATGGATTCTGACTGGGGGGTGAATTGATACGCTGATTTTGCTGACTGAAACTTTAAGATCAGATGAGTTGAAAAGGTATTTTTTGCGGCTGGGATGTGGCTGTTGCAAGTGCTGGTAAAGCAGACGGCGGCAAACTCATTGCAGCCACGCCTTCAAGCGATAGAAGGTGTTGGAGCTACTGTTGGGCCGAGTGATGATTACGGTTTGGTTTCCGCCCAAGATGTCCGAGTAACCGGTCACGGGAACCCAGGATAAAGCAGTTGATAGGTTGGTCGTGGTCTCCACCGCGTAGTGTCTGGCGAGACCGGCGTAGCCAGTGCCGGCGGATTGCCTGGCGACAAAGGTGAGCACGATGTTCGTCCCGGAAGACGATGCGCCAAGCAGTGCCCCCGTGTTAGTCGCCGTGGGCAGTGTCCCGAAAATATATTCCTGAGCATTGCTCAGTCCGTCACCGTCGGGATCGGCGGCATCCGCGGCCGTGCCGGTGTTTGCAGTGGTGGAGAAATAGAGTTGCCGCCAGGCGGTGACGGCCGCGGCAATGCTCAGCGTGCCGGTGGCCGAGCCGCTGTAGTTTGCGGAGTTGATCGTTCCGACGACGGTGTAACTGCCCGCTGCGGTCGGCGCAGCCGGCGAGCCGTTGTAAGTGAAGTTCACCGCGAGTCCGGCGGGAGTGGTGGTGGCGGTCGCGGCCTTCGGTGTGCCATCGAAAGTTTGCGCGAGACTTCCAAGGATGACGGTGCTGGAGAGTGTTTTCACAGTCAGAACAATCTTGCCTGCACCTCCCGTGCCGCCCGCTTGCTGTGTGCCACTCGCCCTGGCACCGCTGCCCCCACCACCAGGAGCCGAACCATTGCCGCCACCTCCCGAGCTAATGGTTTGACCGGTTCCACCATCGCCACCGCCACTCGGCGCTGTCGCTCCTGCATTCGATGTTGCGGCAGTTCCGCTGGCACCTGTTCCGGCACTGCTGCCACCACCGCCAGCGATGCTGGATGCACTCGTGGCACCGTTGCCTCCTGCATAGACGATGTCGCCAACGCTCCCTGTCGCGGTGCCCGTTCCACCCACACCGTATCGAGTGGTGCTAGTATTCCCGATCGCGCTTTCCCCGCCGGCACCGCCCTTGGCGATGATCGTGGTCGAGGGAGTGTTGGTGGCGTTAATCCACGAGTCACCACCCGCGACGGTGGTGTCGTTGACGGCTGAGTTATTCACTCCGCCCGCGCCCACACTGATGAAGTAAGTCGTGCCAGGAGTGACGGTGGTTGAGTTTAACTTCGCATACCCACCACCCGCACCGCCGCCGCCATACTCGATGCTGCCGCTGTCCGGGATTCGCAGGGCGCTGCCGCCCGCACCCCCGCCGCCCCAGCATTCCACTTGGATGGCCGTCACGTTCGCAGGGCACGTCCATGTGCCGGTCGTGGTAAAATTGGAAACCAAGTCGCTGATGACGAGCGCAACAGTGACCGTCAAAGTCGCGCTGCCGGTCCCTCCGACATTAGTCGCAGTGATGGTCGCGCTGGTGGTTCCCGTGGCGTTCGGTGTTCCGCTGATCAAGCCGGTGCTGGTGTCCACGTTCAAGCCTGCTGGCAATCCACTCGCTCCATAGCTCGTCGGACTATTGGTAGCCGCGATCTGATACCTCAACGCGCTCCCCTGGATGCCCGCCAAACTAAGGCCGCTGGTAATCGAGGGAGCGGGCGGCAAGACCGTGATGGTCAACGTGGCGGTGCCGGTGCCTCCGGCGTTCGTCGCGCTGATGGTTGCCGGGAACGTGCCTGTCTGCGTCGGCACACCGCTGATTACGCCCGTGCCCGTATCCATACCCAAGCCTGCTGGCAATCCACTCGCTCCATAGCTTGTCGGACTGTTGCTCGAAGTGATCTGATAAGTGAACGCCGCGCCTTGATTTCCGCTGGCGGTGGTGATGCTCGTGATGGCCGGTGCCTGCGCTGGTTGCACGAAGGAAGCCTGGAACGTCTTCCCTTTCGCTGCGTTGACATTGACCGTGAAAATGATCTTCGGCGTGAGCTGCGTCACGGTGATTCCAGAGTCGGCGGACACCAGACTGCTCCCTGCCCGATTGAGCGTGACGGTGATGGTGCCGGTGTTGTTTTGCGTGGGGTCGGAAACACCAATCGTGATGCCATTGTAGGTTTCCGACACCATCACTGAGGCTTGTTTGTTCACCGTGATCAAATCAGCGGTGCCGCCGACGACGCCCCAGAAGTTCGCACCGACCACACCAAGCCTCACCTTTTTCACCGCCTGCACGGTTGAAGTGTTTGCCACAACGGAGATATCCGGGTTCTGCGCATAGGCACTGACGTTGCTGGATGTCATGCCGGGGAGAAGGACATAAGCATAGCTCGCATTGGTCGGCTTCACGCCATGCTTGAAGTAGAGCTTCAAATAGTTATCCGTGTAAACGGTCGCATCGGAGTCGCTCGGATGGATCTGCGTCCAGGAGCCGGAACTCGCCACAAAGGAAGCCTGCAAGTTTGTCGCACCGCCGGGGAAATAGTAACCTCCGACACCATCCAGCGCGCACCACGTCGCACTGGTAAGAGCGGAACTCCAGCCAATCGTGGGCGGATACTGCACGCCATTTGCATAGAAGTTATTCGTTGGCGATGTGCCCAGACGCCGGTTCTCCACAGTCGTGTCCACCTCATGGCCATTAGTCGTGCAAGTGACACCGGCACCGAGACACACGATCTCATTGTCGAGCATGAACCACGACTTCTTGCCATTCAAAGTCGAGCTGGCACTGGAGCTGGCCGCCGGATACAAGGCCATGCCCGCTGCGCCGTAGGTACCCGCCACTTGCGCTCCACCGACCCAGCTTTGATCCGTCGAGCTGGGCTGCGGGACATAGCCCTGCTCCACCGTCGTGCCCGGCAGATGATAGGCATCCACCGTTGGCCAATAGTCATCGGTGAACTGCGTGTCCGTGGCACCGACATACAAATAGGTCATGCCATCACCCGTGAACCAGCCTTTGAGATCCGACGTGCTGAACAGGTTCTCAAAGTTCGCGATGCGGCTCGATGACATGCTCAAGCCAAAGCCAAAGCCGCTGCGAAACGACGTCACGCGATCCATATTGGCAAAATGAAACTGCCCCGAGGCCAGGCGCGGCGATGCCACGAAGGCATTCAGCGAAGCCGCCGTCGCCGCAGGTGCAAATAAGGCGACCTGCTGGATCGCCGCGAGCACCTTCGCGCCATCGTCGTATTCGGAGGCGTTCGACCACGAGTTGACGCGACCGCGTGACATATCCATCAAGGCTCCATTGTAGATCAGCGGCTCAAAGCCATTCGTGATCCAGTTATACACATTCGGAAGATTCGGATCGGTAATCGCCCAGGTCGAACCATTGAGCAGGTTCACGATCGCCGCCACGTTCTCGAGCTGCACGTAGCCATAGTGGCCTGTGTAAGCGATGTTCCCGTGAAACACATACGACCCATCGGCATAGAAGCCGTCGCCATTCGTCACATACGGGAACACCTTGCTGAGCTTCGTCTGGCCGAGCGTGAGCTTGGTGCTGCTCTTCGTCAGGATGCCGCGAATCAGCGTCACCAGGACCACGTCGGAGGTGTTCGCTGCGGTCAATCCATTCCAATTGAACCCGGTGGCGGCAAACACACCGTCGGGACCGAAGTTATCCATGGCCGCGCCGTAGTTTGCGATCTGCGTGCCGGTGAGCGCGGCATAGAGCAGCACCGCCGTGTCATTGAGCGCCTGCGGTGCCGTGACTTCCCAATCATACCAGTTGTCATACGGGTTGGTCGCCGTTGCGGTGAAAACATTCGCGTTCATCCAATCGAGGCCATTGGCCACCGCAGCCGCCAGACTCGCATTGCCATACAGCGAACAAGTCGGCATCGCATAAGCCAGCGCCATGGATTGCAAGCGCTTGTAAGTGGTCGAGATGTTTGATGAAACCGAACCCAGCGGCAGATCGCTCCACAGGTAAAAGTTCGCGCCCGAAGGACTCGCATTCATCGCCACCTGCGTGCCGTTGCCGATCCAGTAACCATTGGCCTTGGTGGCCACACTCGTCGCGCTGCCTGCATTGGAGAGCAAAGAGTTCAGCCTGGTGGTTCTCAGCGTATCATACTGATCGGCCCGAGCGACCGTTGTCAGGCTCAGGAAAAGAACCAAGGCCAATGTCCCGATGCGGAAGAAGTTCATGAGGGTCGGCAGGATCGCCTTCATCACGGAATCGTCGGAATCCTCACCCGGTAGAAGCCTTTTGCCTGTCCGAGGCGCGTCGCATCGTTCTCGGTGAAATTGACGGACGTGCCATTGCTGGTCACCGAACCGATGTCGGTCCAACTGCTGGTGGTCATGTCGGCGGAGTATTGCAGCGTGTAAGTCGTGCCGACGGTGGACTTGAACTGAAGGCTGATGTCGCTGTTTGCTCCGGTGCGGGTAAAGCTCGCGATGGCGAGGTCTTCCACCGCGCTATTCACGACGACGAACTGCCCCATCATGCCACCGTCTTCATGCTGGAGGAAGTGGCAGTGGAACATGAAGGGATTCGTGTTGCTGGCGAAGTCATCGTATTTCGCGATGACATCCACGGTCTCACCTTTGGGGACATAGACCGTGTCTTTCCAGCCGGACTCATAAGTGGCCGCGAGGCCGGTGGATGAAACCTGGGTGCCGCCGCTGCGGGCGATGATGTTGAACTTGATGTCGTGGATGTGGAAAGAGTGGCCGAAAATCGCGCCCGCGTTATTCGAGATACTCCACTTCTCCACGGCGTTCAAAGCGATGGTGTGATTGAACAACGTCGGCGTGTAACTGATGTTGTTAAAGGTGAACTCCGAGCCGCCACTGCCACCGGTAAGCGTGATGCTGCGTGTGTTGGTGACGTTCGCGTTCGTCCAGTAAGTCTGCGGAACGAGTGTCGCGGGAAGCGCGGTGATCGGACTCGCGGTGGCGGCGGCGATGTTGATGTGCAGGATGTTGAAATCCGTGTTGTTCAGCAGGCTGCCGTTGATAGGTCCGGGATTGCCCGTGGGCGTCGTGGGGTTGCCTTCCTGTCCGGGGAATCCGAAGACCTGGCCGGAGTTATAAGCTTTCAGTTCGATGGACGAGGCGAGCACGTCGCTGGTGAAATTGACAAGAATCTCCACGCGCTCACCGGTCATAAGTTTCAACCTTGTGACGGCGACCGGAGCATTCAACAAACCCTGGTCATTTCCAATAACCCAGAACGTGCGGTTGTCGCTAAAGCCGAGGTTGTAGCCGCGCGCGACTTCGGCGTTGAGGATGCGCAAGCGCACATACTGTTTCGGCAGGCTGACCTGCGGCGCGAGGGTGCCATTGACCAGCATATAGTCGCCGTAGTTGTCGAGGGCATGGTCGTAGGAAAATAGATTGCTGGTGAGGAACCGGCGGCTCGTGAGTGCCAGCGGGAAGTCGTCCACGCCATAAGTTCTCGGCAGCGCGAGCGCGGCTTCGATGGGGTCGCGCACGATGATGAAACCGCCCGCGCCTTTGGTGAGCTGCTCCATCGTGGTGCTGTGCAGATGCGGATGATACCAATAGGTCGCCGCATCATTTTTCACGGTCCAACTCGGCGACCAGGTCGTGCCTGCCGGGACAGTCTGGTGCGGCCCGCCGTCCATGATCGCAGGGATGTGGAAGCCGTGCCAATGCACCGTGGTTGTATCAATAAGGTTGTTAGTCACGTTCAACTGCACCGCGTCGCCTTTGTTCATGATCAAGGTCGGCCCCCACATGAGCGCACCATTGTAAGCATAAGTCGTGGTCGCTGCGCCCGCGCGGAACTGCTTGGTCTTTTGGTTCAGCGCGATGTTGAAAGTAGTGCCCGAGATGGTGTCCGGTATGTTGAGCGGGTTGTAGGTCTGCGCGGTCGTGAGTGTGACGAGCACCGCCGCCGTCGTCGTCCCATTGCCCGCACCGTCGGTCGCGGTGGCGGTGATCGCGTTCGTGCCAAAGCCGAGCGGCACCGTCGCGCTCCACGTCGCGAAGCTATTGCTGCTCGTGGCCGCGACATTGTTCACTTTCACCCCGCTGATGCCGGATATGGCATCGCTGCTCGTGCCGCTGACAACGATGGTGTTGGCCGTCGTCGAGGTGCCGCTGGCGGGTGAGGTCATGGCGACCGTCGGCGCCACCGCATCCTGCGTCGAGGAGACGACATTGCTGTATGCCGAGGAACCCGCGCCATTAGTCGCTAACACACGGTAATAATAGATCGTGCCGCTGGTGAGATTAGTGAATGTCCCGCTCGAGTTCGTGACTGTCTGCGAGACGACGTTGGTCGTGAAGCCTGCATTGAACGCGATCTGGAACGTGTAGGTCGTCGCGCCCGGCACTGCGGGCCATGTGATCGTGTTGCCCGTGCCGCGCGAGAAAAGCGCGAGCGTCGGCAACACCGGCGCGGCCGGCGCATTCGTGACGGTGAGGCTCACGCTGCGCGTGGTGTTGCCCACCGCGTTTGTCGTGTTCGTGAAAGTCACCGTGTCGCTGTAGCTGCCTGCGGCCAGGCTGTTCGCGGCTGTGTTGAGCGATGCCGTGATGTTCACGCTGGAACTCGCGGCCAGCGTGCCACCGGTAGTCGAGAGCGTGAGCCAGCCCGCGGTCTTGCTCGCCGTCCAATCCATCGAGCCCGTGCCGGAATTCGTCACCGTGTAGGCCGCGTTCACGGGGGTGAACGGCCCGCCGGGGAAGCCCGATGCAGACAGCCCCGTCGCTGGAGTGACGCTGAGTGCAGGCGCAGTGACCGTGAGCGTGCCCGCGGCGCTGGTGGCGGTGCCGCTGGTGCTGGTGATTATGACGTCGTAACTCGCAGCGTCGGCGCTGGTGATGTTCGTCAAAGTGAGCGTGGCCATGTAAACGCCATTCACGAGCGCGCTGGCGCTGTCCGTGACTTGGAAGAAGGGCGACGCGGTGCTGATGTTCGCGCTGTTCTTCCGCCACTGCACCGTCGGTGTCTTATAGGAAGTGAACGGCGCGTAGAGCGTGATGGTGCTGCCGGGCGCCACTGTTTGTGTGATGCCGCCGGGGCCGATGTAAGGCGGATAATTTTCAATGGTGATGCCGGTAATCGCGGTGGTGAGTGTCGTGACAATCGTCGCGTAAGACGCGGCGCTGGCACCGAGCAGCACGTCCGTCGCCTCGTACGGATCGTCCGTCATGTTGAAGAGTTCGTTCGTGATCGTGGTGCCGACTTTGTTGCGGATGAGTTTGAAAATCTTGCTGCCGCCATTCACGGGATCGGTGAATGTGTCGAGCGCGACCGGCCCTCCCGCGTCGCCGGTGACGAGCGGCACGCCGCGCGCTGCGCCGTTCGGATTGCCTGCCGAGATCGATTGCAACTGCGGCCAGATGTTCACGCCATCGAATGCCTTTGTGTTCTGCGGCGTCACGCCGACGGCGGCGCAGATCGTGGGAAAAATGTCGCCGATCCAGACGTATTGGTTGCTCGTCACGCCGGCGGCGAGATGGCCGGGCCAGCGGATCGCGGCGGGCGTGTGGATGCCGCCGTCGTAGCTGTCGTTCTTCGTGCCGCGCAGCGGA
>JAYWEP010000180.1:0-4820 GCA_043779205.1 Chthoniobacter sp. | reverse complement strand
GAATTGGTCGTCGGTGAGCGGGAGCGCGGTGGCGTCCTCGAACAGGCCGCCGTTGAAGCGCAGGATTTTTTCGCGGAGCACGGTGGAGAAGCCGCCGGTCTGCATGCGGCTCCACAGTTCCTCGACCATCGGCACGAATTGGGCGGTGTGGCCCTGGAGGCTTTTGAGGAGATTGAGGAAGCTCTCCTTCGGCAGTAGTTCCATGTCCTCGGCGAACATGGTGAAAAGCGCGCGCATCAAAAACGTGGCGACGGCTTCGGCGCTGTGGCCGGATTTTTCGAGCGAAGCGGCAAGGCGTCCGAGGCTCTGCGCGATCTCGCGGGTGACGCGGGCGCTGCGGCGCGCGGGGTCGAGCGCCTGCGGATCGGTCCACGCGAGGCGGAGCGTTTCGCGCACGTCGGCGTCGCCCAACCGGGCAAGCAGGATGCGGTGGCTCTGCGGGTCGGGGAAGGGGACGTAGGTGCCGCCGGTGCGGGTGAACTCGGAGTAGAGTTCGATGCTGTGGCCGACATCGACGACGATGAGCAGCGGCGGGCGGCCTTCGCTCGCCGGAAGCGCGCGGGCGTATTGCTCGGCCTGCCCACGGGCCTTGAGCATGGCTTCGTCCCACGCCGCGCTGCCGCGCATGGCGGTGCCTTTTTTCGCGGCTTTCGCTTTCGCTTTTCCCGCCTCGGAAAGTGCGGCCTCCTGCTCGCGTTTCTCGACGCCCTGCTTGGCTTCGAGGACGTAGCACGCGCGTTTGTAGAGGTCGATACGGCCCGTGCTCGTGCTGCCGTCCGGGTGGTGAAAGGTGACGCTGCGCTCGAAGACGTAGGCGTTCTCCGCGTCGTCGGGTTTGGTCGGATCAGGCCGCGCGACGCCGAGCAGATCGCATAGCTCGGAAAGGAAGAGCTGGTAGTTCGCACGCTCCGCCGCGCCGGAGCCGGACCAGCGGGTTATGAAGGAAGGGATGTCAGGAGCGGAATCCACGCGCAGGGGATTTATCGGGACTGAAGCGGCGAGGGAAGGCCGGGTTGCCGCGAATCCAGATGCACAGTCTCAGGACTCGCGCCGTGGCTGCGGGAGTTGTCGTTGCCATTCGCGCTTGTGGTGGTGCCGAAGACGGCAACGCCGCTGCCGAGCCGATGATTCAGCGCGGCTGGCCGAGGAAACTTTTTCCGATGCGCCAAGGGTCGAGGTGAAAAAAAACGGCGAGGGTGGCGGCGATGTCGGCGAAGGTTTCGCGGGTGCCGAGGGCGGCGTGGCGTCCGGCGTGGAGGACGAGGAGGGGGACTTCTTCGCGGGTGTGGTCGGTGCCGGGAAAGGTGGGGTCGTTGCCGTGGTCGGCGGTGATGATGAGGAGGTCGCCGGGGGTGACTTTGGGGAGAAAGGAGGCGAGCCAGGTGTCGAACTCCGTGAGCGCGCGGGCGTAGCCGGGGACATCGCGACGGTGGCCGAAGAGCATGTCGAAATCGACGAGGTTGGCGAAGATGAGGCCGTCGTGTGGAGCGGCCCACAGCGTGTCGATGGCGGCCATGCCGGCGGCGTTGGAGGCGGTGGGTGTGGAGAGGGTGAGGCCGCTGGCGGCGAAGATGTCGCTGATTTTTCCGACGCCGTGGACGGGCAGGCCGACGTCGGCGATGGCGTTGAGGATGGTGCGCGGCGGGATGGCGGAATAGTCGTGCCGTCCGCTGGTGCGCTGGAAGGCGCCGGGCTCGCCGGTGAAGGGGCGCGCGATGACGCGGCCAATGCGCCAGGCGTCGGCATGGCGGCGGGCGATGCGGCAGATTTCGTAGAGCCGCGGGAGCGGGATGACGCTTTCGTGCGCGGCGATTTGGAGGACGGAATCGGCGGAGGTGTAGAGGATCGGGCGGCCGGTGCGGACATGCTCCGCGCCGAGTTCGGCGAGGATGGTGGTGCCGCTTTGCGCGTAGTTGCCGATGAAGGTGACGCCCGCCTCGCGCTCGATGGCGCGGATGAGTTCGGCGGGAAATGCAGGGTAGGTCGCGAAGGGCTTTTCGAGGATGACGCCGGCGATTTCCCAATGCCCGGTGGTCGTGTCCTTGCCCGTGGAGCGTGGGCGCATGCGCCCGTGGCTGGCGGTCGCGTCGGGCGCGGGAAGGCCCATGATTTTTCCCAAGCCGAGCGAGAAAAGTGTGGGCAGCGCGAGCGCGGGTTGCGCGGCGAAGATGTGGCCGAGGGTGTCCGCGCCTTCGTCGCCGTAGGCGGCGGCGTCGGGCGCGCGGCCGCAGCCGACGCTGTCGAGGACGAGGAGGAGCGCGCGCATCAGCGGTGGATTGGGTCGTGCATGGCGTGTCGTTGTAAGAGGGCGTCGAAAAAATTCCAATCCGTGTGTCATCATGAACGCAGCGACGGCGGGCGATTTTCACCGCCGGAGACAGGTCCACGAAAGGCGCGAAAGGACACGGAAAGGATTTCTGATTTCGTGTCCTTTCGTGTTTTTCGTGGACTCAAAATGAGCGCTCCCGCGGTTTCTGAGAGTCGTCCGGCGTTTGGGAAATGCGGAATCGTGTTCCCGAATTTGCGCGGCGTGCTAGCGTGCGCGCCGTGAAAAAATCTGACTCCATTTTTGTCGCCGGACACCGCGGTCTGGCGGGCAGCGCGATCGTCCGCGAACTGCGCCGCCAGGGCTACGCCAACCTCGTGACGCGGACGCGCGCGGAGGTCGATCTGGCGGAGCGCGCGGCGGTGCGGGGTTTCTTTGACGAGGTGCGTCCGGCGGTCGTGGTGGTGGCGGCGGCGAAGGTCGGGGGGATCAAGGCGAACAACGATTTTCCGGTCGAGTTTCTGCGCGACAACCTGACCATCCAAAACAATCTCATCGAGGCGGCGGCGGACTTCGGCGCGGCGAAGCTGCTCTTCCTCGGCAGCTCGTGCATCTACCCGAAATTCGCGGCGCAGCCGATCCGCGAGGACGCGCTGCTGACGGGCGCGCTGGAGCCGACGAACGAGGCCTATGCGCTGGCGAAGATCGCGGGCATCCGGCTCTGCCAGGCGTATGCGCGGCAGTACGGGAAAAATTTCCTGAGCGCGATGCCGACGAATCTTTACGGGCCGGGCGACAACTTCGATCTGCAAAATTCGCACGTCCTGCCGGCGCTGCTGCGCAAGATTCACGAGGCGAAAGTGCGCGGCGACGCGAGCGTGCCGGTGTGGGGCACGGGCACGCCGCGGCGCGAATTCCTGCATGTGGATGACCTCGCGAGTGCGTGCCGTTTTCTGCTCGAAAACTATGACTCGCCGGAGATCGTGAACGTGGGCTGCGGCGAGGACGTTTCCATCCGCGAACTCGCGGAGCTGGTGCGCGCGGTGGTGGGCTACGAGGGCGCGCTGGCCTTTGACCCGACGCAGCCGGATGGCACGCCGCGCAAGCTGCTCGATGTCTCGCGGCTGAAAAACCTCGGCTGGGCTCCGCGGATTCCGCTGCGCGCGGGCCTGCAAGAAACCTACGAGTGGTATTGCCGCGAGCGCGCCGCGCAGGTAGCGTCGCGGGCATGGACCGAGGTGTAGAGGAACTTCCCATCGCAAACGCCGCGCCGTCGCCCACCGACGATTACGAGTGGCTGCGCTGCCTCGCGCGCATTTCGCCGGTGGGCATCTATCGCGCGGACGCGGCGGGCTTTTGCAAATACGTGAACGAGCGCTGGTGCGAGCTGACGGGCTATCCGCAGGAGGCGGCGCTGGGCGCGGGTTGGGGGCGGGTGATCCACCCGGAGGATCGCACGCGGGTGCAGGAGGAGTGGAGCCGGATGGCGGCGCTGGGGGTGCCGTTTCGCTCGGAGTACCGGTATCTGCAGCCCGGCGGGCGGGTGGTGTGGATCTTCGGTGAGGTGATGGAGGAGCGCGCCGCGGACGGGCGGGTGACGGGTTACGTGGGGACGGCGACGGACATCACGGAACTGCGGCGGATGCGTGCGGAATTGGAGCGGTCGCATGCCGAGCTGGAGGAGCGGGTGCGCGAGCGGACGGGGCAGATCGAGCGGATGGCGATGATCGTGGAGGCGTCGGACGATGCGATCGTCAGCTCGGATTCCGCGGGAAATGTGGTGAGCTGGAATCCGGCGGCGGAGACGATCTTTGGTTACACGGCGGAGGAGATGATCGGAAAAAGCAGCCTGCTGGTGACGCCGGCGAACCTGGTGGAGGAGGCGCGGGTGCTGAAGGCGCGGGTGCTGGGCGGCGAGACGGTGCGGCAGTTTGAAACGGTGCGGGTGGCGCGGAGCGGGGAGCTGATCGCGGTGTCGCTGTCGCTTTTTCCGCTGCGCGATGCGGCGGGAAAGGTGGTCGGCACCTCGGGGATCGTGCGCGACATCCGCGAGCGGAAAAAGGCGGAGCGCCGGCTGCGGCAGCTCTCGTGGCGGCTGCTGCGGACGCAGGATGAGGAGCGGCGGCGGCTCGCGCGGGAGCTGCACGATTCCACGGCGCAGACGGTGGCCGCGCTGGCGATGAACCTTTCCCTGCTCACGCCAAGCGGCGGCCCGATGGGGGAGGAGCAACGCGCGGCGCTGCTCGCGGACAGCCAGAAGCTGGCGGGCGACACGGTGCGCGAGCTGCGCACGCAATCCTACCTGCTGCACCCGCCGCTGCTCGATGAGCGCGGGCTGAACGCGGCGCTGCGCTGGTTCGTGCAGGGGTTCGCGGAGCGCAGCGGGATTGCGGTGGAGATCGAGATCGACGCGCATTTTCCCCGGCTGCATGAGCAACTGGAGATGACCATTTTTCGCGTGATCCAGGAGAGCCTCTCGAACGTGCGCCGCCACGCGAAGAGTGCGACGGCGGCGGTGCGGGTGGCCCTCGCGGACGGCTGGGTGACGCTGGAA
>JAYWEP010000179.1:0-3600 GCA_043779205.1 Chthoniobacter sp. | reverse complement strand
CGCGCCGGTTTCGGCGAAGAGAAGCTGCGTGCCGGCGGGAATGCTCAAGCCCGCCGCCTTCGCGAGGACGATGGGGTCCTTGCCGATGAAATCCTTGTTCACCGCCGCGTGGCCGCAGCCGCCGCCTTGGCCGGGAGTGATGGTGAACGCCGCTTTCGTCAGCGCGTCGAGCTGGGCGTTGGTGAGTTTCACGGCACCGTTCAACGACATCTGCTCCATCAACTTGTCCGCGATGCCTTCGAGCGCGAAGACTTCCTTCTCGCCGATGCAGAGCAGGTTGTTGTCGTAGCTCGCGCCCTGGATGATCGACTTCGCCGCGACCTCGAGATCGGCGGTTTCATCGACGACGACGGGAGGATTGCCGGGGCCGGCACAGACGGCGCGCTTGCCGGTTTTCATCGCGGCAGCGACGACCGCGGGACCGCCGGTGACGCAGAGCAGCTTCACCTTCGCGTGCTTGCACATCACGTCGAAGGTATCGAGCGTCGGCTTCACCACGGTGGTTAGTAAGTCGGAGATACCTATCTCCTGAAAGATGGCTTCGTTGTAAGCGCGGATCGCAACCGCCGCGCAATTGGCTGCGGCGGGATGGGTGTTGTAAACGACTGCGTTGCCCGCCGCGATCATGTTGATCGCGTTACCCGTGAGTGTCGGGACGCTGTGGGTCGAAGGTGTCACCGCGCCGATGACGCCCCACGGCGCGAAGTCGATGATGGTCAGCCCGAAGTCGCCGCTGAAAGCCATGCGCTCCAGGAATTCGACGCCCGGCACGAGATCGCCGCAAATCTTGAGCTTCTCGATCTTGTGGTCGAGCCGTCCGATCTTTGTCTCCGCGAATTCGAGTTCACCCCATTCCTTCGCCCTGGCCACGACCATTTTGCGGATGACCTGGATCGCCTTGCGGCGCGCAGACACGCCGAGGTCGCGCAGCTTTTCAAACGAGCGATGCGCGGCCTCGCAGGCATCGTCCATCTTCTCATACACACCGAAGCTGCTCTGTCCCGACGACGCGACCTTCGTCTGCGCCTGCAATCGGGCGAGCACTTCGCTCACCACTTTGGATACCAGTCTTTCGTCAATCGTTGCCATTTAGGGAGTCTTGTTACTGTGCTTTGTAGAGGATGGTTTTGGCGACATCGACCGTGTCCACGATGCCGATCACGACGGCATCGACGGGTGAGTCCTTGTCAACGGCAGCGAGCCGCGCGGAGCTGCCTTGCACGATGAGCACGATCTCGCCCTCGCCCGCGCCGAGGCTGTCCACGACGACGAGGGTGCTCGTGCCGGGCTTCCACTCGCGCGCCGTCGGCGAGTCGATCACGAGGGGACGGACGAGGAGGAATTTGTTCCCCGTCATCTTCGTGTTCTTCTTGGTCGCGACGACGCTGCCTTCTACGCGGGCGAGGATCATGGTTGGAAAACCGTGACGCTTACTTCGCCTTCGGAAGCACCGCGACGAGATCGCTGTGCGGGCGGGCGATGACGCTGACGCTGACGATTTCGCCGAGCGATTGCGCGGCGGTCTTGCCGGCTTCGGTGGCGGCTTTGACAGCGGCGACGTCGCCGGTGACGCAGACGGTCACCATCGCGTTGCCGACCTGGGTGATGGGGCCGACGAGTTCGACGTTGGCCGATTTGAGCATCGCGTCAGTTGCCTCGACGAGTGCGACGAGGCCGCGGGTTTCGATCATTCCAATTGCTTGTTGTGCCATATAGTTAGGTTGGTTGGTTAGTTGCGGGTTGAGAGCTTGGCCCACGCATTGCGGGCGATGATGATTTCTTCGTTGGTGGGGATGACGCGAACTTCGATCTTCGAGCGCGGCGTGGAAATGATGGCCTCGTCGGCGCGGGTCTTGTTATTGGCGTCGTGGTCGAGTTCGAGGCCGCAGAAGTCGAGGTTGGCGCAGATTTTTTCGCGCAGGATCGGGTTATTCTCAGCGATGCCTGCGGTGAAAATGAGCACGTCCGCGCCGTTCAGTTCGACGAGGAATTGGCCGATGTATTTGCGAATTGCGCCGACGAAAACATCGAGGGCGATTTGCGCGTCGGTGTGGCCTTTCGCGGCGGCATCAAGGATGTCGCGCACGTCGCCAGCTGGCAGGCCGGACAGACCTTTGAGGCCGGACTGCGAGGTGAGCGCTTTTTCCACGGCGTCGATGCCGAGGCCGAGGTCGCGGGCGAGGTAGATGAGGGCGAAGACATCGAAGTCGCCCACGCGATTGTTCTGCGGCAAGCCGCTCTGCGGGGTCATGCCCCAGCTTGAGTCGATGGCTTTGCCATCGCGCACCGCCGCGATTGAGGAGCTGCCACCGAGGTGACAGGAGATGATGCGGAGCTTGTCCGTGCCGCGCAGTTCCGCACACCGCTGCGAAACGAAGCGATGGCTCGCGCCGTGGAAGCCGAAGCGGCGGATGCCGTATTTCGTTTCCCATTCGCGCGGCACCGGGTAGCGCGTGTTTTCCACGGGCACGTCGTCGTAAAACGCGGTCTCGAATGTCCCGATGCAGGGGAGCGCCGGATGCGATTTGTGGAAGCTGCGGACGGCGGCGACGTAGGGTGGATTGTGCGCGGGCAGGAGGGTGTTGATTTCCTCCATCGCCCGCAGCACCGGCTCATCGAGCACCTGCGTGCCCGAGATGCCGCGGGCCATCACCGGCTTGAAGCCGACGGCAGCGAGGCCGTTGAATCCGCCGAGGGCTTTCTCCACGAGGGTGATTGCGGCTGCGTGATCGGGCAATGCTACGACGCCTCTCTGCTCCGCGTCATTGCCGACCTGATACTTGTAAGTCGATTCCGCGCTGCCGATCCGCTCGACGCCACCCTTCGCCAGCACGCGCTCGGACGGCATTTCGATCAAGCGAAACTTGAACGAAGTGCTGCCGATGTTGGCGACGAGGATGTTGCTTGGTGTCATGGGATCAGCGGGGCCGCATACGTCCCATCGGTCGCATTTGTCCCATGGGACCTATGTGACTAATGGGGCAAATGACTACTTCGCCGGCGCGGTTACTGGTTTTCCGCCAAGGAATTTTCCGAGCAGGTGCAGGTCGTCGTGCGGACGCGGGATCACATGGACGGCGACGACTTCGCCGATCGCCGTGGCAGCGGTCGCGCCGGCTTCGACGGCGGCTTTCACCGCGGCGACATCGCCTTTGACAAAGACGGTGACGTAGCCCGAGCCGACTTTCTCCCAGCCGATGAGTTCCACATTCGCGGCCTTGGTCATGGCGTCAGTTGCTTCAAACTGCGCGACGAGGCCTTTGGTTTCGATCATTCCGATAGCTTGTCCAGCCATAGTATTAGGTAAGAGTTAGGGGTTTGGTTAGGAGGTGAAAAACTTCAACAGCTCCGGCGTGGGCCGGGCGATGACGTGGGACGCGACGAGATTGCCGACGCGCTTGGCGGCTTCCTTCCCGGCTTCGACGGCGGCTTTGACGCTGCCAACATCGCCGCGGACGATGGTTGTTATCAGGGCTCCACCGATGGGGATGGATTTGACGAGTTGCACATTCGCGGCCTTGACCATGGCGTCACTGGCTTCCACCAGGCCCACGTAGCCGCGAGTTTCGATTAGTCCGATTGCTTCGCTCATTTGTTTTT
>JAYWEP010000178.1:0-5543 GCA_043779205.1 Chthoniobacter sp. | reverse complement strand
ATGGTCGCCGATGTCTATGAGCGCGAACTCGACCAGCAAATCCAGATCGTCTCCACGCTCATCCCGCCGCTCGTCATGATCGTCATCGCGGCCATCGTCGGCCTCGTCGTCTATGGCATCATGAGCGCCGTCTTCGGCCTCACCCAGGGCTTGCGCGCCCATGTGCGGTAGGATAAAGAGCACACGCCATCTGCTTCTCCCGATGCCCCGTCTTTTCATCCCGCTCCCGCTTCTGCGCCAGCCGCCAAAAACCTGCCGTCATCCTGAACGGAGCTTCGGCCCCCGCCTGCGCCCACGGCGAAACTCCGTTCAGGATGACAGCGTTTTTTTCCACGCTCCGCTCCTCCTCGCCTGCCTCCTGGCGCTCCTCACCCTCGCCCTCCCCACCCGCGCCCAGGAGCCCCGCGAGCAGCCCACACCCTTCTCCGTCTGGCTGGATTTCCACGCCCTCGCCTCCACCAGCCCGCCCCGCATTTCCCTCCCCATCTGGCTCGAATCCCTCACCACCGAACACCCCGCCGCCCTCGACGGAGCGCCCGCGCAAACCGTCTTCCGCCTGCACTTCCGCCGCGTCGGCGACCTCAACAACTCCCTCCAACTCCGCCTTTTTTTCGACGACCAAACCGGCACCGCACCCACCGTCAACGGCTGGTCGGAAACCGGCGCGGCCCGTTTCGCGCGCGGCCCCTTTGGCACCGGCCTCGGCCTGCCGACTTCGGAAAATCTCACCCTGCCCATGGACGGCGTCGATTACGTGGACATCACCACCTTCGGCGACGGCAGCAATATCCGCGGCGTCTTTCTCGCCTCGCTCAAGCGCGCCGACATCCAGCACGCCCTCGACTACACCGCGCCCGCCGAGATCGCCGACGCCTTCGACAATCTCCCCACATCCGCCCTCAGTGCCGATGACTACAGCCTCTACGGGCGGGTCAAAGCCTCGCTCGATCCCGGCACCATGAAACTCACCCCGCAGGAAACGCCCGCCGGTTCCTGGGAATTCGAGCTGCAATCGCCGCCGCTCACCGCCTTCGTCACCTTCGAGATCCTCGACGCCGACGCCCTCGCCCCGATCGAAATCACCGTCAACGACCGCCTCCTCGGCCCCGCCTCCGTCCACCAGCCCGACCTCGCCGACCCCGCCTACCTCGGCCTCGTCCGCCCGCTCGAACGCGACATGCGCTTTCGCTACGCCGGCTGGCTGCGCGCACAAAAAGCGATCCCCGGATCAGCCCTCCGCGCCGGGTTGAACAAAGTCGTTTTGCGGCTTAGTAGAGACTCGGGCCCGGTCGCCGTGCGCACCGTCGAGCTTCAACTCAAATACAACTCGCCCGCCCTCGACTACAACCTCGTCCCCAACACGCCATGAAAACCTCCCATCGCAAAAACGCCGGCTTCACACTTTTGGAAATCATGCTCGTCGTGCTCATTATCGGCGTCCTCCTCGCTTACGGCGTATCAAAGATGGGAGGCAGTGTGGATGAGGCGAAAAAAGTCGCCGCAGCCGCTGGCATCAATCGACTGACTACCAGCCTGACCATGTATGAAATGGCAACCAAGTCGCCGCCCACGACGGAACAAGGCTTGAAAGCACTCGTCACCAAACCCGAGGGTGTCCGCAACTGGTCGCAAAAAACCGAAGCCAGTGATTTGGAAGACCCGTGGGGCAAGGAATTCATTTACGTCTATCCGGGCGTCCACAATCCCAAGTCCTTCGACATTTTTTCCTGCGGCCCCGACAAGCTCCCAAATACCCCCGACGACATCGGCAACTGGAGCTCGGAAGGAAAGTAGCGTGCGAAGCACGCATCTGTAGGGGAACCCGTTGGGTTCCCCACGGTGGGCGCGAGGATCGCGGGGAAGCTGGCAGCTTCCCCTACAGAAAAATCCGCGCAATCTCTGCCTGCATCCCCTCCGCCGCCGCGCGCGGATCGGCCGCCTTCCGAATCGGTCGCCCGACGACGATGTGATCCGCGCCCGCGCGAAACGCCTCCTCCAGCGTCATCGTCCGCTTCTGATCGTCCCCGCCCCGCTCATCCGCCGCGCGGATGCCCGGCGTGATGAGCAGCGGCCCCGGCCCCAGCTCCCGCCGCAGCCGCGCCGCCTCCTGCGCCGAGCAAATCAACCCGTCGATCCCCGCCGCCACCGCCGCCCGTGCGCGCAGCGACACGAGTTCCTCGACCGGCCCGCCGCGCCAGCCCAGCTCGGCAAGATCGCTTTCATCCATGCTCGTCAGCACCGTCACCGCGAGCAGCTTCATCCCGCCGCGCACCTGCACCGCCTCGCGGTAAATCGAACTCACGCCATGCAGCGTGCAGCACTCCGCCCCGGCCCGCGCGAGATTCGCCACCGCCCCGCGCACCGTCGCCGGCACGTCGTAGAATTTCAGATCGGCGAACACTTTTTTCCCCGCCGCCCGCAACTCCGCGAGCAGCTCGAAGTAATCTCCGCCCATGCAAAACTCGAGGCCCAGTTTGTAAAACGTCACCGCCTCCCCCAGCCGCCCGACCCACTCCCGCGCCTCGCGGATCGTCGGCACATCCAGCGCAAAAATCAGCCGGTCGCGCGGGTCGATGGGTTTCGTGGAAAGCAATGAGTCGGTGGACATGGCCGCCGTTCATAAAGTCTCAAGCGCACGCGCCAAAGCGCAAAAAATGACGAATGACGGATGACGAATGACGAAAGAAACCCGAATGGCGAATGGCCGGACGTTCGCGGCGACTTTCGGACTTCGCGCTTCGTCATTCCCTCGTCATCCGTCATTCGTCATTGCCCCCTTTCCACGCTTGCGCCACCCCGCCCGCCTACTATTCTGCGCGCCTGTCCCGAGCCGCCCGGCGGTCCTCGGGACTTTCCCTGTCACCCTCACTCATCCCTATTTCATCATGGCCAATACCATCCTCGTCGGCGCCCAATGGGGCGACGAAGGCAAAGGCAAAATCATCGACTTCCTCACCGAGCAGGCGGACATCGTCGTCCGCTCGCAGGGCGGCAACAACGCCGGGCACACCGTCATCGTCGGCGGCACGAAGTATGTGCTGCACCTCATCCCGTCGGGGATTTTGCGCCCGAAGAAAAAGTGCGTGATCGGCAACGGCGTCGTCATCGACCCCATCGCCGTGGCCAAGGAAATCGACGGCCTGCGCGGGCAGAAGATCAAGGTGACGAAAGACAACCTCCTCATCTCCGATTGCGCGCATCTCGTGCTGCCCTACCACCGCGCGCTCGACGAGCAGCGCGAGGTGAAAAAGGGAAAGAACAAAATCGGCACGACCAAGCGCGGCATCGGCCCGGCGTATGGTGACAAGGCCGCGCGCGTCGGCCTGCGCATGGCAGACCTGATGCAGCCCGCGCTTTTCACCGAAAAACTCGCGGCGCGCGTGAAGGACAACAACGCCGTGCTCAAGGTGTTCGGCGCAAAGCCGCTGAGCTTCAAGGAAATCAACGCCACATATTTGGAGGCGGGCAAATCGCTCGCGCCTTTCGTCGGAAACACCGTCGTCTTTTTGCACGAGGCGCTGAAAGCGGGGCGCGAGATTCTATTCGAGGGCGCGCAGGGCACGTTCCTCGACATCGACCACGGCACGTATCCGTACGTCACCTCATCGAACACCACGGCGGGCGGCGCCTGCACCGGCTCAGGGGTGCCGCCGCATCGCATGGATCGCGTGCTCGGCGTGATGAAAGCCTACACCACACGCGTCGGCGAAGGCCCGTTCCCGACGGAGAACGCGGAGATTTCCGACATGCTGCACGGCATGGGCCGCGAGTATGGCTCGACCACCGGACGCGCGCGGCGATGCGGCTGGTTCGACGCGGTGGCGGTGCGCTACGCGGGCATGATTAACGGCATCGACGACATCGCCGTGACGAACCTCGACGGGCTCGACTCGCTCGCGACGATCAGGATTTGCACCCACTACAAACTCGGCCGCAAGACGCTCGCAGTGCCGCCCTCCGACTTCCGCCAACTGTCCGACTGCCAGCCAATCTACATCGAGATGCCCGGCTGGCAGACGCCGACGCACGAGGTGAAGAAGTTCGGCGATTTGCCGAAGACGGCGCAGGCGTATCTGCACAAGATCGCGGAGCTGAGCGGCGCGAAGCTGACCATTGCGAGCGTGGGTCCGAACCGGGATCAGACGATTGAATTGTGATTTCAGATTTCAGATTTCAGATTTCAGATTTGGCCGTGGCGCCGCGCCATGCTGAGGAAGAGTGCTGGCGCTCCCAGCGGATTCCGAAATCTGAAATCAGAAATCTGAAATCTTAAATTCGATGACCGTCCCGCGCCACATCGCGATCATCATGGACGGCAACGGCCGCTGGGCGCGCGAGCGCGGACTGCCGCGCATCAAAGGCCACGAACAGGGTGCGGAATCCGTGCGCGCGGTCACGGAAGCCTGCGTGGAGCTGGGCGTGGAGTTTCTGACGGTGTACGCCTTTTCCACGGAAAACTGGAAACGCCCCGCCGCCGAAGTCGCCGCGCTGTTTGTTTTGCTCGAACATTTCATCGCGCAGGAAACGCCTACGCTGATGAAGAACAACGTGCGGCTCGCCGCCATCGGCCGGCTCCACGAACTGCCCGAAAGCTGCCAGCGCGCCCTCGCCGACGCCATCGCGCAAACCGCCGCCAACACCGCGACCACGCTCATCCTCGCGCTGAACTACAGCGGACGCGCGGAGATCATCGACGCCGTGAAAGCGCTCTGCGCCAAGGCCGCAGCGGGCACGCTCGGCGAAATCGACCAGGACACCATCAGCGCGCGCCTTTACACCGCGGCGTATCCCGACCCCGACCTGCTCATCCGCACCTCGGGCGAAATGCGGCTCTCCAACTTTCTGCTCTGGCAGCTCAGCTACACCGAAATCCACGTCACCGAAAAGCTCTGGCCGGACTTTGGGAAAGCGGACTTGCGCGAGGCCATCGCCGAGTTCAATAAACGCCAGCGCCGCTACGGCGGCCTTTAGACTCCTTCATGGAAAAACTCCAAACCATCCTCGTCGTCGATCCCGAGACGGACTTCCTCGCCTGGGTGCAGCATCAGCTCGGCACGAAAACGACGCGCGTCATCACCGCGACGAAGAGCGACGAGGCCTACAAAATCTTTGTCCGCGAAGACCCCGACGTGCTCCTGACCGAGACGCACCTCTCGCCCTTCAGCGGCCAGGATCTGCTCGTCAAAGTGCGGCAGCGCGACCCGAACGCCATCGTCGTGCTGATGAGCGGCTTCGGCTCCACGCAGGCGGTCATCGAGTCGATGAAACTCGGGGCGTTCGATTTCATCCGAAAGGAGACGCTGCCTTTCAATCTCAAGGTCGTGGTGGACGCGGCGCTCAAGGCGCAGGCCGAGATGAAATCCGCGACCGCCTTCAAGCCGCAGCTCACCGTCGAGGAGCATCAGGACTCGATCGTCGGCAAGTCCGTGGCCATGCAGCAGGTCTTCAAAATGGTCGGGCGCGTGGCGCACAGCGATGCGCCGGTCATGATCACCGGCGAGAGCGGCACCGGCAAAGAACTCGTGGCCCGCGCGATCCACCAC
>JAYWEP010000177.1:0-32007 GCA_043779205.1 Chthoniobacter sp. | reverse complement strand
CATGTTCGATTGTCCGCTGCACAGCCACACGTCGCCGAGCAGCACGTCGCTCACGGTCACGGTGTTTTTGCCGGCGACGGTGAGCGTGAGTGGCTGCTTCGTGGCGGGCTGCGCCGCGAGCCGAACGATCCAGCGCCCGTCCGCGCCCGCGTTGGCGCTCGCCTTTTGCGCGCCGAGCGAAACGGCGACCGGCTCGCCGGGTGCGGCCCAGCCCCAGATGGGCAGCGGCCTGTCGCGCTGGAGCACCACATGGTCGCTGAAGACGGCGGGGAGTTTCACCTCGCCGAACGCGTGGGAGGTGAGAACGAGCAACGCGTAGAGGCGGATGGCTTTCATAAAACGGGGGCGGCTATTTCTTCGGGCGCACATGCATCAGTGCTTCGACATCACCGGGTTCGATGGCGATGTCTTTGGTCAGATTCACATTGCCGCAGTCGGTGATCAGGATGTCGTCCTCCAGGCGCACGGCGAAACCTTCGTCGGGCAGGTAGATGCCGGGCTCGACGGTCATCACCCAGCCGGGGGCCATGGGCACGCCGGGCGCGATGACATCATGCACATCGAGGCCGAGCGGGTGGCCGACGCCGTGCATGAAATACTTCTTCAAGGCCGGACGCTCCGGGTCCTGCTTTTTGATGTCGCGCGGCTTGAGCAGGCCGAGGGCGAGCAGTTCCTTTTCCATGAAAGCCTCGCTCTCTTTCTGCCAGTCGCGCGGCTTTTTGCCGGGCGCGAGCGCGTCCGTGCATTGGCGCAGCACGCGCAGCACGGCCTCATAGACCTGCTTTTGCCGGCGCGAAAACTTTCCATTCACCGGCAGCGTGCGCGTCACGTCGGCGTTGTAGTTCGCGTAGCTCGCGCCGACATCGAGCAGGAGGAGGTCGCCGTTTTTGCACGGCTGGTCATTGGCGAGGTAGTGGAGCACGCACGCGTTTTTTCCCGAGGCGATGATCGGCTGATACGAGAAACGCCCGCGCTGGCGGATGTATTCGTGCGCAAACTCCGCCTCGACCTCGCACTCATTCACGCCCGGCCGCACGAAGCGCGCGACGCGGTCGAAACTGTCCGCCGTGATCGCGCACGCGCGCCGGAGCAGCGCGAGCTCGTGCTCCGACTTCACCAGCCGGATCGTGCGCATGAGCGGCGCGAGCCGGCGGTACTGGTGCAGCGGCCACTGCCGCTGCGTCTCGCGCACGAAACGCGCATCGCGGCTCTCCACCTCGATGACCGCGCGCGCGTGGTCATTGCTGTTGAGGTACACATTTTCCATCTCCGACATGAGCTGCGGAAACAGCCGCGGAAACTGATCGAGCCACTCGACCCGCGCGATGCCGCTCGCCGCGCGCGCCTCCTCCTTCGTCAGCTTGTGCCCCTCCCATTGCGCCAGCAGTTCGCTCGTCTCGCGGACGAAAAGAATCTCGCGCATCTTCTCGTCGAGCGCGTCCGGCGCGAGCAGCAGGATGGTCTGCTCCTGCTCGATGCCCGTGAGGTAAAACAGATCGCTGTTCGCGATCGGAGCCATCGTGCCGTCCGCGTTCGTCGGCGGGATGTCGTTCGCATTCACGACCACCAGCGAGTGCGGCGCGAGCATGGCGCGCAGCCGCTCGCGGTTCATCGTCGGCAGTTCTTTGGGGATGGATTGATGGCGCATAGGATGATTTGTGGCGGTTCGCTTGGCTCGGTGCAATCCGAAGCCGGGCATCTCAGTTCGTCCGAATGGCGCGCTGGATGGGGACGGGCTCGCGGAGCTTTTGGCCGTCGGCCTCGCGGGCGTGGATTTTTCGCACGATCTCCATGCCGTTGATGACGCGGCCAAAGGCGGCGAAACCCTGGCCGTCGGGCTGGCGGACACCGCCGAAGTCGAGGGCGGGCTGGTCGCCGAGGCAGATGAAGAAGTTGTCGCGCGCGGTGTCGGGCTGGTCGCGGGCCATGGAGATGGTGCCGTCGAGATGGCGGAGGCCGGTGTCGCGGGTGCGTTCGAGCGGGATGGGTGGGCGAAGCTGCGCCTCTTTTTTCGGATCGGCCCCGGCCTGGATGACGGAGATTTTCACGGGGCTGTCGGGCTGGTTGTCCGCTGTCACGGTGCGGAAAAAGCGGCCGCCCGCGTAGAGGCCGTCGTGGACGTAGGCGAGGAAGTTTTCCACGGTGCGCGGGGCGGCGCGGTGGTCGAGTTCGAGGACGATCTCACCCTCGGTGGTGTAGATGGTGACGAGCGGCCGCTCGGGAATCGGCTCCGCGCGCCAGTGGAAGCGCGGGGCGTGGGCGAAGTCGAAGCCAGCGAGGTGCGCGCGGTCGGGGGCGGGGCGCTTCGACGGGCGGAGGTAGCGCCACGGTTTGTCGCCGAGGACTTCGAGGCAGAGCGCGGCGAGGGCGGGGTCGTATTCCTTGAGCAGGGCGCGGGTGTGGATGTCGTTGTGCTGGGCGTCGTTTTTGGCGTTGTCGTCGAACCAGCTCTGCACGCCTTCGGCCCAGTATTCCTTGTGGTTGGTGGAGGCGTAGGTGCCCTTCCACAGGCCGCGCGCGATGGCGCTGTCGTAGGCGGCTTTGAGGCGGGCGTCGAAGGTCGGGTCCACGGTGTTCAGGCCGGTCTCGTGGATGGCGTGGGCGAACTCGTGGATGAGGATGTTTTCCGCGGCATACGGGTCGCCGCGGAAATCGAGCAGGTTTTCCTCGGCGCAGCTCACGCATGGTGCGTCGGGCGTGGCGCCGAGTCCGCGGGCGCGGCGGTCCCAATAGACGCGCGGGGTGAGCTGCGAGTGCTCGGGCACGTCGGTGGTGTATTCGGTCGCGGCCATGACGGTGAGGCGCACTTTGTTTTGCGCCAGGGCGGTGAGGATGTCGGGGCGTCCGTCGAGCACGCGGCAGACGATCCACGCGGCTTCGCGCAGCGCCGTGTCGGAAACTTTTGCCGAGCCGAGCACCGGCAGGCCGCTGACATCGAGGTGCTTTTGGTAAAAGTCCGCGAGGTTCAGCGCGGCGCGCATTTCCACGGGCACGGGGCCGATTTCGCCGGTGGCGATCTCCGCGGCGGCGGTGGTGAAAGTGAGGGCGAGGAGCGCGGTGAGGGTTCGGAGCATGGTTGTCATTTTGAGCCAGCGAGGTGGGTCCGCGAAAGACCCGAAAGGACACGAAAGAGGGCGACTTTTTCGTGTCCCTTCGGGTCTTTCGTGGACTCCATTTTCCTATTCGATGCCCGGCATGAGCCGGCGGATAAGCGGGGCCAGCGCGAGCAGCACGAGCCCGCCCGCGCCGGCGATGAGCGCGACGTGGAGAAACTGCGCGGGCATTCCGGCGGCGTTCGCGCTGCTCATGCCGCCCGCGAGCAGGCCGGCCAGCAGGTTGCCGAGCGAGGTGGCGAGGAACCAGATGCCCATCGTCTGGCTGGCGAGCCGCGCGGGGGCGAGCTTCGTGACCGCGCTGAGGCCCACGGGGCTGAGGAAAAGCTCGCCGAGGGTGTGCAGCAGAAACGTGGTGCAGAGCCACAGCCCGGTGACTTTTCCCGCCGCGAGCGCATGGCCGGCGGCGAAGTGCATGACCAGAAAACCCGCCGCGAGCAGCAGCAGACCCGCCGCCATTTTCACCGCGAGCGACGGCAGCGAGCCGCGCCGCGCGAGGCCCAGCCAGAGCGCCGAGACCGGCACCGCGAGGATCAGGATGAGCAGGGCATTGACCGACTGAAACCACCCGGCGGGAATCTCCCAGCCGAAGAAAACGCGGTCGGTGTAGCGATCGGCGAAAAGATTCATCACCGAGCCGATCTGCTCGAAGCCCGACCAGAAAACCGCCGATGCGAAGAAAAGAATCACGACCACGGCGAGGCGTTTCTTTTCCGCCGCCGCGAGCTGCCCGAGCAGGAACGCCCACGCGAACCACAGCGCCGCCGCGCTCACGATGACGACGGTCGTGCTCTTCGCCAGCGCCACCGGGCGGATGACCACGACGCCCGCGAGCGCCAGCGCCGCGACCACGCCGATCGCCGCGACCGCCGCCCACACGCACGCCCAATCGCGCCGCGGCGTGGCGCTCGGGGCCGATGGATGCAGGCCCGCCGCGCCGAGATGCCTTTTCGTTTTCACATACTGCACCACGCCGAGCACCATCCCCACGCCCGCCGCCGCAAAGCCGCAGTGCCAGTTCAGCCGCTCGCCGAGCAGCCCGCAGACGATCGGCCCGATGAATGCGCCGAGATTCACGCCCATGTAAAACAGCGTGAAGCCCGCATCGCGCCGCGCCCCGCCCTCGGGATAAAGCTGGCCGACGAGCGCGCTCGCATTCGGCTTCAGCAGCGCCGTGCCGAGCACCACCAGCAGCAGGCCGATGAAAAACGCGCGCGTGTCCGGCACCGCCAGCGTGAAGTGCCCGAGCGCGATGATGCACCCGCCCACGAGCACCGCGCGCTGCGGCCCGATGAGCCGGTCCGCGATCCACCCGCCCGGCAGCGCCACGAGATACACGGCGCACGTATAGAGCCCGTAAATCGCGCCCGCCGTCGCCTCATCCAACCCCATCCCACCGCGGGCGAGTTCCGCCGTCATGTAGAGGATGAGCAGCGCGCGCATCCCGTAGTAGCTCATCCGCTCCCACATCTCGGTGAAGTAGAGCGTGTAAATGCCGCGCGGGTGCGTGCGGTTGGCGGGGGCGTCGGACATGCGGGGGATTCAATGACAGGCGGAGCGTGCGTGCGAAGACGATTCTGGCAATAAACGGCGAGCAACCTTGGAGCGGCGGTCGATGACCGTCGGGCGGAGGCGGCAAACCTCCCTGCGGAACCTCCCGCTCCCGACGCTCATCGAGCGCCGCTCCAGCCGCCGCACTTCTTTCACCGTCTTTTATGAAAACATCCCCTGTTCTCCGCTCCACGCTGCTCCTGCTGATGCTCGCTCCGCATTCGCTCATGGCGGAGGACACCGTGCGGGCGGGCGCGGGCAGCTACGCCTCGCGGGTGCCGGAGGGCGCGAAGCTGCCGCCGGAGACGGTCTGGCGGACGGCGAATGTGCGCGGGCCGATGCCGACGAATGACTGGTGGAGCTCGCTCGCGTGGGTGCCGCTTTCCGACGCGATGTATCCGCATCCGCTGGCCGTGCGCGCCGTCGCCGGCGGGCTGCGCGTCTATTATCCGGGGCCGAATATCACGGTGAACAAGAGCGCGATCTTCGGCTTCATGGCGGGCGAGACGGATGACTTCGTGATCGGCCATTCCGCGGTGGAAAAATTCGCGGAGGCCCGCGTGGACGGGTTCAGCGACTGGTTCGTCGATGCGCTTTTCGAGCAGGAGGGAAAGAAGCTGCGCACGAGTTTCGGCCACGGCTCGCCGTTTGTTTTTGTGACGATCGCGGGCGGAAATGTGACGCTCAACTTTGGCAAGGAAGCGCCGAAAGTCTGGGCGGGTACGGCGAAGGATGCGGTGCTCGGGATCAGCGTGAAAAACCGGCATTACGGAATCTTCGCACCGGCGGGTTCGATGTGGAGCGATCTCACGGCGGCAAAGTGGACGTGCGATGCGAAGGGCAAAGATTATTTCACCGTCGCCGTCCTGCCCGACGCCACGCCGGAGACGCTCGCGCTCTTTCGCCGCTCCGCGCACAGCCACGTAACGGACTCGAAAGTAACATGGCATTACGACGAGAAGACCGCCGTCGTGCGGACGACTTTCACCGTGACCGTGAAGAGCCGCGAAGGCGCGGGCGACGGGACGCTTTTCGCGCTCTACCCGCACCAGTGGACGAACACGACCGCGAAGCTTGCGAGCCAAGGCTACAGCAGCATCCGCGGGCCGATGAAGCTGGCGGAAGGCGTGTCCTTTTCGACCGAAATGAAATATCCCGGCGTGCTCCCGTCGCTGCCGCTGCCTGCGAAGGCTGACAAAGCCAAGCTCGACGGCTTCATCGCCGATGCGCTGAAGGACAAGGGCAAGCTCACCGGCGACACCTACTGGCTCGGCAAACAGCTCGGCAAATGGGCCACGCTCATCCCGCTCGCGGAGCAGACGGGTAACAAAGCCGCGGTCGATGAGCTGACCGCGCGCACCAAGGCCTCGCTGGAAAACTTCCTCACCGCGACCGACGCGCAGGGCGCGCTCAAGAAAGCCGGCGCGGGCCTTTTCCACTACGAGCCAAAGTGGGGCACGCTCATTGGCTACCCGGCGAGTTACGGCTCGGACGATCAGCTCAACGATCACCATTTCCACTACGGCTACTTCCTCCGCGCGGCGGGCGAACTCGCGCGGCGCGACCCCGCGTGGGCCGCCGATGCGCGGTGGGGCGCGATGCTCAAGCTCCTCGCCCGCGACATCGCCAGCACGGATCGCGGCGACAAGCTGTTCCCCTTCCTGCGCAACTTCGATCCCTACGCCGGCCACTCGTGGGCCAGCGGCCACGCGCGCTTCGCCGATGGCAATAACAACGAGTCGTCGAGCGAGGCGATGAACGCGTGGTACGGCCTCATCCTCCTCGGTGCGGCGACCGGCGACCGCGAACTGCGCGACCTCGGCGTGTGGCTTTTCACGACCGAGTTGGAGGCGATCAATGACTACTGGTTCGACGTGACCGGACGGTTTCTCCCGAAGGATTATCCCGCGTCCGTCGTCACCATGGTCTGGGGCGGCAAAGGCGCGAACGGCACCTGGTTTTCCGGCAACCCCGAAATGGTGCATGGCATCAACTGGCTGCCGGTCACCGGCGCGTCGCTCTACCTCGGGCGCTTCCCCGACTACGTGAAAAAGAACTACGCCGCGCTCGTCGCGGAGAACAAGGAGGACGACGACAAAAAAGCCGCGAAGGCCGGGAAGCCGCCTGGGCAAAGCAACGGCGAGGCGTGGGATGCGTGGGCCGACATCATCTGGATGTACCGCGCGCTCAGCGACCCGCAGGACGCGCTGCGGCAGTTCGACGCCCGCCCCGCCGGCTTCAAACCCGAAGGCGGCAACTCCCTCGCCAACACCGCCCACTGGCTCGCCGCGCTCGACGCCCTGGGCCAGGTCGATCGCACCATCACCGCCGACAGCCCCTTTTACGCCGTGTTTTCCAAGTATGGGGAGAAGACGCACGTCGCCCGCAATATGGACGCTACCGATGACCGCATTGACGAGCGCCGCTTCTTGAAAAAGACCCACGTCGCCTACAACATGGATACCCAGCCCCGCACCGTCCGCTTCTCCGACGGCGCGACAGTGCAGTGCGCAGGGCACGGCTTCGGCATCGCACCGTAGGCCGATGACACGAACAACACATGAATCAACGCGCTGATTGGCTGGCTTGGTGCATGCAGTTCCTTGCCGGCTTGGCAGTCGGCGCAACTTTCGGCTGCGTATTCCTACGGGGAGGTCGCAGGAGCATCCCTTTGATCGCCCGCGACTCGGCTCCCATTTTCTTGCTCGGAACTGCACTCATCGGGGCCGCGCTCGCGTCGCACTATGGAGACCAGCTTTGGCGCGGCTCATCCTATCGTGTGATCCCGCCTGAAGCGCCTCGCCAGAGTGATGTCTCTCGCCGCACCTCATATATTGTCGGCTTCATCGGCGGCGTTCTCGTTGTTTTCGCACTCTGCGATTCCTTCGGACTGCTATAGGCCCGCCGGGCCGCAGAGCCGCACCGGCGCGACTTCGATAGAGCGCTGGCCGTCGCCCACCCAGATGGCGCCGTCCTGCACGGTGACCTGGAGTTCCATGGTCCGCTGGGCCAGCGCGGCGAGCGCCTGGCTTTGGCCGGCGGGGATTTGCCAGACGGTGAGGTTGCGCAGGCGGGTGAGCTGGGGCGCAATCCCTTTCCACCAAATGAGGGTGCTGGCGCTGAAGCTGTAAACGCTGACGCGGCCCACGCGGGCCGAGGCGCGCAGGAGCCGCTTTTCGTCGGGCTGGCCGACTTCGATCCAATGCAGGATTTGGCCGGTGTAGTCTTTCTGCCAGAGGCTGGGCTCGTCGGGATCCCACATGTCCTTGGCAAATTCGAGGGGGCCGTGGTCGGTGTCGGCGGGCACGTTCAGGGCGAAGGCGAGGAGCCGGATGAGCAGGCGTTCGTCGGTCTCCGAGGGGTGCCGGGCGATGGTGAGCGGGTGGTCGGCATAGACGCCGCGGTCGATGTCGGAGAGCTGGACGGTGGCTTTGTAGATGGTCGCTTTGATGGCCATGGGCGGCGGTGAAAAAAGCGCCCAATCAGGGCCGGGCCAGCTCCGCGCAGGTGGCGTTGAACCACTTCGCAGACTCGGCGATTTCCGGGACGGAGTTGTCCCAGTTGTATTCGTACTCCACGCAGATCGCGCCCTTGAAATGCTGGCGCTTCAGCTCCGCGAGCATGCCTTTGGCGTTGCTGATGCCGGTGCCCCACGGCACGTCGTGCGCCTTGGGGCCGGCTTCGTTGAGATCCTTGAAATGCAGCGTGATCACGCGGCCTTCCAGCTTCTTCAAACAGTCCACGGGATCGAGACCGGAGCGCACCCAATGGCCCACGTCGGCGCAGGCTCCGAGCAGCGGACTGCGGCCTTTCACCGCCGCGAGAACGGTCTCGGGTTGCCAGTAAAAATTGCCCGGCCCCGGATGATTGTGGATCGCCACCTTGATGTTGAATTCCTTCGCCAGTTTCTCGACCACGTCCATGACCGGGCCCAGCTCCTCCATCTTGTTGTGGACCTCCGGTTCGGCGACCAGCACGTCGATCCCGAGCCGCTTTGCACCCTCGAAAATCTTGCGGCTCGCAGCCTCATCGAGCCCCGGCTTGACCACGCCCATGTTCACGAATTTCGGGCTGATCCCTTTCTCCTTCAAATGCGCGGTGATGGCGGCGGCATCCTGGTCGGAGAGGCCGACGGTGGAAGTCTTCGCAGGCTTCCCGTCGGCACCCACGAGATTCACCGTGCCGGAGATGCTCATGTCCTTCACGCCCATCGCGGCGGTCTTGTCGATCGCCTCGAAGATCGAGAATTTTTGGAAGGTGTAGGAATGGACGGCGAGCTTCCACCCGAGCTGCTCGGCGGCCGTCTCGGCGGCTGCGGTGGCCCACGCCGTGAGTGAAAGGGCGACGGTGAGAAGGAGGGAGGTTTTCATGGGAGGGCGAGACTGGATCACGGGCGCGGCGCTGACAATGCCAACTCCTCCGCACTTTCCCGGCGGTTGACTTTTGGCGGCGGTCGGGCCGAAGTTCCCGCCCTCGCCAGCTCCATGCTCGGATTTTTTGAAAGACAACGCCTCGTAAAAAAAGGGCTCGCCTCGTCGAAGCAGCGCCGCCGCCGCACCGAGAGCGAGTTCCTGGACACGCTGGAGCAGGGCGCGGTCGCGAAGATCGCGGTCTTCGCCGGGTTCGTCGCGGGGCTCGGGCTGCTCATTTATCCCGAGGGCAGCCCGCAGCCGATGAAGAACGTCTTCATCGCCCTGCTCATCTTCCTCACCGCGCTCGCGCAGCTCTGGATCAATCATCCGAAGACCTTTGAGCGCAACTCGCGCCTCGTGCTCATCTTCACGGTCTTCCTGCTGCACCTCGCGCTGGTGAAAACGGTGCTCGTCACCGCGGACGCGCAGCTCGGCACGGCGGGCATCCTCAATCCGCTCGTCCGCCAGCAGCTTTGGTGGCTGGCCGTGCCGCTGGCTTTTGCGCCGCTCATGCTGTCGGTGCTGCTCGGGCGTTATCACGGTCTTTACGCGACGGTTTTCGTGAGCCTGTGGAGCGCGATCGTCTATCGCGGGACCGATCCCGTGGTGCTGGTGATGAGCCTGATCTGCGGCTTCGTCGCGGTCTTTGTCACGATGCGGGTGCGGCGCTGGACGCAGCTCCTGCGGGCGGGCGTTTTCATCGGGCTGGCGACGTGGATTCTGGCGGTGATGTTCGGCATGATCGGGCCGGTGGCGTGGGACTCGCTCGGCGACGGCACGCACTGGCGGGCGCTCGGCTGGCAGAGCGCGGTGGCGGTGGGCAGCGGCGTGCTCACGGCGCTGCTCGCGACGCTGGTGCTGCCGATTTTCCAGACCGTCTTCCGCATCACCACGGACATCTCGTGGCTGGAGCTGAGCGACCTGAACCATCCGCTGCTCAAGCGCCTGACCATCGAGGCGCCGGGCACCTACCACCACAGCCTCGTCGTCGCGAATCTCTCCGAAGCCGCCGCCGAGGCCATCGGCGCGAACGCCACGATGTGCCGGGTGTGCTCGTATTTCCACGACATCGGCAAGCTCGTGAAGCCCGACTACTTCACCGAAAACATGCGGCGCGACCGCAATCCGCACGACGAACTCGCGCCGACCATGAGCGCGCTCATCATCATCGCGCATGTGAAAGAGGGCGTGGATCTCGCGCTCAAACACGGGCTGAATCAGGAGGTCATCGACCTCATCCAGCAGCACCACGGCACCTCGCTGGTTTTCTTTTTCTACAAACGCGCGCTCCAGCAGCAGGAGGACGCCCGCGCCGGCGGCAAAATCATGAACATGCGCGAGGAGGATTTGCCCGAGGTGCGGGAGGAAAGTTTCCGCTACTCCGGCCCGCGCCCGCAGACGAAGGAGGCGGCGATCGTCAGCCTCGCGGATTCCATCGAGAGCGCCTCGCGCAGCCTGGAGCGCGTGACGCCGCAGAAAATCGACCAGCTCATCGGCGACATCATCCAGCAGCGGCTCATCGACGGACAGCTCAAGGAATGCGACCTGACCATGCGCGAGCTCGAGGAGGTGGCCGAGAGTTTCAAGCACACCCTGCAAAGCATGATGCACACGCGAGTCGCCTACCCGAGCGCCCGCACCGAGCGGACCGAGCGCAGCGAGCGCCGGGACACACCCATCCCCGCGCCGCGCCCGAGCGTGCCGCCCGTCTCGGCGGCGTGAAAATCCACGTCCAAAACCGCCAGCGCGCGGTGCCCGTGGATCTCGCGTGGCTGCGGCGTTTCGCGGAGGTGGCGGTGGAAAAATGCGCGCGGGAATCCGGCGACGGACGCTTTGCCCTCGCGCAGCTCACCGAGGTCGAGGTCGCCATCGTTTCCGATCGGGTCATCGCGCGGGTGCATCGTGAGTTCATGGGCATTCCTGGCGCGACGGACGTGATCACTTTCGCCCACGGCGAAATCGTCATCAGCGCCCAGACCGCGCAGAGCTACGCCCGCGAGTACGGCCACCCGACCGCGCACGAGCTCGCCCTTTACACCGTCCACGGCCTGCTCCATCTCAATGGCTACGAAGACGCCACCGCGCGCGCCGCGGCCCGCATGCACCGGACCCAGGATCGCATGCTGCGGGCTTGCCTCGCGCTCGTCCCTCCGCCTTTAATCACCACCCCATGACTCTCCTCCCTCCTCCCCGCCGCTCCCTCGCGTTCATCATCGCCGCCATCCTCGCCGTGCCTTGCGTCCGCGCGCAGGACGGGCAGGCGGTGGATATCGGGCAGATGCTCCAGCAGTTGCGCCAGTTGCGCGAGCTGACCGCCACCAAGACCAAGGCGGACAAACAAAAGGCCATCCAGGAAGTCAGCGCCGCCGCGGCCAGCGGCGAGAGCGCCGTCGTCGCCTGGGAAAAGGCGGTCATGGCGACGCAATTCGACGGCGTGACGAAAGAGGCGACCGCTTTCAAAGCCTGGCGCGAGGGCGAAGGCGAAGCCCTCAAAGCGGGCGAGGCCAAAAACGCCGCGCGCCTTTATTTCCAATACCTCGCGCTCACCCTCCAGCGCTCCTCGGGCACCCCGGTGAAAGACATGCTCCCGGCCATCGTGAACTACACGAAGGAATTGGCGGCTGATCAGGCGGGGATGGACAACCTCGAAGACACCATCAAGCGCGAGAAAGAACGCGTCGATGCGAAGCGCGGCAACCCGCGGAAGACCAACGACGCGGAGGTGAAAAAGATGCACGACAGCATCCTCAATCGCGGGCTCGGCGGGAGCATGGTGGTGCAGTGGCTGAAGCTCGGCGAATGGGTGAACGTCGATAAATGGGAGGGCACGCCGGGCAATTTCGACGGCATCTATGAAAAGACCATCCTGCCCGAACTGCGCGTTCAGCGGGATCAGCGCGTGCTCGAATACTGGGACCTGAAGATCAAGCGGGAAGGCGACAACGCCGCCAAATCGAAGCTCGAATTTGAGCACGACAAATTCCTCACCCAGAAGCTCCCCGTCCTGCTCTGGAACAAGGCCGCGGACATGGGTGTCCTCGGACTGAAGAACCGCGCGGCCACGGAAATGTTCAACCTCATCCGCAAATACCCGAGCCACCCGGACGCCGCCGCTTGGATGGGCAAGCTTGAGGAAATGCTCATGCCAGCCGCCGCGCCCGCACCGGCTCCGCTGCCCGGCACCGTGCCGCCGCCGGTGCGGTAGCCCTCGCGCGCCATGGCCGGGACGCTCGTCGAGCAGGAAACCGAGACCGAGGACGCGCTCGACGTCCCGTGGAACGTGGTCGTCCACAATGACCCGGTGAACCTGATGAGCTACGTCGCGCAGGTCTTTCAAAAAATCCTCGGCTTCTCCCGCCAGCGCGCGGAGAAACACATGCTCGAAGTCCATCGCCACGGGCGCTCCATCGTCTGGACCGGCGGACGCGAGCGCGCCGAGCTCTACGTCCAGCAGCTCCACGGCTGGCTCCTCCTCGCCACCATCGAGCGCACTTCCTGACCCATGCGCACCCGCCGCCTCGACGAAGACACCCTCGAAATCTCCGGCATCGGCTTCCTCGAAGGCGCGATCCTCTGGCGTCTCGCCGCCGCCGCCGACCCGAGCGGCAGCACCGCCGCCGAGGAGCGTCTCGCGAGCAGCCTCACCGGCGGCGCGGAGCCAGGGCTCGACGAGGAGTGGAAAGAGCACGTCCTCCCCGAGCTGCGGACGCTGTTTGCCTCGGCCGTGGAAATCGTCCGCATGGATCTCGTCGGCTCCTGGCTCGGCCCCGGCACGGACGCCGCGGTGCGCGTGCCCGTCCATCATGTCGAAGCCTGGCTCATCGCCCTGAACCAGGCCCGCCTCGCCCTCGCCGCGCGCTACGACCTGACGGAAACGGCCATGATCCAGCGCCCGCCCGAAGACCTCCAGCCCCGCACCCTCGCGCGCCTTTTCGTGGACTTTTTCGGCGGCCTCCAGCAGCTCCTGCTCGAAGCCGGAGAAGACCCCGGCTCCGGGTAGCGCACGCGCCCCGCGTGTGGTGCCCGGCGCCCTCGCCGGACACATGGCGGCAGGTGGGCCTCGCACTCCGGCGCGCGCGCTGGATCGGGAGAGAATCGGCGATGGCGCCGATTCCAACACGCGGGGCGCGTGCGCTACCCGATCCGCCGATTCCATTCGCTCCCGCGGCGCTGGCGGGCTAAAAGCCGCGATGCAGAAGAAACTTTTTTCCGAACTCGGCCTCTCGCCTGAATCCCTCAAAGCCGTCGCCAAGATGGGCTTTGAGGAGGCCTCGCCCATCCAGTCCGAGACCATTCCCAAACTCCTCGCCGGCGCCGACATCGTCGGACTTTCCCAGACCGGCTCCGGCAAAACCGCCGCCTTCGCCCTCCCAGCCATCGAGCGCGTGGACGTGACCCTGCGCGCCCCGCAAGTCCTCATCCTCTGCCCCACGCGCGAGCTCGCCATGCAGGTCGCCGAGGAAGTCGCCAAGCTCGCGCAGTTCAAACGCGGCGTCCGCGAACTGCCCATCTACGGCGGGCAATCCTACGACCGCCAGCTCCGCGGCCTGCGCGAAGGCGCGCAGATCATCATCGGCACGCCGGGCCGCGTCATGGACCACCTCGAACGCAAAACCCTCAAGCTCGACCAGGTCGCCATGGTCATCCTCGACGAAGCCGACCGCATGCTTGACATGGGCTTTCGCGAAGACATCGAGACCATCCTCAAGCAAGCGCCCACCCAGCGGCAGACCGTGTTCTTTTCCGCCACCATGCCGCCGCCCATCCGGCACCTCATCAAAAACTACACGCGCGATCCGGTGAACATCCGCATCGAGGCGCAGGCCATGGTCGTGCCCGCCATCGACCAGGTTTATTACGAGATCGACCGCCGCTCGAAACTCGAAGTCCTCTGCCGCCTCATCGACCTTCAGGACATCAAATACGGCATCATTTTCTGCGGGACAAAAATGATGTGCGACGAACTCGCCGACCACCTCAAAGCCCGCGGCTACAGCTCCGACAAACTCCACGGCGACATCTCCCAGCAGATGCGCGAGCGCGTCGTCGCGAAGTTCAAAAAGCGCGGCTTCGAGTTCCTCGTCGCCACCGATGTGGCCGCGCGCGGGCTCGACGTGGACGACATCGAAGTCGTCTTCAACTACGACCTCCCGCAGGACGCCGAGGACTACGTCCACCGCATCGGCCGCACCGGCCGCGCCGGCAAAACGGGCCGCGCCATCACCTTCGTCGCGGGCCGCGAGATTTGGAAGATGGAGCAGATCATCCGCTTCACCAAAGGGAAGGTCCGCCGCGAGAAAGTCCCGAGCGCCGAGGAGGTCGAGGAAAAGCGCACCAACGCCTTTCTCGAGACGCTCCGCGAGACCTTGGAAAAGGGCGACTACAAGCGCCAGGACGCCGTCATCGACCAGCTCCTCACCGCCGGCCACTCGCCCACCGACATCGCCAGCGCCCTCATCCACCTCCTCGGCGGCGACAAACCCGCCGTGCAGCCCATCATCGAAGAGCGCGCCCCCCGCCGCGAATTCCGCGAGCCCCGCGGCACCGCCGACTACGCCCCGCGCCCCACCCGCGACTACCCGAAATACGAAGCCGGCCCGCGCGCCCACGCCCCCTCCGCGCCACCCCGCCGCGAGCGTGAGTTTTCCGGCCCGCCGCCCGCCAAGCCTTTTCGTAGCAAGCGCGACGAGCCCTCGCCCGTCTCGCACGAGCCCGGCATGGTGCGCCTCGCCTTCAATCTCGGCAACGAGCAGGGCGTCGCCCCCGGCGATTTCGTCGGCGTCATCGCCGGCACCACGCGGCTGCCCAAGGAAGTCGTCGGCCGCATCGACATCGGCGACCGCCAGACCTTCGTGGATGTGAGCGACGAGAGCGCCACCTTCATTTTGAAAAAGCTCAACGGCATCAAATTCAAAGGCCACAAACTCGCCGTCGCCGTCGCACGGTGAGAGACTCCGAACGGCTGCGCCGCAGCGGTAGGGACGGCACTCCGTACCGTCGAGGGCGAGCGGTGGGTGCAACGTACGCCGCATCCACAGCCCCGCTTCGCTAACGCTCGCCCGGCGGACGGCACGGAGTGCCGTCCCTACCCGGCTCCGCCGACTTCTTTCAACAAGTCTCTCACTCCATCTGCACCCGGTAGAACGCCGCCGTCGTTCCCGCCGGGAGGCTCGCATCGGTATAGCTGGCCGTGCCCGCAACGGGTTCGATACCCGCCGCGACTACATCGAAGCTCGCGAAACCCACCGTCGCCGAGCGCAGCACGCGGTAGGTCTTTCCCGCGATTGCCGACCAGCTCAGCGCGAAACTCCCATTCACCAGCCGCTGGGCCGCGACGACTTTGAAATTCGATTTCGGGTCCAGCGGATCGGTTCCGGCGGCGATTTCGTCGCCGTCGCTGATTCCATCGCCGTCGGTGTCCGCGAGCAGCGGGTTGGTGTGATACACATTCACCTCGTCCCCATCGCTGATCCCATCCCCATCAGTGTCCGCATAGCGCGGGTCGGTTCCAAGCGCGGTTTCCTGTGCGTAAGTAAGTCCATCGTGATCGGCATCATCGTCCGTGGTGATTGTGATGCTGTCGATCTGGACAATCGCATTGTCCTGTCCCACGCCGTTGAGTTTGAAAAGCAACTGTCCCGTTTCACCGCCGAGATAAACTATGGGAATCTCGATGGGGACAGACCCGCCATGAAATGTGTCACCATCGGGAATACTGGCCAGAACAGGATGGTTTCCAAAGGTCACTGCCAGAAAATCCCCATCACCTGCATGGGTGAATTGCACGTTAAACTTCAGGGTGCTTGCGTTCATCGGGATAGTCATCTGCCGGTAAATCCCGGCATTCCCCTGCTCAACTAGCGTATAGCTTCCGCTGCTCTCGCTCACGTTGCCAAAGGTGGAGAATCCCGTCACAAGTGATTGACCCAATGCGGCGCGTTGAAGCGATGCGGCAGTTTTGGCAAGCGATGCCAGCGATGCCGGAAAAGAGTGATTGAGAAACGGTGAGTAATAAAACCCCTCTCCATAGCTATTAGGTGTATTTACCGTCTTCGTGTACCAATCATGTGCATCCGCATGGTTTGCCACGGCCCGGGTGACATCCTGCCACCATTGCCCCGGAGTGGTGTCAATGTCTGCCCCCACGTGGTAGCTTGCATCCAGTGGGATTAGTTCCGTGGCAGTGACCGTATTCCCAAGCAACCCGGCCGTGGATGTTGAGAGCAGAAACTTTGCAATCGCCGACAGGTTGTTTAGCGCCACAACTCCCGGCACCAATTCCCCGAAAGCGGAAGACACATAGCGATCAAATTTGCCTCCCTTCGCCTTCACAAGAAGCACCTGAACTCCGCCCAAAAATGGCGTGTCGAGTGTTGTGACTTGCAACTTAGTGGGATGCTGCCTCACCAGCAAACCGAGGCCGCAGTTTGCGGCAACAAAGCCTCCCGCACTATGCCCGATGAGGTGGATTGGTTTTGTCGCGTCGATGTTCCCCGCATCAATTTGTTCCGAAAGATAGCTGGCAAGCGCAAATCCATGAGCCTCGCCTTCGGGGCGTGAGGCCAGTGCCTCCGCCAGAAACAGAAACGCCGTCCCGGACATCGCTCCGGTGATAAGGGTTGTGCCTAGCAGGGTATTGACCACACCACGAATGCCATTTCCCGGCGGAAAAATATCAACTGCTTCGCCTGCTGCCGACATGAGGAAGTCCACACCTTTGCCCAGGGGAGCCGCATCACTTCGCCAATCGTAAAGAATAACGTTCGGTGCCGCCGCCACACCCAGCCTGTTTCCGATGGCGCCAGCCATGTCCTTCATCCACCCGCTGTCCACGCTATCGTTTAGCCCGTGGATGATGACGACCACACCATTGTCGCGCCCGGCATGGCTGGGTGGAAATGCAAACCCGCTCGTGCCGTCGGCTGCGTATAGGAGTCCGGGCGTCCTGACACCCGCTTTCACCTGTGAAAATTGCTCATTCACCTGCGGCGCTTTGTCGAAACGCACATTCGCCGCCGCAGTTTGGCTGTGACCGCCTTGGTCACTTACCGTCACCTGCACCGTGCCGGAGCCTGGCGGTGTGAGCACCGCTGTATCCAGCGTCAGTCCTGTGGCACCGGATATTGGATTTCCGTTGACGGTCCACAGAGCCGATGCCGAACCCGTGCCTCCAGACACGTTGACAGTTGCGGTTACACGGTAGTGCAGGCTGCTGCCCGATCCATACTGAAAGCCCAGTTGCGGCGTCCCGAGTGTCGCGGACAGCCCGGTGCCGATTGACACGTCCAGCCCGCCACTGCGCGTTCCCGTATTTGCCGTGTAGCTCGCCTGCACATGCGCCACAGATGCGGAACCAGTGCCCGCGTAGAGCGTGTGTCCGGTCATATAGCTGCCGCTCGGGCCACCGGTCACGCTCCATGTGGCCTGGCTGGTGACATCCTGCGGTGCGCCGGTGGAGAAAGATGCCGTGGCGGTAAAGGCGGCGCTACCTCCGGCGGCGAGGCTGGAAGGGCCGCTGACCGCCAAACCCACGAGGCTTGCCGGCGAGGTGACTGAAAACTGAAATTGGCCTGAACTGATCGGGCCGGGGTTGATGACTTCCACGCTCCAGGTATGCGCGGGTGTGCCGAAGTTTGGGTTGAGCGTGATGGACGTTGTGGTTTGCGAAGTCTTGGTGCGGTTCGCATAGATGATGCCCGTTGTGAGATCACGAAGCGTGACTGTGCAGTTCGGATCGAAATTCGCGCCGGTGATCGTAAAGTTCTGCCGCGAATTGCTTCCAGGCACCGGGTTGGGCGAAACTCCACTAATCGTCGGTGAGTACGGAAATTCCACAAGAATGGTGTAAGTTGCTGTGTCGCTATTACTCAGGTCGTTTAGCGTCGCTTCCTTTGAACCAACTCCCCAATAGGTAGCCCGGTCTTCACCGCTGCCGAAATTATCTGGCTGGTCGAATCTCCATGGCGCATTGGCGGCAGAACTACCATCCACCCATAGCCAGCCTCCGGCTGGCTCCGTGGAGCCGGGTGGCTGATAGGCACCAACCCAAGGCCCAGTGTAGGCCGGGATTAGCGGAACCCAGCTAGATTGTCTATGACGCACCCAGAAACGATCCGGTGATAACAAACCGAACAGAAACTGATTTTTCGCATTTGAGTCGATTACGGGGAGGCGGCCGCCCGCCTGCTGTGCAATCGTCTGAGCCGTTGCCCAGTCAATCTTTTCAGTAGCCCATAATATTTGGTAGTTTGCATTAAACTGCGGACTTGAAACTACCTGATTCGCCGCACCCGTTGCAACCAAGAGGCGTAAATCGAAGGCGAGATCCGAGCTTGTAGGTAGGACATTATGTACTGACACAGCAATCGTGTGCTGGCCCGCTGATAGAAGCCTGCCCGGGATGGCAAGCTGCCTCCATACCTCAGTGTCTTCGCTTGCAGAAGACGATGCCAACCCGAAATACGTATCTGCACCTGTGTAGAGTTGCTCTGCGACGCGCACGCCGTCGATGTAGATAACACAACCATCGTCTACCAAAAAATTTGCATAAAAGTCACCGGTGAGAGCGGTTGGGAGAGTGAAATGCCGTTTGAAATAAGCCGTGTAGCGCTGGCCGGAGGGCGGTGTTCCTATATTAGTGGCAAACGCGCCCCAATCAAAGACGCCATAGCCGAGAATCCCCGCGCCGGTGGCTGCGAAGTCCGGCCATGATGCCTTCATCCAGTTGGCTTGAAATCCCGGCTGGTTGGTTTCTGGGTCAGTGCCGTTCTGCGGATGGAGCCAAGTCCACGAGGAGCCGAAAGGAAAGATTTCCGTTTCATCGCTGACCGCCTTCGCGACTGTCGGGACGAAGTTCGCCAAGACCGCGACCACCAGCGCGAGGAGCGAGGATTTCTTCATGGCAGCGAAACCGGCGAGAAGATGAGGGAACGAAGTTTGCATAGGTGAGGACTCCTCAGTTTGCACGGGAGGACGACAACCGCCCGCCACATGCGCGACATTGGGCGAATCCGTGACGGTGGCAAGGCCCGATTTCGCAAAACATTCCGCATCTGGAATGAATTCCCCGCGAGCCTGCGCAACGTGTCCGCTTCCCTGGAAAACCAGCTCGGCAAATTTCTCCGCGTCCAGCGCGGTGAAATGACTTACGCCCAGTTTTCCAAAAAGCTCGGCCTGCCGCCCTCCACTCTCCACCGCCTGGAGCGCGCCGACCAAAGCATCACCCTCCGCGGCCTCCGCCAGATCATGCGCCGGCTGAAATGCCGTCTCGGAGACATCTTTCCGACCGAGTAAAACCCGCATCCTGGTTTCGGCCATGCACTCGGGCAGCAGGAGTCGGGCGACATTTCTTGACAGCGAATGATCGACCGAAAACGGCATCGCTTCCGCTCGCGTTTGGCCGAAGATACCGGCCCATGAAAACCGTTTCCCTCATCTCCCTCGCGTTCCTTTTCACCACCCTCGCCCACGCCGCGGAGCCTGCGGAAAAGCATCTGCTCTACATGGCCTCGCCCGATGGCGCGCAGCCCGGCGGCTCGGGTGAGGGCGTGCTGATTTTCGACATTGATGATGGGCACAAATTTGTCCGCCGCATCGACGTGCCGGTTTTCAAGGAAGGCATCCGCGGCTTCTGCGCGAATGCGAAGACACACCGCGCATTTTACACCACGACGAATCACACCCTCGGCTGCCTCGATCTGGAGACCGACAAGATCGTGTGGGAGAAAAAATACCCGAGGGGCTGCGACCGGGCGGCGGTGACGCCGGACGGGCGGAAGCTTTACGTGCCGACGGGTTGGTGGGTCGCGGAGGGCGGGAGCGAATGGTTCGTGGTGGATGCGGAGACGGGTGAAGTGACGAAGCACATTCCCGTGCGCGGCCATTCGCACAACACGGTCATGGGGCTCGACGGGCAGTTCGTTTATTGCGGCTCGGAGACGACGCTCACGGTCATCCGCACGAGCGATGATTCCGTGGTGAAAGAGATCGCGCCCATCGGTGAGAGCGGGGTGTTTCCCATGACCGTGAACAGCGCGGGGACACTCGCTTTCGTCTGCCTCGGCAAGCACGTCGGCTTCGATGTGGCCGATCTCGCGACAGGAAAAATCACGCGCGTTTTTGCCGGCGACGGGAAGCTCGAACGCCGTACGCACGGAGCCGGACTCACGCCGGATGAAAAGGAACTCTGGATCAGCGACCAGGGCGGCAACCGGCTCTACATCTTCGACGCCACGCAGATGCCGCCGAAGGAAACCGGCCACGTCGATCTCACCATCGGCGGCCACGGCTGGATCACCTTTTCCCTCGATGGCCGCTACGCGTGGTGCCACACGCCGGACGTGATCGACACGAAGACGCGGCAGATCGTGGCCACGCTCAAGGACGAGCAGGGCAAAACCGTGTGCGGCTCGAAATTTTTCGAGGCCGTTTTCCGCGACGGGAAAATCACCGCCGTGAGCGATCAATTCGGTGTCGGGCGCGGCGCGAAGTGACTCCCGGCTTGCACCGCGCGGGCCGGCGGTAAATCCTCGCCTCCATTCCGATGGACAGAACCGAAATGCGGCTCGATCCGCTGACCGAAGCCTGGACGATTTTTTCCGAATCGCGCCCGATCCCACCCGCCTTTGGCTCGGTGCTCGCGGAAGCCAAAGCCGCGAGCCCTTTCACCGCCGGCCAGGAGCGCCACGCCGCGCACGCGCTGCACACCGCGCACGCGCCGGACGACGGGTGGCAGGTGCGCGTGGTGCCGAATCGCGCGCCCATCGTCCGCGTGGAAGGCGATCCCACGCGGCGGAGCGACGGCTTTTACGACCGCATGGATGGCGTCGGCGCGCACGAGGTCATCATCGAGGATCCCGGCGACACGGCGCTGGAGGAGCTGCCGCTGGCGGACCTCGAGAAGGTCGTGACCGCGTGGAAAGTGCGGATGCTCGACCTGATGCGCGACCCGCGGATGCGCTCGTTTTCGATCATCAAAAATGTCGGCGTCCCCGCTGGCGCGCGCGTGGCGCACAGCGTCAGCCAGCTCGTGGCGATGGCCGTGGTCCCGCCGCTCCTCCTGCGCAAGCTGGCCGTCGCGCGGGCTTTTTTTGAAACGAAGAAGCGCTCGATCTTTGACGACATCCTCCGCGAGGAAGTCCGCACCGGCACGCGGCTCGTCTATGAAAACAACGGCTTCGCCGTCTTCTGCCCGTATGCCTCACGCGCTCCGTTCGAGCTGGCGATCTATCCGAAGCGCCAGTGCCCGGATTTCCACGGCCTGAGCGACCAGGAAACCGTGCAGCTCGCCGACGCCCTCAAGACCGCGCTGCGCCGGCTCAACCGCGCGCTCGATCACGCGCCCTACAATCTCATGCTCTTCACCGCGCCCACGCGCAGCTCGCGGCCCGATCACTGGACGACCATTGAGCACGACTTCCGCTGGCACATCGAAATCCTCCCGCGGCTCTACTACCGCGGCGGCGTGGAGCTGGGCACCGGCTGCTGGCTGAACACGGTCTGGCCCGAGACCGCCGCCGATTTCCTCCGCTCCATCGCGCTGCCCGAATGATTGCGCGTCAGGTTTTTTACGAGGGCCGCGTGCAGGGCGTCGGCTTCCGCTTCACCGTCAAACAGCTCGCCCGCGGCTTCGATGTGGTGGGCTGGGTGCGCAATCTCGAGGACGGCCGCGTGGAGCTGCAATGCAGCGGCGAGAGCGGGGAGGTGGAGTCCTTTCTCGAAGACCTCAGCGAGAGCGAGCTGAAGAGCCACATCAGGAGTGTGACGGTGGTGCCGATTCCGCCGCTCGATGGCGTGCGCGGGTTTGAGATCGTGCGCTAGAAAAACAGCCGGGCCCATGGCGACGTAGCGGTTGCCGAATCGCCTCGCCTGCCTATCCTGCCAAAGCAACACCCCGCATTATGTTCACCGTTTACCGCATGCACTCCGAGGAACTCGACGAGCACTTTCTCGCGAGCTTGAAAGCGGCGTTTAAGGACAAGCAGATCGAGATCGCCGTGGGCGAGGTGGACGAAACGGAATATCTCCTGCGCTCGCCCGCGAACCGGGAGCATTTGCTTCGCTCGGTCGCCGAGATTGAAGCCGGGCTCAATCTCGTGCGTCCTGACCAGCGCAGCTTTGAATGAGGCAGGTGGCTTTCAGCGCCGAAGCCTTCGTCCAGTTCACCAATTGGGCGGCGGAGGATGGTCGTTTGTTTGAGCGCCTGACGCGGCTGATCAAAGAAACGGCGCGCGATCCTTTTTCGGGGATCGGCAAACCCGAGCCGCTGCGCCATCAGCTCAAGGGATACTGGTCGCGGCGGATCAATGACGAACACCGGCTCGTTTACAAAGCGACGGAAGACACCTTATTCATCGCGTCGTGCCGGTACCATTACTGACGCCCATGTCCACCCCCGCGATTTCGATCCAGAACCTCACCAAGATTTACCCGATTCCGTTCAAGCGGGAGAAGGTGACGGCGGTGAAAGACCTCTCGCTCTCGGTGGAGCCGGGGCAGGTTTATGGGCTGCTCGGGCCAAATGGGTCGGGCAAGTCCACGACCATGAAAATCGTCCTCGGCCTGGTTTCGCCGACGGCGGGGAAGACGGAGATTTTCGGGCGCGACTCGCGCACGGTGGAGAGCCGCGAGGACGTGGGCTTTCTGCCGGAGAATCCGTATTTCTACAAATTTCTCACCGGCACCGAGACGCTGCATTTCTTCGGAAAAATCTGCGGCCTCAGCGGTGCGAAGCTGCGCGAACGGACGCGGGAGCTGCTCGCGCTCGTGGGCTTGGAAAACGCCGCCGACCGCCGGATCGGCGGCTACTCGAAAGGCATGCTCCAGCGCATCGGTCTCGCGCAGGCGATGGTCCAGGAGCCGCGCCTGCTCGTGCTCGACGAGCCGACGGCGGGCGTCGATCCGGCGGGCTCGCGCGAGATTCGCGATCTCATTCTCGATTTCAAAAAGCGCGGCATCACCGTGCTGCTCTGCTCGCATCTGCTCGGGCAGGTGCAGGAAATCTGCGACCGCATCGGCATCCTGCATCAGGGCGTGCTGGTGCGCGAAGGGAAGCTGGACGAGCTGATCTCGATCGAGAGCCAGACCGAGTTGATTTTGGAAAATGCCACGCCCGAACTGCTGGCGGAGATTCAGGCGGCGGTCGCGAAATCGAAGGCCCGCGTCGTCGAGCAGCGCAAACCGCAGACGACGCTGGAGCGGTACTTTTTGGAGGTCACGCAGAAGCCATGAACCAGATGAAGGAAAACGTTCAACGTCCAACGCTCAACGTCCAACGTTCAAGTGTTCCGCAACGCACCTCTTCCTTGAAAGTTGGATGTTGGACGTTGGACGTTGGACGTTCTCCCTTTCCCCAATGACCGCTCCCGCCGCCACCCCCCACCGCGCCTTCTCCCTCGCGCGCGTCTTCGCCATCGCCTCGAACACGCTGCTCGAACTCGTCCGCCTCAAGGTCTTCTACTTCCTCCTGCTCTTCGCGCTGCTCGGCATCGGAGCCTCGCTCATCACCGTGAAGATGACCTTTCAGGAGCAGTTCAAAGTGCTCCAGGACGTGTCGCTCGGCGCGATGTCCATTTTCACCTGGCTGCTCGCGGTACTCGCCACGGCCATGCTCCTGCCGAAAGACATCGAGGAGCGCACCCTCTACACCATCCTCGCGAAGCCGGTCCCGCGTTTCGAGTATCTGCTCGGCAAACTGCTCGGCGTCTTCGCGCTGCTCGCCGTCGCCCTCGCGCTCATGGTCGCGATGTTTGTCGCCGTGCTCTACACGCAGGAGCAGACCGCGCTCGCGGACAACGCGCGCCAGTTTGCGCCCGGCCCGGAACTCGATGCCGCGCAGCAGCTCGTCCGCGCGTCCACTTTCCACGCCAGCCTCGTCCCCGGCATCATCATCATCTACGTGAAAGCCGCGGTCTGCGCCGCGCTCACGCTCTTCCTCTCGACCTTTGCCTCGTCCTCCATTTTCACGATCATCGTCTCGGTCGTCGTCTACATCATCGGCCACATCCAGCCCATCGCCCGCGAGTACTGGCTCTCGACGAACTCGCCCGGCGCACTGACGAAAGTCTTCCTCGCGCTCATCTCGCTGCTCATCCCGGATTTGAAAGCCTTCGATCTGCTTTCCGATCTGCACCCCGGCGACATCATCGCGCAGGCGCTTTTCTGGCAAACGGCGGGGCTCGGCGGGCTCTACGTCACCATCTATTTCCTCGTGGGCTACTTCATCTTCGCGGGCAAGGAGCTATGAACCGCCGCGTGGTCATCGCGCTCTTCGCTCTGCTCGTCTTTGGGGCAGCGCGTTTGCCGGTCGAGTTGAAACTCGAACGCAGGCAGCGGGCCGCGCGTTTCCACGGCGTCACGCTCGATCTCAGTCTGCGCGAAAAAATCGGCCAGATGGGTTTCCTCGCCGCACTCAGCGGCTTTCGCTCGCTCGTGGCGGACGCGCTGTGGATTCACGCCAGCACCGTCTGGGAGCGCACGGACTGGGGCGCGATGAAGGTCGATTTCGACGCCGTGACCACGCTCCAGCCGCGCTGCGCCATGTTCTGGGACATGGCCGCCTGGCACATGTATGCCAATGCCAGCATCGCCGCCTACGAGGATCCGCGGCAGCCGCGCGAGGCGCTCCGGCTCAAGGCCCAGCGCGAATACTGGAAGCTCGGCGAGGACTACCTGCTCCGCGGCATCGCCAACAATCCCGAGAACGCCACCCTCCACATCAATCTCGGCACGCTCTACAAGGACCGCTTTCAAGACCACTGCAAAGCCGCCGAAGTCTATGCCCGCGGCGCAGCCGTGCCGAACGCGCCGGTCTATGTCCATCGCTTTGCCGTCTATGAACTCGCCCGCTGCCCCGGCCACGACCAGGAGGCTTACGAGAAGCTGCTCGCACTTTACCACAAGGGCGAGGACGAGCGCCTGCCCACCCTGCTCAAGCTGCTCGGCGAATTGCAGGAAAAATTGCATGTTCCCGCGGCGCAGAAAGTGGTTATTCCTCCTCCCAAACCCTGACATGCGATTCGCCATCTTCGGAGACATCCACGCCAATCTCGAGGCCCTCAAGGCCGTCCTCGCCGACGCCGAGAAGCACGAGGTCACCCACCACGTCTGCCTCGGCGACGTCGTCGGCTACAACGCCAACCCCCGCGAGTGCCTCGACATCGTGCGCAATCTCGACTGCCCCGTGGTGAAGGGAAACCACGATGAGCAGGCCTCGATCGTGGACGACCTCGTCGGCTTCAACCCGCTCGCCGAAGAGGCCATCAACTGGACCCGCAACCAGCTTTCCGAAACCGACAAGCAGTGGCTCCGCGACCTCAAGATGGTCCGCCAGGTGCGCGACTTCACCATCGTCCACGCCACCCTCGATACCCCGCACAAATGGGGCTACGTCTTCAACCAGCTCGACGCCGCCGCGAGCTTTAATTACCAGCACACCCAGCTCTGCTTCTACGGCCACACCCACGCCCCGCGCGCCTACATCCGCGAGGGCTCGGTGAAAAGCCAGCTCCTCGACAAGCTCACCATCGAGCCCGGCAAAAAGTATTTCATCAACTGCGGCAGCGTCGGCCAGCCCCGCGACGGCGATTGGCACGCCTCCTACGTCCTCTACTACCCCGACAAACAGCTCATCGAACTCCGCCGCCTCGAGTACGACATCTGGAGCGCGCAGGACAAAATCATCGAAGCCGGCCTGCCCCAGCGGCTCGCGGACCGGCTGGCTTTGGGAAAATGATTGGGCGATTGGGCGATTTAGCGATTGGGCGATTGAATTGATGAACGCGCGCGGCGCAATCCAATCGCCCAATCGCGCAATCGCCCAATCGCTAAATTCGATTCTGGTCCTCAAACCCAGCTCCCTCGGCGACATCGTCCACACCCTCCCCGCCGTCGCCCTCGTCAAAAAGCGCTGGCCCGCGGCGCACCTCCGCTGGCTCATCAATCCCGAATGGGCTCCCCTGCTCGACGGCAACCCGCACGTCGATGAAGTCGTCCACTTTCCCCGCGGCCAGTTCCGCGGCCCCGCCGGCTGGGCGCGCATCCCCGGCTGGGCGAAAAGGATCGCCGCCCGCAAAGCCGACCTCGTCCTCGATTTTCAAGGCCTCCTCCGCAGCGCCCTCATCGCCCGCCTCTGCCGCGCCGATGGCGGTCGCATCGTCGGCCTCTCCGACGCCCGCGAAGGCGCCCGCCATTTCTACGACCAGACCGCGGACGTGTCCGCCCAGCCGCACGCCGTCGCCCGCTACCTCGCCCTCGTCGCCGCCCTGGGCATCGACACCTCAGCCCCGCTCGAATGGCCGCTGCCACAAGGTTCCGCGCCCGCCGACTTCGACGCCGCGCAGCCTTTCGTCCTCCTCCACCCATTCTCCCGCGGCGCGGGAAAATCGCTCACCGCGCCGGAGGTGATCGAGTTTTGCCACGCCCTCGCCCCGCACCGCATCGTCCTCGCCGGTCGCACCGAGACCCATTTGCCGCCGCTCGAAAACGCCACTGACCTCCTCAACCGCACCACCCTCCCCGAACTCCTCTGGCTCCTCCGCCGCGCCGCCTTCACCGTTAGCGTGGACAGCGGCCCCATGCACCTCGCCGCCGCCCTCTCCGCGCGCCTCCTCTCCATCCACACCTGGAGCGACCCCCGCAAAGTCGGCCCCTGCCAGCCCGACGCGTGGATTTGGAAAGACCGCGCGCTTTTCCAAATGAAGGATTGCGGTCAGCCCGCCGCGCACTGCTCGGCGAACGGAATCGCCGAAATCGCCCGCTTCGTAGCGGCGCAACTGTAGGAGAAGCTGCCAGCTTCCCCTGCAGTTGCGCCGCTACTTCGCCGCCAACTGCTCGCGCAGCCACGCCTTCATGTAGCGCAGCGGATGCGCATCGCTTTCGTCGGCCATGTATTTCGCCAGCAACTCGCGCCCGCGCTTGTTCGCCTTGATGACCGGCAGCAAATCCGCGCGGTGCTTTTCGTCCGCGAGCTGCGCGAAAATCTCGCCGAGCCGGTTCGCCGCGCTGGTGAAAAGCGCGCCCGCGTCCTTGTCGTCGAACTGCGCGACCGTCAGCTCCAGCGCCGTCTTCCAGTCGTGCATCCGCAGCGCCACCGCCGCGCGGCAGTCGCGGATGTCCGCCGCGTAGCGCCCATGCGGGAAGGCGCGGTCATAGCCGTCGAGCGCCGCGAGCACGCGCTTCGCCTCGAACGGCTCCTGCGACGAAACCGAAATCTCATAGCCGCCCTCCCACCGCGCGCCCTGCGGCCACGTCACATACTTCTTCATCACCACCTCCTTCGAGCTTTGGAAGACCGCCCGCGCGTGCAGCAGCATCGCGGCCTCGCGCTTTTTGCTCTGCGGATGCTTTTCCAAAAACGCCGCCGACAGCTTCGCCAGCCGCGGATAGTCGTGCGTGCGGTAGGTGTCGGCCTCACCGTCCTTGTCCTTGCTCTTGAGTTTCACGAAAATGAAATGGTTCGCCACCACCGCGAGATTCAGGAACTCAAAATAATCCGCCACCGGCTTCACCTCGGGATCGGCGAGCGCCGCTTTGATGGCCGCGCCCAACTCCTCATCGGTTTTTTTTTCTTCCATGAAACCGCCGCCGCCGATGGCGGATTCGCGAAGAAAGCGGCAGCGCAGTTTCACATAGCGCTCGCGGACTTTGGCCCCCGGATCGGGCTCGGAAAAAAAGAGCGCGAGGTCTTCGATCTGATTTACCCAGCGCAGCTCGTTCCATGTGGTGAAGGCTTTCCTCGCCTTGTCGCGCAGCGCATCGGCGCGGGCCTTCAGCTTCGCGAGATTCACGGAGTCCGCGTCTCTTGCCAAAACCTCGATCTGCGTCGTGAGAATGGCGTCCGGCTCTTCGCCATCACCACCCCTCTCCTTCACCTTCAGCGCGTCCATGCCGCGCAAATCCTCCCCGGCCGGGTATCGAAATCGGCTTGCCTCCGTGTCATCTGTCTCCGTCTTCGCGCGCTTTTTCGGTGCGGTGAAATCCCACGCCACCGCGAGGCGTTGCGCCTCGGTGGAGGTCGGGCATTCCGTCCGCAGGCGGTCGTAGAGCTTGCGCGCCGTGTCGCTCCATTTCCGCCCCACCGCGCGCTCGAAAGTGAACGGCGAGACGTCCGCAATCAGCGGCATCGCGCGCAGCGCCAGCCAGAGCGCCTGCGCGGTCGCGGGCGTGCCGGGCTGCGCGTCCGAGGCTTCGAGCCACCACGCGAAGGCGTGCCGCAGCTCGTCGCGACCTTCGAGATCGAGCGCAACATTTCCCGTCGCACCGACAAAGGGCGCGCTCGCCACGCGGCGCACATTGGCCTCGGCGGCAAAGCCGGCGACTGCTTCGTGGCGCGCTTCGTCGGTATCGAGCGGATAGGTCAGCAGCTTGCCGCGGGCGGCGGCCCACGCATCGCCGAGCTTGCGGCAGGCGGCGGCGCGGGCGGCGGGTTCCTTGGCCTCCTGCGCCGCCTTCGTCAGCCGCGCGAGCGGCCCGGCGAAAAGCTCCCACTGCGCGGGCGTCAGGTATTTTTTCGCCTCGTCGAACTGCTCCTTCGCGAGCAGCCGCTGCGCGATGGCCTCGGTGAAACGCAGCCGCGCCACGGCATCGAGCTTCGCGTCCCGCGTGGGCGCGGCCAGCTCCGCGATGGGCGCGAAATTCAGCAGCGTGTCGATGAGCGCGCGCACCTGGTTCACGTCGATGCCGTAGAGAATCGGATACTGTCCGCTCTCGTCCACGGAAGCATCCGCCGCTTCCTCCCCGTCCGTCTTCTCCTCATCCTTCGCGTCCGGTTTCTTCTCCTCGACCGCAGGTTTCGGCAGCAGCTTTTGCAGCGCCAGCACCGCCTCGCCGCCGCGATGATCGTCCGTCTGCGCCAGCCCCAACCGCAGGCGCGCGCCGCGGGCCAGCGGGCTTTGCGGAAATTTTTCGAGCAGCGTTTGCAGCGCCGCCGCGGCCTCGGCCGGACGCTTGGCGCGATGCAGCGCGACGCCGCGCGCGAAAAGCAGATCGTCACTTTTCTCCACCGCCGCGCCCGCGGAATCGATCAGCTTCAGCGCCTGCTCATGCTGGCCCGCGCCGCTCGCGGCAGACGCGAGCATCGCCAGATAGCGCGGCTTCCACTCCGCTCCAGCGTAGAGTTTTTGCTCCGCTGAAATCGCCGCCGCCAGCCGCGGCAGCACTTTCTTCCGCCAGCCGCGCACCTCGTCCACGGGATCGTATTTGCCGTTGTAATTGTCCGACTCGCTCGTGTTCAGCACGAGATAGGTGAGCGCCTGCGCGGCGGCGGGATGCTTCGCCACCTCGGCGAGCGCGGCGTCGCGCGGATCGGCGGCGAGCCGCGAGAGCGTCTTCTCGATCATGATCGCCGCCGGGTCGGCCAGCTCCGGGTGCTCCGGCAGATCGAGCTGCTGCGCGTAGCAGCGCAGCGCCGTGGCATAGTCGCCGCCGTCCCAGGCCAACGCGCCCTGCCAGCCGAGCGCGTCGCCATAGAAACGCCCGTGCGGATACTTCGCGAAATACTCGTCGAAGAGCTTCTTCGCCTTCGTCCGCTCGCCCTCATTGAGCTGCCGATCCGTCTGCGTGTAGTCCGGCTTGCGCGTTTTCCAAATCGCGCCGCGCAGCGCCATGAACAGCGCGGTTTCAGCGCGCGGGTGCTTCGGAAAATCCGCGGCCACTTTCAAAAACCGCACCTGACTTTCCGGGATTTTGCCGCCGAGCCAGTCCGCCGCCCCGCGGAGATAGAGCCAGTGCGGCTGCAGCGCCGGCGACGCTTTGGCAAGCTGCCGCTCGATCTCCGCATTGAACGCAGGGTTCGGAGCCGGACGTTCGCCCTCGGGTTCGGCGGCTTTGGGTTTGCCGAAGGTCACGCCGAAGCGGTCGGCCTGATCGAGACGCCATTCGAGATAGGCCGCGCTCTCCGCCGCGGTCGCCGGGCCGGCGAAAAGATCGCGCACATCGTGGAGCAGATTGAGCAGCGGCGTGTCGGCGGCGGCGCGCGCTGCGGCGATCATTTTGTCGAGCGACGCGAGCGCCTCCGCGCCGGGTTTTTTCGGCAGCGCGAGCAGCTCGGCCTGGAAGTCGATCTTCGCCGCCGGTGTTTCCGGCTTGGACGTTTCACCGAGCACCTGCTGGATGGATTTCGCCGGCAACTGGTCGAGCCGCAGATAGTTGGGAAGCGTCTGCACCGGCTCCTCGTCAAAGTAGCCCGTCGCCCGCGCGTGCGGCTGCACGAGGGCGAGCGTCAACACGATCCAAGCGATGCGGCAAAGCGCCGTCGTGGGACAGGCTTCCAGCCTGTCGGAGTGGGGCAGGCTTCCCAGCCTGCCCGAGTTCAATGCAAGGTGAGCGCCATCAGGACAGGCAGGGATGCCTGTCCCACCACGACAGGCTGGAAGCCTGTCCCACAACGCCGGCCCGGCGGTCCGCGGCACGAAGGGCGGGTTCAGGGCGGGATTTGAATCGGTTGCCATGCGGCGGCTCCTTCGCAGTTGAGGATTCGATAGCGGACGCCCGCGAGCGTGGCTCCCGGCGCGATTTGCAGCAAGCCGGTTCGCCGCGCCGCGCCCGCGCGCAGGTCGCCGAACCAAAAGGTCAGCCGCGTGGCGAGCGGCACGGCGACAGGCTTCGGCGCTTTCGCGTCGGGATTCGCGTGGCTGGTCACGCGCCAGAAATCCCCCGCGAGCGCTTCGCGGAAAACCGGCGCGGGCGCGTCGAGTTCGAGCGCATAGCCGCGATCGCGGTCGCCCTTTTCGCCCGCCAGACGCGGCGCGAGATCGGTGGGAGAATCGTTGATGAGTTCGAGCTGTTCGCCCGCCGACTGGCGTAGAATCAGGCGCGGCAGCGGAGGCGACGCGAGTTTAGCAAGATCGGTGAGCGACCCGCCGGCGGGATCGCCACCGTCCGGCAGGCGGAAGAAAACGACGCCCGCCGCACCGGCTTCGCGCGCCCGCTCGACGCTCTGCGCGAGCGCCGCGCGGTCGGTAAAACGCGACGCGACGATCTCGCCGTTTCCAACTGGCGTCGCGGCCACGCGCGTGTCGGCATCCGCGCGGAAAAGCGTCACGCCGAGCCGCGTCGGTCCGAGCGTGTGGAGCGATTTGTGAAAGCAGAAATCCTCCCATGACCAATTCGGAATCTGCCCGCGTGAAAGTCCCGTGCGGTCGAACACCGTCAGCCGTGCGAACGTCGGCAGACCCGCCCTCCACGGAATCGCGCACGCGCTCCAATCGCGCAATGCCGCGGCGACCCGCTCAGGATCAAGGATCGGCGGCGGCGGCGCGTCCGGCCCGACGCCCGTCGGATCAGCCTGCATGTCGTAAAACATCGGCGCGATCTCGCTCACGTTCCGCGTCAGCGCGGCAAAGTCGCGCAGCCGCGGCCAGTGCGCGAGCGCGGTGATCGAGACGCGCGGGATCGTCCGCCGGATTTCACCGAGCGCAGCGGCGTAGTCGCCGAGCAAACGGTCCGGGCAGTCGCAGTCGATTTGCAACTCGCCCGCGTCCGTCGCGATGGCCTTCAGCTTTTCCACCAGCGCGGCCATCGCCTCGGCGGCGAACGGCGTCTGCCCCTCGCTCGTCAGCCGCACCACCGGCACGACATGGAACCGCGGCGCAAGCGCATCCAGCGCGAGCGCCGGCGTTTTCCACCGCCACGCACCGCCGCGGTTTTCCATTTCACCGACACTCCAAAAGAGCGTCCCGACCTCCTGCCGCACCAGCTCCGCGCTTTCCTCCGCGCGCAGCGGCGCGGCGCGATGCCAGACCCAAAACGACCGCTCCAGCGAACCGGCCCACGCCTTTCCCAGCACCAGCAAGGTCACGGCGAGGCAAACGAAAATGCGGCGCATGCCAAGTGCTCTAGGTGTGAAGTTCCAATAGGTTGTTCATGCGGCGAGGACTTGGAAAGGTGGGGTTGTGAAATCAACACCAGCCCAAGAACCAGCGCCGCATGAACAC